>NZ_JBVHTO010000010.1:0-453864 GCF_055565855.1 Streptomyces sp. NPDC028308
AACGGACGCTTCCTTTGTACTCACCCTCTCGGGCTTTCCTCCGGGCGCTTCCCTTCGGTCTTGCGTTTCCGACTCTATCAGACCGTTTCCGGTTCCGATTTCCTCGGTGCTTTCCAGGTTTCCGCTTTCGCGTTTCCCTTTCCGGCGACTCCGACTTTATCAGAAGTTTTCGGCCGGACTGACCGGCTGCAATTTCTCTGAATCGTCAGAAGTGGCTTCCCCGTAATCGAGTGAATCGATTGTCTCCGGAAGCAGCTAGAAACTAGCGGTTGCCACCGGACGTGTCCAGTTCTAGGCAACTGTTCGAATCTACCTCCCCGTAGGTCCCGTGTCAACAGGTCCCTTGGGGCGAAGAGGAGACTAGCAGCTCAGCGGGGCCGAACGCACATCAGGCGGCGGTCGGCACGGTCGCGCTGCGTTCGGCTTCCTCCACGTCACCCGTTTCGCCCGAGCGGGCCGCGCGTCCGCCCAGGACATAGACGTACGCGAGGAAGGCCAGTTCGGCGACGATGCCGATGCCTATTCGGGCCCAGGTGGGCAGGCCCGAGGGCGTGACGAAGCCTTCGATGGCGCCGGAGACGAACAGGACCAGGGCGAGGCCGATGGCCATGCCCAGGGCGGCGCGGCCCTCTTCGGCGAGGGCGATGCGACGGGACCGGGGGCCCGGGTCGATCAGGGTCCAACCGAGGCGCAGGCCGGTGCCGGCCGCGACGAAGACGGCGGTCAGCTCCAGCAGGCCGTGCGGAAGGATGAGGCCCAGGAAGGTGTCGAAGCGGCCGGCCGACGACATCAGGCCGATGCCGACACCCAGGTTGAGCATGTTCTGGAAGAGGATCCAGATGACGGGGAGCCCCAGGAACACCCCGAGGACCAGGCACATCGCGGCGGCCTGGGCGTTGTTCGTCCAGACCTGGGCGGCGAAGGACGCCGCCGGATGGCTGGAGTAGTAGGTCTCGTACTCTCCACCGGGACGGGTGAGCTGCCGCAGCTCGTCGGGGGCGGCGATCGAGGACTGGACCTCGGGGTGCGTGGCGATCCACCACCCCAGGAGGGCCGCGACCACCGTGGAGAGCAGGGCCGTGGGGACCCACCAGTGCCGGGAGCGGTAGACGGCGGCGGGGAACCCGTGCGTCAGGAAGCGGGTGACGTCGCGCCACGAGGCACGGCGGGTTCCCGTCACGGCACTGCGCGCGCGTGCGACGAGTTGGCTCAGGCGTCCGGTCAGCTGGGGGTCCGGGGCGCTGGACTGGATCAGGGAGAGGTGGGTGGCGGTGCGTTGGTAGAGAGTGACGAGCTCGTCGGCCTCGGCGCCGTTCAGGCGACGGCGGCGGCTCAGCAGGGCTTCGAGGCGGTCCCACTCGGCACGGTGGGTGGACACGAAGACGTCGAGGTCCATCGGTTCTGCTGCTCCTCGTCCTCTCGTACTGCGTGTCAGCTTGTCGTACCGCGGCGCGATGCGCCCTCAGCTTGGCAGACTGGCGGTTCTCGGGGCAGGTCAGGGGAAGGACGGCGCACGTGAGTGATCTGGTGACGGGCGAGGCGGTGGCGCTGGAGCTGCGCCCGGCGAAACTGCCGAGCCGGGCGCTGGCGGTGTTGCTCGACCTGATCGTGGCGATGGTCGTCTACATCCTGGTGTCCATCGTGCTGGTGATCTCCACCGCGAGCCTGGACGAGGCGGCGCAGGTCGCGGTGTCGATCGCGACGTTCCTGCTGGTGCTGGTGGGTGGGCCGATCGCCGTCGAGACGCTCAGCCACGGGCGCTCGCTCGGGAAGCTGGCCTGCGGGCTTCGGGTGGTGCGGGACGACGGCGGGCCGATCCGGTTCCGGCACGCGCTCGTGCGGGGCGCGGTGGGTGTCGTCGAGATCCTGATGACGTTGGGGGTCGTGGCGTGCATCGCGTCGCTCGTCTCGGCGCGGGGCCGGCGGGTCGGTGACGTGTTCGCGGGGACGCTGGTCGTACGGGAGCGGGTGCCCACGGGGCGCGCCTCCTTCGTGCCTCCGCCGCCGCCCTGGCTGGCGGGACGTTTCTCCGGGCTGGACCTGTCCGCCGTTCCGGACGGGCTGTGGCTCGCCGTGCGCCAGTACCTGACGCGGATGCAGCAGCTGGACCCGCAGGTCGGCTGGACCATGGCTCAGCGGCTCGCCGGGGACATCGCGGCGTGCACGGGCACTCCGGCGCCGCAGGGTGTTCCGCCGGCCGCCTATCTGGCGGCGGTGGTGCAGGAGCGGCAGGCCCGTGAGGTGCGCCGTACGTTCGGCCAGGGCGGCGGTCCCGTCGCGGCGGGTCCTGGTTTCGGTCCCGGTCCTGCCTGGCCCGGGGCGTACCCGGCGGCGGTCGGTCCGGCGCCGGTACCGGGCGGCGGTTTCGGCGCGGCCGGCCCGGCGGCGGCGAGCGCGGGACAGCCGTGGCGGCCGGGCCCCGCGCACGAGCAGCCACAGCAGGCCGTGCCCGATCACCGGCAGCCGCCGCAGTCCCCGCCGCGGCCGGTCTCGCCCGTGGCCGAGCAGCCGCGGGACGAGCGGCCCGGCGCGGAGTCCGGGCGGCCCTCGACCAACTTCGCGCCGCCGGCCTGACCAGCTCGTCCCAGGCCCGCGTCAGGAGAAGGACGACGGGGGCGTCTCCAGGTGTTCCAGCTCGATTCCGGGTGCCGCGAGGACCACGTCGCCCGCGATGTGGACGGTGTTCTGCTCGCCGGTGTCCAGGGCTGTGACCTGGTACGCGTCCACGATCAGGGGGCCGTTGTCAGTGGTGTGTGCTTCTCTCGAGATCAAGGCCCAGGACTGGTCGAGGGTGCGGGGGGCGAGGACCGGGTCGGTGAAGGCGACCAGGCGAACGCGGGTGGCGGCGGCATCGGGGGTGAGGCGCAGCAGACGTGCGGTGGCGACGAGGAACGCCGGTGAGGTGCCGGTGAAGGCGTGGGCGCGGACGTTGCCCTCGGTGGCCTCCGTGCCGGTGGGGTCGGTGCGGACCCAGGTGACGCCGTCGAGGGCCGCGCCGCGGACCTGCCAGCTCGCGGCGTGCAGTTCGAGGCGGATGGGCCGGCCCAGGTCGTCGAGGGCGAGGTCGACGGAGCCGGCGTGGTCGCCGGCGGGGGTGGTGAGCTGCGAGACGTAGCGCCAGCCGGAGGGGCCGGGCGCGCAGTGGAAGTGTTCTTCGGCGAGGGGGGTGTGATCGTGCGGATCGTGGAGCGAATAACGGCCGCGGGGCATGGGGGTCCTGGATTCTCCGGGTTCGGTCCGGCAACGGGCAGGCCCCCGGCACCGGGGTGCGGGGGCCTGCCTGGGACCTGCTGCCGGTGGGCGCGTCAGTGCACCACGCGCTCACCGTCTGCTGAGGTGTGCGCTCAGTAGCGGTAGTGGTCCGACTTGAAGGGGCCGTCGACCTCGACGCCGATGTACGCGGCCTGCTCGGGGCGGAGCTTGGTGAGCTTCACGCCGAGCGCGTCGAGGTGGAGGCGGGCGACCTTCTCGTCGAGGTGCTTCGGCAGCACGTAGACGTCGGTCGGGTACTCGTCGGGCTTGGTGAACAGCTCGATCTGGGCCAGCGTCTGGTCCGCGAACGAGTTGGACATGACGAACGACGGGTGGCCGGTCGCGTTGCCCAGGTTCAGCAGGCGGCCCTCGGAGAGGACGATGAGGACCTTGCCGTCGGGGAAGGTCCAGGTGTGGACCTGCGGCTTGACCTCGTCCTTGACGATGCCGGGGATCTGGGCGAGGCCGGCCATGTCGATCTCGTTGTCGAAGTGGCCGATGTTGCCCACGATCGCCTGGTGCTTCATCTTGGCCATGTCGGCGGCCATGATGATGTCCTTGTTGCCCGTGGTGGTGACGAAGATGTCGGCCTGCTCGACGACCTCGTCGAGGGTGGTGACCTGGTAGCCGTCCATCGCCGCCTGGAGAGCGCAGATGGGGTCGATCTCGGTGATGATCACGCGGGCGCCCTGGCCGCGCAGGGACTCCGCGCAGCCCTTGCCCACGTCGCCGTAGCCGCAGACGACGGCCGTCTTGCCGCCGATGAGGACGTCGGTGGCGCGGTTGATGCCGTCGATCAGGGAGTGGCGGCAGCCGTACTTGTTGTCGAACTTCGACTTGGTGACGGCGTCGTTCACGTTGATCGCCGGGAACAGCAGGGTGCCGTCGCGGTGCATCTCGTACAGGCGGTGGACGCCGGTCGTGGTCTCCTCGGTCACGCCGCGGATCTCCGAGGCGAGCTGGGTCCACTTCTGCGAGCCGTCGCTGATGGTGCGGTGCAGCAGTTCGAGGACGGCGCGGTGCTCCTCGGACTCGGCGGTGTCGACCGAGGGGACCTTGCCGTCCTTCTCGTACTCGACGCCCTTGTGGACGAGGAGGGTGGCGTCACCGCCGTCGTCCAGGATCATGTTCGGGCCGCCGCTGGGGGTGTTCGGCCAGGTCAGCGCCTGCTCCGTGCACCACCAGTACTCCTCCAGGGTCTCGCCCTTCCAGGCGAAGACCGGGACGCCCTGCGGGTTCTCGGGCGTGCCGTTCGGGCCGACCGCGATGGCGGCGGCGGCGTGGTCCTGGGTGGAGAAGATGTTGCAGGAGGCCCAGCGGACCTCGGCGCCCAGGGCGACCAGGGTCTCGATGAGGACGGCGGTCTGCACCGTCATGTGCAGGGAGCCGGTGACGCGGGCGCCCGCGAGGGGCTGCGTCTCGGCGTACTCCTTGCGGATGGACATGAGGCCGGGCATCTCGTGCTCGGCCAGGGTGATCTCCTTGCGGCCGAACGCGGCCAGGGAGAGATCGGCGACCTTGAAGTCCTGTCGGCTGTCGACAGTGGTCATAAGGAGCTGCTCCTCGGGATCGGGGCGAGGTGGGTAGGGCTGGTCTGCGCGGCGTCGGGCACACGCCTGCCCGAGCGGGTCACGGGCATGCCTCGGTGCGCGCAGCGCAGTCCGTCGGAGGCCCTCTCTCCCTCGGCCGGCCCTCGCGGGGCCGCCCGACCGCCATCAGCAGCGACGTCTGGCTCAGTCACCAAGCTACACCGGTGGGCCGGGCGACCCCAGTCCGCCTCCGATCACATCGGGCCGATCTCCCGGGGGCGTGGGCCTCTCGGTCGCGCCCGTCGGCGGGCGGTGCGGGCCCGCGGACGGCGTGTCCGGCGGGGATCGCCAGCCTCTGCGGGCGCGGGAGTGCCGTCCGAGGAGCGGATCACCGTCAACGGCGGGCCGCTGGAGGAGCCGTACGTGCGGGAGGGCGTCGCCGACGGGACGCATCGGCCGTACGAGGTGACGGTGCTGCCGGGGCGGTTGTTCCTGCTCGGGGACAACCGGATGAACGCCCGGGACTCGCGTTCCTTCCCGGAGGACCACGGGGGGGGGACGGTGCCCGCCGGTGCCGTACAGGCCCGGGTTCTCGACGGCCGTACGCCGCTCGTCGTGTCGGTGGTGGCGATGGTGGCGGGGCTGGTCCCGGCGCTCACCGGGCTGGGGTTCGGCATCGCCGCGCTCGTGGCCCGGCGGCGGGTGGTCCCGTCGGCGCCGCCGTGGGCCGTGCGGGTCTGAGGGGCCGGACAGGCCGGACAGGCCGGACAGGCCGGACACGGACGGGCCCGCCTGGGGTCAGGCGGGCCCGTCGTCGTGTGCGTGGCCGGGGCGTGTACCGGCCGCCGGGTCAGTGCTCGGTGACCTGCGCCGGTCCGCCGGGCGAGGCCTCGCGGTCCGGGCCCTTGGCGGCCTCGGTCTCGCTGTAGATGTCCGGCTCCAGGTAGATGACGCGGGCGATCGGGACCGCCTCGCGTACGCGGGCCTCGGCGGCGTTGATCGCGGAGGCCACCTCCGCGGCCGTCTCGTCGTGCCGGACCGCGATCTTGGCGGCGACCAGGAGCTCCTCGGGGCCGAGGTGGAGCGTGCGCATGTGGATGATGCCGGTGACGGTCTCGCCGTCGACGACGGACGCCTCGATCTTCTTGACGGCGTCCAGGCCGGCGGACTCGCCGAGCAGCAGGGACTTCGTCTCGACCGCCAGCACGAGCGCGATCAGGATGAGCAGGATGCCGATGCACAGGGTGCCGATGCCGTCCCAGACGCCGTCACCGGTGGCCAGGGCCAGGCCCACGCCGCCGAGCGCGAGGACCAGGCCGACCAGCGCGCCGAAGTCCTCCAGCAGGACGACCGGCAGCTCGGGGGCCTTGGCGTGGCGGATGAACGACTTCCAGGACTCCTTGCCGCGCAGCGGGTTGGACTCCTTGATGGCGGTGCGGAAGGAGAAGCTCTCGGCGATGATCGCGAAGACCAGCACGCCCACCGGCCAGTACCAGTGCTCCAGCTCGTGCGGGTGCTTGATCTTCTCGTAGCCCTCGTAGAGGGCGAACATGCCGCCGACCGAGAACAGGACGATCGAGACGAGGAAGGCGTAGATGTAGCGCTCGCGGCCGTAGCCGAACGGGTGCTGGGGGGTCGCCTCGCGCTGGGCCTTCTTGCCGCCGACCAGGAGCAGGGCCTGGTTGCCGGAGTCGGCGAGCGAGTGCACGGACTCGGCGAGCATCGAGGACGAGCCGCTGAAGAGGAACGCCACGAACTTCGATGCCGCGATCGCTAGGTTGGCGCCGAGTGCCGCCACGATCGCCTTGGTGCCGCCTGACGCGCTCATGTGTCCGGGGTGTCCCTTCGCCCTCTGCCAGTCACCGGGCCTTTGCCCGCCCTTTGCGATGGGCCATTGTTGCAGCCCGCCCGGACTAGTGCCCGTCAGCCCGTCGCACGAACTCGATCAGGCGATGACGGTGGCCCTGAAGACCGTTCCGGGTCCGGACACTTCGGCCTTTTCGCCCGCCGGTACGAACACGGACTCGCCCGGGGAGAGCGTGATCCCGTCCGCCCGTACCGAACCGGCCGTGCACAGCAGGATCTGCGGGGTGGGCCGGGTGAGGTCGTGTGGGGCCGTGCTCTCGGGCAGCACGTACCGGGAGAGGCGGAACTCGTCGATGGGGGTCTCGTAGACCTCCTCGCCGTCCGGGGCGGCCTCCGGGCGCAGCACGCCGGGGTCGCCCGCCTCGAAGCGGACCACGCGCAGGAGTTCGGGGACGTCGACGTGCTTGGGGGTGAGGCCGCAGCGCAGGACGTTGTCCGAGTTTGCCATGATCTCGACGCCGAGTCCTTCGAGGTAGGCGTGCGGGACGCCGGCGCCGAGGAACAGGGCCTCGCCGGGCTGCAGTCGGACGTGGTTGAGGAGCATCGCCGCGATGACGCCGGGGTCGCCCGGGTAGTGGTGGGCGATGGCCGCGTACGGGGCGTAGGAGCCGCCGAGGCGGTCGCAGGCGGCCGCGGCCTCGGTGACGGTGTGGGCCATCTCCTCGCGGTCCGCGGTGAGTACGGCCGTCAGCACCTCGCGCAGGGCGGCCTCTTCGGGGTGGGCGCGCAGCAGGTCGACGTACGGCTTGAGGGAGTCGACGTCCAGGCCGGCCAGCAGCTCGGCGGCCGCTTCGGGGGCGCGGAAGCCGCACAGGCCGTCGAACTCGGTGAGCGCGCAGATGAGTTCGGGCTTGTGGTTGGCGTCCTTGTAGTTGCGGTGGCCCGCGTCGACCGGGATGCCGCGGCTCTCCTCGTCCGCGAAGCCCGCTTTCGCCTGCGCGAGATCGGGGTGCACCTGGAGGGAGAGGGGGGCGCCGGCCGCGAGGAGCTTGAGCAGGAACGGCAGGCGGGGGCCGAACCGGGCGACGGCCGCCGGGCCGAGCTCCCTCTCGGGGTCCGCCTCGACGACCCGGTCGAGGGGGCCGCGTGGGGTGCGCGAGGGAGCGCCGGGGTGGGCGCCCATCCACATCTCCGCCTGCGGCTCCCCGGTCGGCTCGACGCCGAGCAGCCGCGGGATGGCGGTGGTCGAACCCCAGGCGTAGGGGCGGACGGTGTTGTCGAGGCGGTCCATGCTCTGTCTTCTTCTCCGTACGTACGCAGCCCGGCGGGCGCCGGCCGGGGCCTCCCCGGGCGGCGGGAGGCGTGGCTCAAGATCAGGCCCTCGAAGCGAGCGCCAGGTAAACGGCGGCGAAATCCGTGACGGCGATCAGTTCCGCGAGGGTCTCCAGTTCGCTGCCCTCCTCGGGTTCGAGTTCGCTGATGGCCGTGTCGTGGCCGAGGGCGAGTTCCCGGGCGGCGGGGGCGGCGGTGAGGCCGCCGATGGGGCGGTCCCGCAGCAGCACCACGCGTGCGTGCAGGGCCTGTTGCTCCTCGACCCGGTCGCGGAAGAAGTCGTCGGGGTCGGCGCCGGCGGCGAGTGCCCCGGCGAGCAGGACGCTGTGGGAGGCGAGGGCCTCGGGGAGTTCGGCGGTGAGGGCGGGGCGGCCCGCGAGCTCGGCGAGCGCTGCGGTGAAGCGGCGGCCGGCGGGGCCCGCCGAGACGCCTTCCGTCCAGACCACCGGGAGCGCGTCGGCCAGTTCGGCGGCGAGCGTCTTGGCGGGGTTGCCGTACGTGGCGACGGCCGGGCCGCAGCGTTCGGCGACCTGGTCGAGCCGGTCGGCGACCTTCTGGAGGGCCTCGGGCGGCGCGGAGAGCAGGCCGGTGCGGTCCAGGAGGGCGAGCAGCGGGGTGAGCAGCGCCCACAGGACTCCGGGCGCGGAGGCCGTCAGGGGCTCGGTCGGCTCGTAGGGGGCGGTGGCCATCGGGACGAACAGGCCGTGCGTGCCGTCGACCGACTCGGTCAGCGCGGAACGGGGCGGGGCGACGGCGGCGACGGTGCAGCCGCGCCGGTAGGCCTGTTCGGCGAGGAGCGAGAGGCCGGGCTCCGAGCCGTCGGGCGTGGCGATCAGGAGCAGGTCGACGGAGCCGGCCCAGCCGGGGAGTTCCCAGCGCAGCGCGCCCGCGGCGGGCGCGACGCCCACGGGGGTGAGCCGGGTGACGGGGCAGCTCGCTCCGGCGAGGGTGCCGAGGAATTCGGCGACCCCGGTGGCGGCCATGCCGGGTCCGGCGATCAGGACGCCGCGCGGGCGGCCCTCGGGCTTCAGGTCCGGGATGCCCGCCTCGGTGGCGTGCCGGACGGCGGTGCGCACCCGGGCTCCGGCCTCGGCGGCGCCGCGCAGCAGTTCGCGGCGGTCGGCGCGGGCGAGGGCTTCGGGGTCGTCGAGCAGCGTTTCGTCGAGCATGGGGCGACAGCTCCGATCACCGGTGTGGCACCGGTCCGTCGTTTTACGCGGGGCGGCGGGCCTCGTCGACGAGCAGTACGGGGATGCCGTCCCGGACGGGGTAGGCGAGGCCGCAGTCCTGGCCGGTGCAGACCAGTTCGCTCTCCTGCTCCGTGAGCGGGGCGTGGCAGGCCGGGCAGGCGAGGATCTCCAGGAGGCCGGCTTCGAGCGGCATGGGGTGTCCTTCCGAACAGGTGGATGCGGCCTGGTCAGGGTACCGCCGTGGGCAGGGGGGCGCGGGAGTGGGAGACATCTGCCCGGCGCGGGGGCGGCCCCGGCCGTCCGCCCCCGCCCGCCGCGGGTCCCGCGGGGCGGGTGACGCCCCTCCGGAGTGCCGCCCCGCGCCCTGCGGAGCCGGTGGGTCAGGCTCTGATGATCTCCAGGACCTCGTCGCGCACCTTCGCCATCGTCGCCTCGTCGCGGGCCTCCGCGTTCAGACGCAGCAGCGGTTCGGTGTTGGAGGGGCGGACGTTGAACCACCAGTCGCCGGCGGTGACGGTCAGGCCGTCCAGCTCGTCGAGGGTGACGCCCTCGCGGCCCTCGTACGCCGTCCGGATCGCGGTGAGGCGGGCCGTCTGGTCGTCCACCGTGGAGTTGATCTCGCCGGACCCGGCATAGCGGTCGTACTGGGCGACGAGGGCCGAGAGCGGGCCGTCCTGGCCGCCGAGCGCGGCGAGGACGTGCAGCGCGGCCAGCATGCCCGTGTCCGCGTTCCAGAAGTCGCGGAAGTAGTAGTGCGCGGAGTGCTCGCCGCCGAAGATCGCGCCGGTCCTGGCCATCTGCTCCTTGATGAAGGAGTGGCCGACGCGGGTGCGGACCGGCTCGCCGCCGTTCTCCCGGACGACCTCCGGCACCGACCAGGAGGTGATCAGGTTGTGGATGACCGTCCCGCCGGGGTGCTTGGCCAGCTCGCGGGAGGCGACGAGGGCGGTGATCGCGGACGGTGAGACGGGGTCGCCGTTCTCGTCCACCACGAAGCAGCGGTCGGCGTCGCCGTCGAAGGCGAGGCCGAGGTCGGCGCCCTCCTCGCGCACCCGCTTCTGCAGGTCGACGATGTTCTTCGGGTCGAGCGGGTTGGCCTCGTGGTTCGGGAACGTGCCGTCCAGCTCGAAGTACATCGGGACGAGGTCCAGGGGCAGTCCGGCGAAGACGGTGGGCACGGTGTGCCCGCCCATGCCGTTCCCCGCGTCGACGACGACCTTCAGGGGGCGGACGGAGGTCAGGTCGACCAGGCCGCGCAGGTACGCCGCGTAGTCCTCCAGTGTGTCGCGCCGGGTGATCGTCCCCGGAGCGGCCTCGGAGACGGGGGCACCCGAGTCGGCCCAGGACTCCACGAGTTCGCGGATGTCGCCGAGGCCGGTGTCCTGGCCGACGGGGGCCGCGCCCGCCCGGCACATCTTGATGCCGTTGTACCGGGCCGGGTTGTGCGACGCGGTGAACATGGCGCCGGGCAGGCCGAGGGCGCCCGAGGCGTAGTAGAGCTGGTCGGTGGAGCACAGGCCGATCTCGGTGACGTCGACGCCGAGCGCGGCGGCACCGCGGGCGAAGGCGCGCGCGAGACCGGGCGACGAGGGCCGCATGTCGTGGCCGGTCACGATCGCGTCCGCGCCGGTCACGTGCGCGAAGGCCGCCCCGAACAGCTCGGCCAGCGGCTCGTCCCACTGGTCCGGGACCACCCCGCGGACGTCGTACGCCTTCACGATCTGCGACAGATCAGCAGCCACGGCCAACCCTCCTGGATGCGAGCAGTGGCCCCCAAACTACCTGTACGGACCGGCCGTCCGGCGGGAAGGACCCGGCGGCGCGGGCACACTCGCCGGCCTGCGGTTCAGGGGGTAGCCGGCCGGGGGCCGCCGAGCCGTGCCGCACCACGGGCCGACGGTACGGAGGGGTTCATGACGTAGGCGTGCGCCGCCACGGACGTCGCGGCGAGGACGGCGAACCGCAACTCGTGGACGGTGGCGGCCCGTTCGGCGGCTTTCGCGCGCGTGCGCTCCGAGCACGGCCGCGGCGCACAGCCCGGCGAGCACGACGGATGCGTGCGGTCACGGAGGGTGACGAGTCGTGCCGAAGCTGTGAGAAACGGACTCAAGATCGTGAAGGGCGGGCGGCTCGGCCTCAGTTGTCGGGCGAGCGCAGCACCCGCAGATGGCCGCGGCGCGCGACCTCCATGGGGTCGGCCGTGCGGGCACCACCGCCGGCCTCCGCCGTGCGCTGCTGCGGACGGGCCGCCTCGCGCACCGCGTTGGCGAGCGCTTCGAGGTCGTCGCCGCTCGGACGGGAGGGGGCCGACCCGTCGGACAGCCGCACGACCTCCCAGCCGCGGGGCGCGGTGAGGCGGGCGGAGTGCTCGGCGCACAGGTCGTAGCAGTGGGGTTCGGCGTAGGTGGCGAGCGGGCCGAGGACCGCGGTCGAGTCGGCGTAGACGTACGTCAGCGTCGCGACGGCGGGACGGCCGCAAGCGGTGCGCGAACAGCGACGTACAGGGCTCACGACGTTGGACGGTACCGCACTCTTGAGCGGGCCGCGACGACTCTCCCCCAGGTCACCCCACCGTGTCGGGTTGTGAGACCGCTCACTTCGATCTCCGAACACCCCTGCCTGACCTGGGAGTACACCGTCCGGCAGCCAACGCGTCCGACGCGGAACCGGTCACCACCCGGTGCAAACCACGTCAATTGCCATGAGGCCGACGGTCGCGGAGAGATACGGAATCGAGCCCGATCTTGGCTGGAATGGTCATCCGGCGACATGCCGTGCCTTCCCCGGACAGCGCGTGGAGCCCGGCGCGCGGCTCCCGCGGGGACTACGCTTCGTCGGTGATGGACAACCCCGTACCGCCCCGCGCCGCCGCACCCGGGCCCCGCCGCCGCGACCGCCACGGCAGGGGCATGCGCGGCCCCGTCGCGCCCCCGCAGGTGCCGCTCGCCGCGAGCCGCGCCGAGGTGTTCGCGGACCTGGTGCAGGACTCCGTGGAGCGTCTGGAGCGGCGCTGGCCGCAGCTCGCCGAGATCGACTTCATGGTCCTGGAGGTGCCCCGCCTCGGGGCCGCCGGCGAGAGCTGGAACGACGAGGCGGTCCCCCTGGGCGGCACGATCCCGGCCCGGGAGGGCCACCACGCGCGTGTGGTCGTCTACCGGCGTCCGGTGGAGATCCGCACCAAGGGCCGCGACGAGCGCGCGGCCCTGGTCCACGAGGTGGTCGTGGAGCAGGTGGCGGAGATCCTCGGCCTGACCCCGGAGACGGTGGACCCCCGCTACGGCGAGGACTGAACCGGCCCCGCGGATCACCGCTTCTGCAGCACCGACAGGTCCTGCTCGGCGTGCGGCACGGCCACCGTCCCGCGGTCGTCCGGCAGGGTCTGCACGGTGAACGCCGGCACCCCCTCGACCGGGGAGGCCAGCATCCGGGAGGCGTAGACCGAGCCCCCGGAGAGCGGCTCCACCGTCAGCGCGTACGTGCCCTTGAGGCCGCTCGGGACGGGCGCGGCCACGTTCTGCGTGGTGCCGCCCTTGATCGTGAACGTCTTCGTCACCGCCTCGCCGCCCTCGCTGCCCGCCGACGCCGTGACCCTGACCTTGGCGGAACCGCCCGGGGCGGTCACGGCGAGCGTGCTGCCCTTGGCGCGGTTGTCGGCGACCGTCGCGCGGCTGCCGACCGGGGCGGTGGCCGGGATGAAGGCCGTCTCCCGCTTGTCGCCCTTGCCGCGCACCACGCGCAGGGCCGCGACCACCGGCACCGAGGAGTCGCTCGGCGACAGCACCAGGGAGCCGGCCTCCCCGCGGGTGAGGTCACCGAGGTCGACGGCGGCGGTCATGCCGGCCTTCACGTGCAGGGTCTCGTGCCCGGCCGGGGTGATCGGGCCGGACGGCGAGGCCAGCCGCACCTTGAGGTCGGCGTCGGTGTCACCGGGGGTGAAGGCGACCAGCCGCACCGACGTGGCGTCCTCGGGGATGCCGGGCAGGACGAGACCGGCCGCCGGGTCCGCGGCGGCGGGCAGCCAGTCGCCGCCGAGCTTGTCGTCGAGGGACTGGACGGCGGCGGCGACTCGGCCGCTGCGGACCGTCACGTGCACGGTCAGGTCGGTCTGCGGCTTGCCGGTGAGCGTGGACAGCAGGATCGGCTCGCTGGAGTGGGGCTGGACCGTGATGCCCTCGCCCACCGTGGACTTGAGGGCGCCGTCCTTGCCGTAGAGCTCGATGTCGGCGACCGCCGCCGAGTCGTCGGGGTTGGTCAGGTGCACGTAGTCGGTGCGGTCGTCGGCGGTGGAGGCGCCCGGGAACCAGAACTCGGTGTCCGGAGCCGTGCAGTTGGCGCCGAGCAGTCCGCGTCCGGTGCCCGCGGCCACCTCGGTGGTCTGCTGGACGGTCCACCCCGGGGCGAACCTGCCCCCGGCGGTGCCCATCAGGGCGGGCGCGTCGGCCCCGGACTCCTCGCCGGTGACCGGCTTGCCGGGCTCCTTCGGCGACAGGACCGGCTCGTCGTCCTGCTTCTTCTTCTCCTTGCCGCCCTTGGCGCCGTCCGCCGACTCCCCCGCCGCGGACCGCAGTTCGGCCCGGCCGCCGCTGCCGGTGCCCTTGGAGACGGGCGTGTAGGACGTGTACGCGGTCTCGGCGAGGTCGGAGGTGCTGGGCTGCGGGCAGAGCAGGCTGGTGCGCTCGACGGGCAGCCGGGCCGCCGACCGCGCGGTGTCGCCGCCCGCGGCGCCGGGCGCGGTGAGCGCGGCGAAGCCGGTGACGGCGGCGAGGGCGGTGGTCCCCGCGATCAGGGACACGGTGGTGCGCTTCACTGCTGGCTCCCGTCGGGGCGCTCACTGTCGGTGCCGTGCGGCGGCTGCGGCGGCCGCGGGGGCTGTGCCGGGTCGTACGCCGGGTCGTAGCCCTGGTGGTACGTCTGCTCGTAACCCGTCGTGCTCCCGTAGGCGTACGGGTCGTACTGGCCGCCCTGGTAGGGGTCGGCCTGGTACGGCTGCTCGTACGTGTCCGCCGGGTACTGCTGCGGGTTGCCCTGGTACTGCTCGGCGCCGTAGCTGCCGTAGTCGGCGCCCGCGTAGCTCGCCGCGTCCCACTCGTCGTACGGCTGCTGCTGCTGCGGGATGCCGGCCGGGACCTCCTGCGGCGCCCGGTCGGGGGCCGGGGCGGCGGGGTCGCCCTCGCCGGGGTGCTCCGCGTCGGCCTCGGCCTGCGCGCGCAGTCGGCGGGCGCGGCGGCCCTCGCCGGTCACCTCCTGGGCGGGGACGGCGAGTTCCTCCTCGGGGAGGTCGTCGTCGACGTCGCGGCGGCGGCCGGGCAGGGCCATCACCACGAGGACGACGGCGAGCGCGCCCTGCGTCCACAGCCACGCGGTGTGTCCCACGGGTGTGTCGAAGGTGACGTCGAGTCGGCCGCCGGAGGTGGGCAGTTGGAAGCCCTGGGCCCAGCCGTCGACCGTGGTGCGGGTGAGCGGCTTACCGTCCAGGGTGGCGGTCCAGCCCTCGTCGGCCGCGTCGGCGAGGCGCAGGACGCGGCCCGCCGGGCCGGCGGGCACGCTCGTGTGCACGTCGACGGGGCCGGCGGCGACGGCCTGCGGTTCACCGGACTTCGGCACCACGGCGACGCGCGAGACCTGACGGTCCACCCGCCACAGGGCGCCGCCGTCCTGCTGGCTGAGCCTGCTCAGGCCGGGCGTCGCGTCCAGGACGCGGCTGACCTCGCGGGGCGCGCCCTTGCGGACGAGGACGTAGCGCACGGCGAAGCCGCCGAGCTGGTCCGCCTGGTCGGCGCCGGAGCCGGCCACCAGGTTGGCGACGACCTTGCCGAGCTTCGCGTTCTCGCCGCCCGCGGCGGCCAGTTCGGCGTCGCCGAGGCGGGCACCGGAGCCGCGCACGAGCGTGTAGCCCACGCGCGCGGCGGTGTCGCTGTCGAGGACGAGGGTGCGGGCCTGGTCGCGGGTGCCGCTCTCCTCGGCGACGAACGCCGGCACCTGCACCGGGTCGCGCCGCTCCAGGGGCCCGTCGGCACCGCGGATCATCCAGCCGGCGCCGACGAGCAGCGGGCCGGCGGCGGCGGTGAACGCGATGAGCGCGGCCACCGGCTGACGCCAGCCGAAGCTCTGTTCGGCCACGCGGGCGCGTGCCCCGTCGGCGCCGACCACGGCGGCGCCGAGGAGGGCGATGCCGTAGACGAGGGTGGCGGGTCCGGCCCACGCCGAGCTGTTCGACAGCACGGCGAAGACGAGGGCGACCAGGGCGACGGCCCAGGCGGTGCGGGCGGCCCGCTGCCGCTCGGAGCGCATCAGGGCGGCCAGGGCGGCCAGCACGATGCCGATGAGGATCAGCCCGCCGACGGTGCCGGGGCCGCCCGGGCTAGCGCCGAGCAGGTCGAGCGCGGAGGCCGCGCCCTCGCCGTACTCCAGGCCCGCCTCCGTGAAGAAGCCGAACGGGAGCAGCGTCAGTGACCAGGGGGCGAGGACCAGCAGCGGCGTACCGAGCTGGGCCAGGAAGCGCGGACCGTAGGCGGTGATGTCCCGGCGGCGCACCGCGAGGAGGGCGAGGCCGAGGACCAGCGCGATGGGCCACACGATCGGGGTGAACGCGGTCGCGAGGGTGAGCAGCAGTGCGTACGCCCAGGTCGCCCGCCAGCTGCCGCGCGCGCCGGAGGCGTGGGCGAGGCCGGCGGCGGCGATGCCCGCCCGCGCGATGAGCGGCAGCAGCATCGCGAGGACCGCGGTGCCGATGCGGCCGCCGGCGAGCGCGCCGGTGGCGGCGGGCAGGAAGGCGTACGCGACGGAGGCCCAGGCGCGCAGCAGCCGTGACTCGACCAGGGGCCGCGAGGCGAAGTACGCGGCGAAGCCGGCCAGCGGCACGGAGCAGACGAGGAGCACGGTGACCGCGAGCCCGGTGGAACCGAGCAGCACGCTCGCGAGCATGGCGACGAGGGCCAGATAGGGCGGCGCGGACTGCGTGCCGCCGGTGCCCACCGCGTGCCAGGCGTCCAGATAGCGCGACCAGAGCCCGGAGGAGTCGGCGGGCGCGGGCAGCAGCGCGCCGCCCGCCAGCGCGCCCCCGCCGAACAGTTCGCGGCAGGCGATGAGCGAGACGAAGAGCAGGACGACGAAGAGCATCGGGCCGGGCTTGCGCGCGGCCCGCTTGAGCCGGGCGAACTGTTCGACCTCCAGGAACTCGGCGTCGTCGCCGCCGGGTCCGGACTCGACCGCGCCGCCGTGCCGTCCGGCGCCGGTGGTGACCTCGGGGTCGGAACGGCCGACGAGACTGCCCGCCGCCTGCTCGACGGTGGCCCGGACGGTGGCGCCGGGCGGCGGGAACAGCGCCCGCAGCTCGCCCTTGTCGACCTGCGGGGTGCCGCGTCTGCGGCGGCCGGCGATGATCCGCTCCGGGCGCAGCAGTGTGCCCAGGAGGCCGCGGATCTCGTCGACGGCCTGTCCGGGGGCCTTGCCGACCAGGTACGCGACCGTGCGCACCAGGGTGCCGAGGACCAGCCGGAAGAGGATCCAGGGCAGCTGCGCGGTGCGGGCGTTGACGAGGAGGGTGTAGGCGGCGCCGGCCTTGTCGACCTTGTGCGGGGAGGCGGAGGTGCGGCCCACGCAGTCGACGGTGCGGCGCTCGCGGGAGGCGGCCTCGGCGTGGCGGACGACCGCCTCGGGGGCGACGAGGACGCGGTGTCCGGCGGCCTGGGCGCGCCAGCACAGGTCGACGTCGTCCCGCATGAGGGGCAGCCGGCGGTCGAATCCGCCGAGCTCCTCGAAGACGTCACGCCGGATCAGCATGCCGGCGGTGGACACGGACAGGACGGGCCGTACGTGGTCGTGCTGGCCCTGGTCCTGCTCACGGCGGTCCAGGCCGGTCCAGCGGCGGCCGGAGTGGGCGATGGTGACGCCGACCTCCAGGAGCTGCCGCCGGTCGTACCAGCCGCGGAGCTTGGGGCCGACGACGGCCACGTCCCTGCCGAGCTCCAGCTCGTTCTCCACGACGCGCAGGAGGTGGGCCAGGGCGTCCGGCTCGGGGGCGCTGTCGTCGTGCAGCAGCCAGAGCCACTGCAGGGGTTCGCCGTGCGGCAGTTCGGGCAGGTCGTAGGCGTCGTCGCGCCAGGTGCGGGTGACGGGGTCCCAGCCGCTCGGGCGCTTCAGGTAGGGCAGGTCGTCCGGGGTGAGCACGCCGGCGGTCCGGGAGACCTCCTCGACGGCCTGGCCGAAGCCGGTGCGCCGGGCGAGGTGCAGGACCCGGTCGGCGCCGAGCGCGTCGGTGAGGAGCTGGGCGGAGTCGTCCGCGCTGCCGGTGTCGGCCGCCACCGCGCTCTGCACGGGGCGCTCCTGGCCGAGCAGCCCGGCGAGGGCCTCGGGCAGCCAGCGGGCGCCGTCGTGGGAGACGAGCACCGCGGTCACCACGTGACGCGGGAACTCGGGCGGGCGAGCCGCGTCGAACGGCGCGGCGGCAGTGTCGTAGTGGCCTGCCGTATGACTGTGCACGGACATCGAGGTACGGGCCCCGGTTCGGTGGACTGCGGTGGACGCCTGTGTCCGGCGGGGACAGCGGGACGTCTCGGACGAGGGCCCACACTAACGGCTGAGCAGCACAGCGGCCCGCCGCCTGTGGACAACCCACCTGCGACGGGCCGGACGTTACGTATCCGTACGGGAGACTCGGTGTCTTTCGGTCAGACCGCGGCCTTCTTCAGCCGCCGTCGCTCCCGTTCGGACAGGCCGCCCCAGATCCCGAATCTCTCATCGTTGGCCAGCGCGTACTCGAGGCATTCGGAGCGGACCTCACAGGCGAGGCAGACCTTCTTGGCCTCTCGGGTGGAGCCGCCCTTCTCGGGAAAGAAGGACTCGGGGTCGGTCTGGGCGCACAGCGCGCGCTCCTGCCAGCCGAGTTCCTCGTCCGCGTCGTCGACCAGCAGTTGCTCCACCAGCTCGGTCATGTGCGCCCCTCGTCCGTCTTCGCGTCCCCGTGATGCTGCCGTTACCGATTTCGGCTGAACGACACGAGTGAAATTACAAGTGTGCCGATCCGGGCCAGTCAAGCCGAGATCTGCTATTGGGCCCCTTATTCACTCTGCGGAACCAAGGCTATGCGGAAAGTGTTCAAATCGGCATAAACCCTGACACCGAGCGGGACCCGTACCGGACCTCGACCCCCGTGAAGGAGAGGACGTCCAGGAGTTCGATCTCGTTCCGGCACGAACACCGAAGCGAACATGATCACAGTTGGATCACGAGAACGCGGCGAGGTTTGTGCTCCCGGTTGTGCGCCATGTGTCCGGAGATCCGGGTGAACAAACCTTTCGCCTTTCGGTTGGACCGGATGAGGTGAAACATCTCCCACATGGCGGACACGAAGTTGACAGTCGAGGTGTGAGCCGATCTCCTAGTGGGCATGCTCGCGAACTTGGCACTCACCTCGACCCGGACCGCCGGGTCGCTCGGTGCTGCCCGCGCTCGTTGTAGCTGTTGCTGTCCCGGCTGTTGAGCCCACCGCGCTCCGGCCGCCTCGCCTCGTCGAGGTGACTGTCCGCCCCCACCCGGGCACCCCCGCCGTCCGCGATCCGGACGGAAACCGTCTGCGACACCCCAGCACTCTCCCGCCGAGGAACCACCGCACCCATGA
This sequence comes from Streptomyces sp. NPDC028308, assembly GCF_055565855.1. NCBI lineage: Bacteria > Bacillati > Actinomycetota > Actinomycetes > Kitasatosporales > Streptomycetaceae > Streptomyces > Streptomyces sp. NPDC028308. The sequence continues at coordinate 18,729 of NZ_JBVHTO010000010.1, forward strand.
ACAGCGACAGCGACCTCCAGATCGCCGGCGACATCCTCGAAGTCCCGCACCTGCTCCAGCCGCCGCGCGAGCACCCCGTCACCGTGGCCGAGTTCGCCGGACTCGCCCGGACCATCGCCGGCGACCGCTCCCAGTGGGAGCACCTCGTCCGCTACGACGCCACCACCCGCTGGTACCACCGGCTGCGCACCGGCCCCGGGTACGAGGTGTGGCTCCTGTCCTGGGTGCCGGGCCAGGGCAGCGGACTGCACGACCACGGCCGCTCCTCCGGCGTACTCACGGTCCTGGAGGGCGCCCTCACCGAGCGCACCGAGCGCGGCACGCGCGCGTTGGGCGCGGGCGCGCAGCGGGTCTTCGCCCCCGGCTACGTCCACGAGGTGGTCAACGACACGCTGGAGCCGGCCATAAGCCTGCACATCTACTACCCGGGGCTCACCGAGATGCCGATGCACGGCGTCCAGTGCGCCGCGGGCGCCGCGCACGACGCGGAGGATGTGGTGACCGCCTGACGGATTGTCGGCCGCGCCTGCCAGACTGAACCCCATGCGCATTGTGGTTCTGGCAGGCGGCATCGGTGGTGCCCGGTTCCTGCGCGGTCTGAAGCGGGCCGCCCCGGACGCGGACATCACGGTCATCGGCAACACCGGGGACGACATCCACCTCTTCGGGCTGAAGGTCTGCCCGGACCTCGACACGGTGATGTACACGCTCGGCGGCGGCATCAACGAGGAGCAGGGCTGGGGGCGTGCCGACGAGACCTTCCACCTCAAGGAGGAGCTCGCCGCGTACGGGGTCGGTCCCGAGTGGTTCGGGCTCGGCGACCGCGACTTCGCGACGCACATCGTGCGGACCCAGATGATGGGCGCGGGCTACTCGCTCAGCGCCGTCACCGAGGCTCTGTGCGACCGCTGGCAGCCGGGCGTGCGCCTGATCCCCATGTCCGACGACCGCGTGGAGACCCACGTCGCCGTCGAGGTCGACGGCGAGCGCAAGGCCATCCACTTCCAGGAGTACTGGGTGCGGCTGCGGGCCTCCGTGGAGGCGCAGGCCGTGGTGCCGGTCGGCGCGGAGCAGGCGAAGCCCGCGCCCGGGGTGCTGGAGGCCATCGCCGAGGCCGACGTGGTGCTCTTCCCGCCGTCCAACCCCGTGGTGTCCATCGGCACGATCCTCGCCGTGCCCGGCATCCGCGAGGCGATCGCCGACGCGGGCGTGCCCGTGGTCGGCCTCTCCCCCATCGTCGGGGACGCGCCCGTGCGGGGCATGGCCGACAAGGTGCTCGCCGCGGTGGGCGTCGAGTCGACGGCCGCGGCGGTCGCCGAGCACTACGGGTCGGGCCTGCTCGACGGCTGGCTCGTCGACACGGTGGACGCCTCGGCCGTGGAGCGGGTGGAGTCGGCGGGCATCCGCTGCCGGGCCGTACCGCTGCTGATGTCCGACCTGGAGGCCACCGAGCAGATGGCCCGCGAGGCGCTGACGCTGGCGGAGGAGGTGCGGGGCGCTTGAGCGGCCTGTCCACGGGCGGTACGGCGGACGGCACGGCTCCCGGTTACCGGGTGTGGGCCGTGCCCGGGCTCCCGGAGATCCAGCGGGGCGACGACCTCGCCAAGCTCATCGCGGCGGCCGAGCCCTCGCTCGCCGACGGTGACGTGCTCCTCGTCACCTCGAAGATCGTCTCCAAGGCCGAGGGCAGGACGGTCGAGGCGGCCGACCGCGAGGCCGCCATCGACGCCGAGACGGTCCGCGTCGTGGCGCGCCGCGGCGCCCTGCGCATCGTCGAGAACCGGCAGGGGCTTGTGATGGCCGCCGCCGGGGTCGACGCCTCGAACACACCGTCCGGCACCGTGCTGCTGCTGCCCGAGGACGCCGACGCCTCCGCGCGCGCCCTGCGCGACGGACTGCGGGACGCCCTCGGGGTCGACGTCGGCGTCGTCGTCACCGACACCTTCGGGCGGCCCTGGCGCACCGGACTCACCGACGTCGCCATCGGAGCCGCGGGCGTCCGGGTGCTGGACGACCTGCGCGGGGGCACGGACGCGTACGGCAACCCGCTGAGCGCGACCGTCGTCGCCACCGCCGACGAGCTGGCCGCGGCCGGTGACCTGGTCAAGGGCAAGGCCGCCGGGCTCCCCGTCGCCGTGGTGCGCGGGCTGGCGCACGTGGTGGCGGAGGACGACGGCGCGGGGACCCGGGCCCTGGTGCGCGGCGCCCGCGACGACATGTTCCGGCTCGGCACCTCCGAGGCCGTACGGGAGGCGGTGACGCAGCGGCGGACCGTGCGGGCCTTCACCGACGAACCCGTGGACCCCGGTGCCGTCCGGCGCGCGGTGGCCGCGGCGGTGACCGCGCCCGCGCCGCACCACACCACCCCCTGGCGGTTCGTGCTGCTGGAGTCCGAGGAGTCCCGCACGCGCCTGCTGGACGCCATGCGGGACGCGTGGATCGCGGACCTGCGGCGGGACGGCAAGTCGGAGGAGTCCGTCGCCAAGCGGGTGCGGCGCGGCGACGTGCTGCGCCGGGCCCCGTACCTGGTCGTGCCGTGCCTGGTCATGGACGGCTCCCACACCTACGGCGATCCGCGGCGGGACGGCGCCGAGCGCGAGATGTTCGTCGTCGCGGCCGGCGCGGGCGTGCAGAACTTCCTCGTCGCGCTCGCCGGGGAGCGGCTGGGCTCCGCGTGGGTGTCCTCGACCATGTTCTGCCGCGATGTCGTCCGGGAGGTGCTGGAGCTGCCCGAGGGCTGGGACCCGATGGGCGCCGTGGCCGTCGGGCACCCGGCCGAGGAGCCGAAGCCGCGCCCCGCGCGGGACGCCGCCGCGTTCGTCGAGGTCCGCTGAGCCGGGCGCGGCAGGGGCGGCCCGGGGTGCGCCGGGCGGACGGGCCTGCGTGCGCCGCGAGCGCCCTACGGGGCGGGCCGGGCGGAGTCGTCCCGTCCGGGTCCGCGGAGCGCCTACCCTCGTAGGGCACACCGAGCACCCCTAGGACCTCACCCGTGGCCGGACGTTTCACCCCCGGACCGACGCGCACCACCGTGCGCGGCGGCCATGTCGCCGTGCCCGGCGGTGTACCGCACCCCGCGGCCGCGCCCGGCCGCCGCCGGACCTGGACACCGCCGGAACCAATCAACCTCGGGCTGGTGCTCGGCCCGCTGCGCCGGGGACCCGGCGACCCGACCTTCCGTACGACACCCGACGGCTCCGTGTGGCGGGCCACCCTGACGCCCGCCGGCCCCGGGACCCTGCGCGTGGCGCTGCGGGCCGGGGTCGCCGAGGCGGAGGCATGGGGGCCGGGAGCCGAGTGGCTGCTGGAGCAGCTCCCCGAGCTGCTCGGCGCGGCGGACGACCCGGCCGCCTTCCAACCGCGCCACCGGCTGGTCGCGCTGGCCCGGCACCGCCGCCCCGGACTGCGGCTGACCCGCACCGGCCTGGTGCTGGAGTCGCTGATCCCGTCGATCCTGGAGCAGAAGGTCACCACGGACGAGGCGTACCGGGCGTGGCGGCTGCTCGTCCGGAGGTTCGGCGAGCCGGCGCCGGGCCCCGCGGCCGGGCGGATGCACGTCATGCCGGCGCCGCGCACCTGGGCGCTGATCCCCTCCTGGGAGTGGCACCGGGCCGGCGTCGACGACAAGCGGGCGTCGACGATCCTGCGCGCGGTGTGGGTGGCGCGGCGGCTGGAGGAGGCCGTGGGCTTCGACCCGGTGAAGGCGCAGGCCAGGCTGGAGCTGATCCCCGGGATCGGGCCGTGGACCTCCGCGGAGGTGGTGCAGCGCAGCCACGGTGCGGCGGACTCGGTGACGGTCGGGGACCTGCACCTGCCCCGGATCGTGGGGTACGCGCTGGCCGGCGACCGGGACGCGGACGACGAGGTCATGCTGTCGCTGCTGGAGCCGTACGCGGGCCAGCGGCACCGTGCGGCCCGGTTCATCCTGCTGTCGGGCCGCACGCCGCCGCGAAGGGTGCCGAAGATGCCCGTGTGGGACATCGGCCGGCTGTAGGCGGCTACTGGTCCGAGGAGAAGCGGACCGCGCCCGCCGGGATGCGGGCGTCGCACCACACCCGGACGCCCTCGCGCAGTTCGTTGTCGGCGCCGATCGTCGCGCCGTCGCCGACGACCGTGCCGGTCAGGACGGAGCGCGTGCCGATGCGGGACCGCGCGCCGATCAGGGAGTCCGTGATGACCGCCCCCGGCTCGACCACTGCGCCCTCCAGGACCGTGCTGCCGGTGATGCGGGCGCCCTCACCGACGAACGCGCCCTCGCCGACCACCGTGCCGCCGGTCAGCTTGGCGTCCTCGGCGACGGACGCGGTGGGCAGGACCAGGCGGTCGCCGCAGCGGCCGGGCACCGCCGGGGAGGGGGCGCGGCCGAGGACGAGGTCCGCGGAGCCGCGCACGAACGCCTGCGGAGTACCCAGGTCCAGCCAGTAGGTCGAGTCCACCATGCCCTGGAGGTGGGCGCCGGTGGCCAGCAGCTCCGGGAAGGTCTCGCGCTCGACCGAGACCGGGCGGCCCGCCGGGATGGTGTCGATGACCGAGCGGCGGAAGACGTACGCCCCCGCGTTGATCTGGTCGGTGACGATCTCCTCGGGGGTCTGCGGCTTCTCCAGGAAGGCCGTCACCCGGCCGGTCGCGTCCGTGGGCACCAGGCCGTACGCCCGCGGGTCCTCCACCCGGGTCAGGTGCAGGGAGACGTCCGCGCCCGAGGTCTCGTGGGTGCGGACCAGGGCCGGGATGTCCAGGCCGGTAAGGATGTCGCCGTTGAAGATCAGGACCGGGTCGTCGGGGCCGGAGTGCAGGCGCGAGGCCACGTTGCGGATGGCTCCGCCGGTGCCGAGGGGCTCCTCCTCGGTGACGTACTCGAGGTGGAGGCCGAGCGCCGAGCCGTCGCCGAAGCAGGGCTCGAAGACCTCGGCCAGGTACGAGGTCGCCAGGACGACGTGCTCCACGCCCGCCGCCCTCGCCCGCGCCAGCTGGTGCGTCAGGAAGGGGACCCCGGCCGCCGGGACCATCGGCTTGGGGGTGTGCACCGTGAGCGGACGCAGCCGGGTGCCTCTGCCGCCGACCAGGAGGATCGCTTCTGTCACCTGTCGTCTCTGCTTCCTGCCGGGACCGGCCGAACTGTCTTTCGGCCGGCCAGTGTATGCAGACCGTCCGACGGCCCGTCCGACGGCCGCCGCCCTCGCCTTACGGGGTCTCCGCCCCTCATCGGCCCTGGTAGCGGGCCGCCGTGGAGCGGGCCGTGCCGAGCTTGGTGTAGAGACGGCGTCCCGGACATTCGGTGGCGAACCCGTCGCGATGGCCGGAGATCACGTTCAGTCGTACGTTCTTACCTTTTCGGTAGAGATTGCCACCGCCGGACTTCAGGTATGTCTTGCCGCGCGGATTGGCCCCGAACAGGCCCAGCTTCCAGGCCGTGAGCTTCGCGACGGCCTTCACCGCGGCGCCGGAGGGCTTCGCGGAGCCGAAGCTGCCGAGGACGGCGATCCCCATGCTGTTGCTGTTGAACCCGAGCGTGTGCGCGCCCATGACGGGCTTCGCCACGCCCCCGGCGCGGCCTTCGTAGATGTTTCCGCACTTGTCGACGAGGAAGTTGTAGCCGATGTCGCGCCAGCCACTGCTCCTGACGTGGTAGCGGTAGATGCTGCGGATGACCGAAGGGGCCTGTGAGCAGCTGTAGTTGTTGCCCGAGGCGGTGTGGTGCACGAAGGCCGCCTTGACCTTCTTCGTGTACACGAAGCCCCGCTCGCGCAGGTTCTCGTCGGCACCCCAGCCGCGGCGCGTGACGATGCGCGGGCGCGGGCCGATGTACGGCTGTACGCGCCGCTCGTCCCGCCCGTCGCCCAGGGCGCTCCGCTCACCGGTCCGTACGGCCCGGACCTCTCCGCGTCCGAGCCGCCCGTGGCCGACCTGCCCGGCCAGGAACTCGGCGACGGTCTGCCGCCTGGACAGCTCCGGGAACTGGGTGGCGGAGGCGCGGGGCGCGTCCACCGGTGCGCGCGTCGGGGGTGCCGCGCCGGGGTCGACCAGTTCGAGGTGCAGTCCCCGGGGGAACGGCGACTCGTCGGAGCCGGGGCTGCGGTCGTCGGCCTCGGCCTGCACCCGCACCTCGACGCCGTTCGAGTTGCCCACCCACAGTGGCGCCGTGGCCCCGCGCACCCGTCCCGAGGCGCGCTCCGCGGTGTCGGGGTCCGCCGCGTGCTCGTGGTTGTGCGTCTCGACGTCCTGCCAGCCGGACCAGCGGCCGCTGCCGGCGGCCCGGGTGCGGACCTGGACCCGGCCGAACAGCTCGGTGTCCGGGTCGTCCCAGATGACACCGACCAGCGAGAACGGCCGTACGTCCCGTCGCAGCAGCCCCTGTTGGGGCACGGCGGCCCCGGCCGCGCGGTCGGCGGGGAGCGGGGCGAGGGGGAGGGACTGGGTGCTGCCGGGCAGGGCCGCCCCCGCCGGGACGGCGGCCGGGGCCGCCGGTGGAGCGGACGAGGCCGAGGCGGGCAGGGCCCCCGGAAGGGCCAGGGCGGCCGCGCACGTGACACCGATCGAGGAAGCAAGAAATCCACGCATGCGAATGATCGTGGACATAGCCATACATATCTGTCCATCGGGGAATTGACGGGCCGTCGGGCCCACTCGTCCGATCCGGCGACCCGTCGGCCGCGACCCGCCCGCCGCCCCCGCGTACCCTGGCCCGCGTGACCGCCACCGACCGCACCCCTGCCGACCTGCTGCGATCCGCGCTCGCCGCGGACCCCGCGCGACCCCTGGTGACCTTCTACGACGACGCCACGGGTGAACGCGTCGAACTCTCCGTCGCCACCTTCGCCAATTGGGTGGCCAAGACCGCCAATCTGCTCCAGGGCGAGCTGTCCGCCGAGCCCGGTGAGCGGGTCGCGCTGCTGCTGCCCGCGCACTGGCAGACGGCGGTGTGGCTGCTCGCCTGCTCCTCGGTCGGCGTGATCGCGGACGTCGGCGGTGACGCGGGCGCGGCGGATCACGTCGTCGCCGGGCCGGGCCGGTTCGAGGAGGGGCTCGCCTGCTCCGGGGAGCGCGTCGCCCTCTCGCTCGCCCCGCTGGGCCGCCGCTTCCCGACCCCGCCGGCCGGGTACGCCGACTACGCCGTCGAGGTGCCGAGCCAGGGTGACCGGTTCCAGCCGTACGCCCCGGTGGACCCGGAGGAGGCCGCGCTGATCGTCGCCGGGGCCGAGTACACCGGGGCGGAGGTCGTCGAGCGGGCGCTCGGGGACGCTCCTGGGCTCGATCTCACGGGGCCGGGGTCCCGGATGCTGTCGGCGTTGCCGTACGACACCTGGGAGGGGCTGAGTGCCGGGTTGTACGCCCCCCTCGCGACCGGGGGGTCCGTGGTGCTGTGCCGGAATCTCGACCGGCTGGGGGCGGATGCGTTGGTGCGGCGGATCGAGAGTGAGCACGTGACGGCTACCGCGCGGTAGCCCTCCGGGCGGGGGCGAGGGGGTGGGTGGCCCTTGCCGGCGCCGGGTTGCTCGCGTTGTTCCTCGCGCCCCTGAGCGCCGCGGGGGCTTGGCTGGTCCGGCTGGCTTTCGCCGCGTTGTGGTTGCTCGCGCCGTTCCTCGCGCCCCTGAGCGCCGTGGGGGCTTGGCCGTTCGGCTTGCTCCCGGTCTCGTTGTGGTTGCTCGCGCCGTTCCCCGCGCCCCTCAGCCGCCGCGGGGGCTTGGCGGTCCGGCTGGCCTTCGCCGCGTTGTGGTTGCTCGCGCCGTTCCCCGCGCCCCTGCGGGGGCGTGGTCGCTCGTTCGGCTTAGTGTCCGTGGGCTTTTGGGGGTTGCTCGGGCCATGGTCGTAGGAGCACGGGACGCTCGTACGCCAGGCCAGGAGGGGTGGATCCAGACGTGACCGACACCGCGGGCCCGCCCTCCGGACGTCCGGGCGACGACGTGCCGGCGCCCGCGGTCGTGCTGGGGCCGGGTGCGGGGGCGTCGCCCACCGGGGCGGGAATCGCGCGTCGCCGCACGCGGTGGCTGCGCTACACCGCGATCGGTGTCGCCGTCGTGCTGGCGTGCGCGGCGGGGGCGGGCTGGGCCGTGTACGAGAAGCTGGACTCGAACATCACCGCGGACAACGACGCGGCCGCCGAACTCGCCCGGTACGAGAAGGAGCGGCCCACCTCGCTCGTGCGCGACGCGCAGAACATCCTGCTGATCGGATCGGACTCGCGCTCCGGCGACGGCAACCGCAAGTACGGGCGGGACTCGGGCACCGAGCGGTCCGACACGACGATCCTGCTGCACCTGGCGGCCGACCGGCACAACGCGACGGCCGTCTCGCTGCCCCGCGACCTGATGGTGGACGTGCCCGGCTGCCGCCGCCCGGACGGCAGCCGCACGGAACCGGTCTTCGCGATGTTCAACTACGCCTTCCAGACCGGCGGTTCGGCGTGCACGGTCCGCACAGTCGAGAAGCTGACCAACGTGCGGGTCGACCATCACGTGGTCGTCGACTTCAGCGGCTTCAAGGAGATGGTCGACGCGGTCGACGGCGTCCGGGTGTGTCTGAAGGAGCCGATCGACGACAAGGCCGCCAAGCTGCGGCTGCCCGCGGGCCGGGTGACGCTCAACGGCGAGCAGGCACTCGGCTACGTCCGCGCCCGCAAGAGCATCGGCGACGGCAGCGACACCGACCGGATGGACCGCCAGCAGCGCTTCCTCGGCGCGCTCGTCAACAAGGTGCAGAGCAACGACGTGCTGCTCAACCCGACGAAGCTGTACCCGCTGCTCGACGCGGCGACCTCGTCCCTGACCACGGACCCCGCCCTGGCGAGCCTGCGCGGGCTGTACCAGCTGGTGCGGGGCATGCGCGACATCCCCACCGAGCGGGTGCGGTTCCTGACGGTGCCCCGGACGTCGTACGCCTACAACGCCAACCGGGACCAGCTGGTCGAGCCCGCCGCGGACCGGCTCTTCGCGCGGCTGCGGTCGGACGCCCCGGTGGAGGTCTCGAAAGAACTTCCGGAGGACTCCGCCGCGGCCGGCCGCGGATCCGACCCGCGGCCCGAGGAGAACTCGTACGAGGGGGGTGACGAAGAGTCGTACGACTCCTCGCCCGATTCCGACGACAGACCCCCGCGCGACTACGCAGAGAAATCACGCGATGACGGCAAGTCCGGTGCAATGCGCCCCGACAGCCCAGCTGGGAGCCCCGAACCGGCACCCACTTTCCGCGGCCACACGGCGGCCGACGACGGCTGTGAGTAAAGCACTCGCCAAGCCGGGGAACGTCAGTCCCAAGAAATAGGACGGATTGCCCAGTTGTAGGGAAGTGGAATTTGTCACCGCCGTCGCTCCACGCTGAACTGGGCGGATAGTGTGAGCGATCCGGTGCACCCGGCCGCGAGGTCTTCCCTCAGGGTCGCGCACTGCTTGACCGAGACCCGAGCGCCTTCTTGAGGGGGGTAAGGCGCCGCGTGGCCCCGACGGAGGATTCAGACAACCGTGGACGCGCAAGGCCGTGGGCGGGCGGACGACATCGACCCCGCAGACCAGTGGGTACTCAACCCGGACACCGGCGAATACGAACTGCGACTGAGTCCTTCCGCAGCGCAACCGGCAGTCCCTCGACCTCGCAGGACCGCCACCGGTGGCGGGACCCGCACGCGCAGCGCGCCGGACCGGGAGACGAGCGACACCCTCGCCCCCGACACGCTGCCCGGACCACGCCGCCGCCGTGGCGCGCCCGCCGAGCCGCCGCCGCCCCCGGGCCGGCGCCGCTCGCGGTCGGCGAAGAAGCCCAAGCAGTCGAAAGCGAAGAAGATACTGCTGTGGACCGGTGGTTCCATGGCCTTCGTCCTCGTCGGTGTCACTGCCGCGGGTTACCTGTACCTCAAACATCTCGAAGGAAACGTCAACACGACGGATGTCGGCAACGCGGGCAGCGAGGGCTTCAGCAAGGACGAGGCCTTCGACATCCTGATCATCGGCACCGACAAGCGCACCGGTAAGGGCAACGGCGGCTACGGCGACAAGAACAGCGTCGGCCACGCGGACACCAACATCCTGCTGCACGTCGCCAAGGACCGCTCGAACGCGACGGCCGTGAGCATCCCGCGCGACCTGATCACCGACATCCCGGACTGCCCGACGATCCAGCCCGACGGCTCCGAGAAGGTCATCGAGGGCACGCGGAGCGTCCGCTTCAACACCAGTCTCGGGCAGTTCGAACGCAACGCCGGCTGCACGATGCTGACGGTGAAGGAGCTCACCGGCATCAAGCCCGACCACTTCATGATGGCCGACTTCAACGCGGTCAAGACGCTGACCTCCGCGGTCGGCGGCGTCGACGTCTGCGTGGCCCACGCGGTGAACGACAAGGAATCGCACCTCAAGCTGCCCAAGGGCGAGTCGACGGTCGAAGGCGAGCAGGCGCTGGCCTTCGTGCGCACCCGGCACAGCTTCGGCAACCAGGGCGACCTCGACCGCATCAAGGTGCAGCAGCAGTTCCTCGGTTCGCTGATGCGCAAGATGTCCTCCAGCGACACCCTGACCAACCCCAAGAAGCTCTACAAGCTGGCGGAGGCCGCCACCAAGGCGCTGACCGTCGACACCGGCATCGGCAAGGTCAGCACGCTCAAGGACGTGGCGATGGAGCTGAAGAAGGTGCCGCCGAAGAACATCACCTTCACCACGCTGCCGGTGCTCGACAACCCCGCCGAGAGGGTCAAGGCGACGGTCGTCGTCAACGAGTCCAAGGCGAAGCCGCTCTTCGAGGCCATCAAGAACGACGTGTCGCTCACCGACGTGAAGCAGAAGGAGAAGAAGGAGAAGGCCGCCGTGGCCGCCCGCCTCAAGGGTCCCCGCTCCGACGCCTCCGAGATCCGGGTCGACATCTACAACGGCGGTGCCAAGGCCGGTTCCGCACAGGAAACCCTCAGCTGGCTGCAGAATGATGAGGGTGTACTGAAGTCCAGCCAGCTCGGAAACGCCGACGAAACGCTGAGCAAGACCACCCTGGAGTACGCTCCCGACCAGGCGGATCAGGCGCGCAAGCTGGCCGACCTCATGGGTCTGCCGGCTTCCGCGATGAAGCCCGGCAAGAGCGAGAAGAACGCCCAGGGGCTGCCCGCGATCGTGCTGACCCTCGGTGAGGACTTCAAGGGCGCCGGTGTGCCGCTGACGAGCTCGTCGGTGGACCTGGACGTCGACAAGTCCACGGCGGACAAGCAAGTGTGCGCCAGTTGATGACCTGACGGGTCCGTCACGCGTCCAACCTTCGGGGGCGCTCGTGCGTCCAACCGGACGCGGGACCGACCCGTTCGTCAGGTTCAGGGTGGGGAGGCAGGGGAGATGGCGCAGAGCGGTGTGCGTGGGGAGGGGGCACGGTCACGTGTCCGGCACGCGGGAGAACTGGGCTGGGACGACAGTCTGTACGACGAGAACGGCGATCCGGTTCAACCGGTCGGGGAGACCGGCAAAGAAGCCCGGGGCGCCTCCGGTTCCGCGGCATCGCGCGAGGACGACGACGCCCCTACCCCCGAGACGCAGGGGCGCGGCGGCCGGCACGGCGGCGGGGATAAGCGGCCGGGCGGCGAGGGCCGCAGGCCGCGTCGCAGACGCCGGGCCCTGCGCTGGTCGGCGACGGTCCTGTCGGTCCTGATACTCGGCACCGCGGGTGCCGGTTATCTCTACTACCAGCACCTGAACGACAACATCCAGAAGGACGACCTGAACATCGGCGACGCGAAGGACAGGGCCGCCGCGCCCAAGCCGAACGCCGCCGGGCAGACCCCGCTGAACATCCTGCTGATCGGTTCGGACGCGCGGGACACCAAGGAGAACCAGAAACTCGGCGGCGCCAAGGAGACGTTCGGCGGCGTCCCGCTCGCGGACGTCCAGATGCTGCTGCACCTCTCGGCGGACCGGACCAACATGTCGGTGGTCAGCATGCCGCGCGACACCCTGGTGCAGATACCCAAGTGCACGGACCCCGACGACCAGCACGTGTACCAGGCGACCGTCGGGCGGACGATGACCAACCAGTCGCTCGGGCGCGGAGGTCCGGGCTGCACGGTGGCCACCTGGGAGAAGCTGACGAAGATCCACATCGACCACTTCATGAAGATCGACTTCGCGGGTGTGGTGGCGATGGCGGACGCGATCGGCGGCGTCCCGGTCTGCGTGGACGCCAACATCCACTCCAAGGACAGCCAGGGCCACGGCTCCGGGCTGAAGCTGGAGAAGGGCACCACCTCGATCAAGGGCAAGCAGGCCCTGCAGTGGCTGCGCACCCGGTACGGCTTCGAGGACGGCAGCGACCTGGCCCGCGCCAGGGCGCAGCACCAGTACATGAACTCGATGGTCCGCGAGCTGCGCGAGAACGCCACCATCAGCAACCCCAACAAGCTGCGCAAGCTCGCCGAGACGGCGACGAAGGCCCTGACCGTCGACGACGGCCTCGGCAGCGTGAAGAAGCTCTACGACCTCGGCAACGAGCTGAAGAAGGTCTCGCCGGAGCGCATCACGATGACGACGATGCCCAACCGGTACGTCGGCGCGCGGGTCGAGCCCACCGACGACGCGACGAAGCTGTTCCGCCTGGTGCGCGAGGACATCGCGCTCGACGGCAAGAACAAGAAGTCCGCGGACAGGACGTCCTCGGACCCGGCCTCCGAGGACGACCGGATCGGCGTGACGGTGCAGAACGGCACCCGCACCTCGGCTCTGGCTCCGGTCCCCGGACGCGCCAGCGCCGTGAGCCAACTGCTCGTCGGCAAGGGCTTCCTGCGTACGACGGCGGACACCACCACGGCGAGCGCCGAGGACGAGACGGTGATCCGCTACCCGAGCGCCGACCTGGAGGGCGACGCCCAGCGGGTCGCCAAGGCCCTGAAGATCCCGCTCAGCGCGGTCGAGGAGTCCTCGGAGGTCTCGGGTGTCACGCTCGTGGTCGGCGCGGACTGGCGCGAGGGCACGGCGTACAAGGCCAAGGCGAGGGACGACAAGACCCCGAAGACGGCGGACGCCCTGAACGGCGCGGACGCCGGGGCCTGTATGCACGTGAACCCGAACTTCACCTGGTCCTGAAACGGGTCGGGCCCTTCCCCGGAGGTGACGCCGGGGAAGGGCCCGATCGGTGGACGAGGGGCGTCAGTTGGGGCCCAGCACCGCCGGACGGCGCGAGGCGATGACCTTCCGCGCCAGCGCCTTCGGGCTGGTGAGGAAGCCCCAGCCCCAGGACATGTGCATCGTCGCGAGGGCGACCGGGATCTGCAGGCGCGCCTTCAGCGGCAGGCCCTTGCCCGCGGGCAACGAGCCGAGCGCGATCGCCGCGAGATAGCCGCCGGGGACCAGCAACCCCCACGGTGTCACCGCGAGGCCGACCACCACTCCCGCGGCGATCGCGCACACCGCGGTCGGCGGCGCGAGGTAGCGCAGGTTGATGGAGCCCTCGTGGTAGCGGGCGACGACATGGCGCCAGCGCCCGTAGTCCTTGTACTGCTTGGCGAGGGCCCGCACGGAGGGCCGCGGGCGGTACGACACCCTGAGCTCGGGCGAGAACCAGATGAGGCCGCCCGCCTCGCGGATCCGGAAGTTCAGCTCCCAGTCCTGGGCCCGTATGAACTCCTCGTTGTACCCGCCCTGGCGCTCCAGGGCCTCGCGCCGGAAGACGCCGAGGTAGACCGTCTCGGCGGAGCCGGCCTCACCGCCGGTGTGGAACGCCGCGTTGCCCACGCCGATCTTCGACGTCATCGCGGCGGCGACGGCGTGCTCCCAGTCGTTCTCCCCCTCGGCGTGCATGATCCCGCCGACGTTCTGCGCGCCCGTCTCCGCCAGCAGGCGGACCGCGGTCGCGATGTAGTTCGGCGACAGGATGCCGTGCCCGTCGACGCGCACGACGACGGGGTGCCTGGACGCCTTGATCGCGGCGTTCAGCGCGGCTGGGGTGCGCCCTGTCGGGTTCGGCACCGTGTGGACGCGCGGGTCTTCGCGTACGAGCTCGGCGGCGATCTCGTCCGTGCGGTCCGATGACGGACCGAGGGCGATGACCACCTCCATCTCGCCGTCGTACTCCTGCGCCAGGATCGCTTGGACAGCCCCGCGCAGATGCCGCTCCTCGTTGAGGACGGGCATGATCACAGAAACGGCGGGGGGCCGCACGTCAGACTTCTCGCTCATCGGACGTCACGTTACCGCGAACGGGGGACACCGGTGCGCGCCGCAGGGGTCGGGACCCGGGCCGCAGATCGTATCGGCCTACGGTGCTCACGGATTCCCACGCCCGGCCCTCGCGGAGGCCCCCCTTGCCCACGCAGCCCACGCCGCCCCGTCCGCCCGCCGCACCCGGGCCCCGGCCGCCCGAGCCGTCCCGCTCCCGGCGGCCCCCCACGGCACGCAAGAAGCCCTGCTGGGCCATGCGGACGGTGACCACGCTCTCCGTGGTCGTCCTCGCGTCCGCCGGCATCGGGCACGCGGTGGTCACCAACCTCGACGCGGACATCGCCCGGGTCGACCCCTTCAAGGACATGAAGAACCGTCCGGAGGGCGGCAACGGCATGAACGTGCTGCTCGTCGGCACCGACGGCCGGGACCGGATCACCCCGGAGGAGAAGGAGAAGTACCGGCTGGGCGGCGCGCCCTGCCACTGCACGGACACGATCATGATCGTGCACATCTCGGAGGACCGGGAGCGGGCCAGCATCGTCAGCCTGCCGCGCGACTCCTACGCCGAGACGCCCGCGCACACCGACCAGATCACCGGCAAACGGCACGAGCCGCATCCGGTCAAGCTGAACGCCGCCTACGCCGAGGGCGGCCCGCAGCTGACCGTGCGCACGGTCGAGAACATGACCCACGTCAAGATCGACCACTATCTGGAGGTCGACTTCACCAGCTTCATGAAGACGGTGGACGTGCTCGGCGGGGTGGAGATCTGCACCGTGCAGCCGCTCAAGGACTCCTACACCGGGCTCGACCTGCCGGCCGGCTCGCACGCCCTGAGCGGCGGCCAGGCACTTCAGTACGTCCGCTCCCGGCATGTCGACAGCGCCTCCGACCTCGGCCGGATGCAGCGCCAGCAGCGCTTCCTCGCGGCGATGATCGAGAAGGCCACCTCGTCCGGGGTGCTGCTGAACCCGATGAAGTTCCGCGACATCACGCACGCCGTGCTCGGCTCGGTGCGCGCGGACAAGGCGTTCGGCACGGACGAGCTGCTGGACCTCGGGCGGGCGATGCGGAACTTCTCGCCCTCCTCCTCGGAGTTCACCACCGTGCCGATCGGTGAGATGGCCTACGCCGTGAAGGGCATCGGCTCCACGCTGAAGTGGGACCGGGCCAAGGCGGCGAAGCTCTTCAGGGCGCTGCGCGAGGACGAGCCGCTGGCCCGGCACAAGGCCCGCGGCAAGGCGCTGCGGGTCGACGTGGCCCCGCAGCAGATCCGGGTGCAGGTGGAGAACGGGACGCCGACGGAGGGCCTCGGCAAGCGCGTCGACAGCGCGCTCGCCCGGACCGGTTTCCTCACCACCCGGCTGCCGTCGAACGCGGCCGACCGGAGGGTCCGGCGCACCGTGGTCGCCTACGACCCGCGCTGGGACCGCTCGGCGAGGTCCCTGGCCGCCGCCCTGCCCGGCTCCGAGCTGCGGGCGGTCAAGGGGCAGGGGCCGACCCTGAAGGTGATCACGGGGGCGGACTACAAGGGCGTGCAGCGGGTCAAGGCCGCGGACCCCTACCAGGGCGAGTTCGGCGTGGTGACCGGCGACCAGGTGGTGTGCCCGTAGCCGGGGAGCCCGGGGTGCGGGCGCCGGCCCGGCGGCCGCACGGGGTCAGTCGTCCAGGCCCTCGGCGGCGCGCTTCTCCCGCAGCTCCATGATCGCGCGGCGCCGGGCGAGCCGGTGCGTGCGGCGGATCTGCGCCTCCTGGTAACGGCGCTCGTCGCGCTCCGTCTCCGGCAGCACCGGCGGTACCCGGCGCGGCTTGCCGTCGGCGTCGACGGCCGCGAAGACGAGGTAGGCGGAGCCGACCTGGGTGGCCGGGGCGGACTCGTTCCAGCGCTCGGCCAGGACCCGGACGCCGACCTCCATGGAGGTCCGGCCGGTCCAGTTCACCTGGGCCTTCACATGGACGAGGTCGCCCACGCGGACCGGCTCCAGGAACGCCATCTCGTCCATGGAGGCGGTGACGGCGGGTCCGCCCGAGTGCCGTCCGGCCACCGCGCCCGCCGCGTCGTCGACCAGTTTCATGATCACGCCGCCGTGCACCGTGCCCAGCAGGTTGGTGTCGGCGTGGGTCATGATGTGGCTGAGCGTCGTCCGGGACGCCGAGGTCGGTTTGCCGGGAATGTCGTCCGGGGCTGCTGATTCCACGGCGGGGGCCTGGTCTGTCATGGCCTCCACCTTATGCCGGGCCGATATGTGTCAGCTTCGCAACAGCACTGGCCCTATTTTCCTTCGAACCTTGTAAGGCACGTGGTACGGCACTGCACACTGGGCGGCATGAACGATTGGCCCGACGGGTGGTCCGACGACAACCGCAGCAACCGGTACGGCGGCGGCAGCGCGAGCGCCCAGCCCGAGAGCGCACGTGTGATGCGCCAGGTACGGCGTCCGGCGACCCCCGGGTCCGGCCGGTCCGCGCCGCCGTACGGCGGGGTGCCGCAGCAGCCGACGTACGTCGACGGCCAGGGCTACGACGAGGGGCCGGGCCATGACGGCTACAACACCGGCCAGGTCTACGGGGCGCCGGACGGCGGCGGTCCCGGCGGGCCGGGCGGCCGGGGTCCGCGCTCCGCGCCGGACTGGCGCAGGCGGATCAAGTGGACCGCGCTGACCCTGGTCACGCTGCTGGTCGTGGTCTCCGTCGGCACGTACTTCTGGGCCGACTCCAAGCTCCACCGCGACGTCGACCTCTCCAAGGTGATCGACCGGCCGGAGGCGGGCGAGGGGACGAACTACCTCATCGTCGGCTCCGACAGCCGCGCCGGGATGTCCAGCGAGGAGAAGAAGAAGCTGCACACCGGGTCCGCCGAGGGCAAGCGCACGGACTCGATGATGATCCTGCACACCGGCGGCAACGGCTCCACGCTGATCTCCCTCCCCCGCGACTCCGACGTCGAGATCCCCACCTTCAAGGGCTCCGAGTCGGGCAAGACGTACCAGGGCACGGGTCGGCACGTGAAGCTGAACGCGGCGTACGCGGAGGACGGGCCCGAACTCCTGGTCCGCACGGTCGAGTTCAACACCGGCCTGCACATCGACCACTACGTGGAGATCGGCTTCGCGGGCTTCGCGAACATCGTCGACTCGGTCGGCGGCGTGGAGATCGAGATCCCCAAGGGCGGCATGAAGGACACCAAGTCCGGTGCCGACTTCGAGGCGGGCAAGCAGACCCTGGACGGGCAGCAGGCACTCGCCTTCGTGCGCACCCGGTACGCGCTCGCGGGCAGCGACCTGGACCGTACGAAGAACCAGCAGAAGTTCCTCTCGGCGCTGGCCAACCAGGTCGCGACGCCGGGCACGATCCTGAACCCGTTCAAGCTGTACCCGACGATGAGCGCCGGCCTGGACACCCTGATCGTGGACAAGGACATGGGCCTGTTCGACCTGGGCGACATGTTCTGGGCGATGAAGAGCGTCAGCGGCGGCGAGGGCACCTCGATGAACATGCCGATCTCGGGTTCCACCGGCGGCAACCTCGTCTGGGACAAGGCCAAGGTGAAGACCCTGGTGAACGAGCTGAAGAACGACGAGAAGGTGACGGTGTCGGGCAACTGAGCCCCGCCGCACCGCACGAAGAGGGCCCCGCCGGTCGCACCGGCGGGGCCCTCTTCGTGCGCGGGAGGAGCGGTTACGGCAGGTTGCGGGCCATGACGATCCGCTGGACCTGGTTCGTGCCCTCGTATATCTGCGTGATCTTCGCGTCGCGCATCATGCGCTCGACCGGGTAGTCGCGGGTGTAGCCGTAGCCGCCGAGCAGCTGGACGGCGTCCGTGGTGACCTCCATGGCCACGTCGGAGGCGAAGCACTTGGCGGCGGCGCCCTGGAAGGTGAGGTCCTTGTCGCCGCGCTCGGACTTGGCGGCGGCCGCGTAGGTGAGCTGGCGGGCGGCCTCGATCTTCATGGCCATGTCGGCGAGCATGAACTGGATGCCCTGGAAGTCGGCGATCGGCTTGCCGAACTGCTTGCGCTCCTGGACGTAGCCCTTCGCGTAGTCCAGGGCGCCCTGCGCGATGCCCAGCGCCTGCGCCGCGATGGTGATGCGGGTGTGGTCCAGGGTCTTCATGGCGGTGGCGAAGCCGGTGCCCTCGGCGCCGATCATGCGGTCCGCGGGGATGCGCACGTTGTCGAGGTAGACCTCGCGGGTCGGGGAGCCCTTGATGCCGAGCTTCCGCTCCGGGGCGCCGAAGGAGACGCCCTCGTCCGACTTCTCGACCACGAAGGCGCTGATGCCCTTGGAGCGCTTCGTGGGGTCGGTCACCGCCATGACCGTGTAGAACTCGCTCACGCCGGCGTTGGTGATCCAGCGCTTCACGCCGTTGAGGATCCAGTGGTCGCCGTCGCGGACCGCCTTCGTCTTCATGCCCGCGGCGTCCGAACCGGCGTCCGGCTCGGAGAGGCAGTACGAGAACATCCCCTCGCCCTTGGCGAGCGGGGTCATGTACCGCTTCTTCAGGTCCTCGGAGCCGGAGAGGATCACCGGGAGCGAGCCCAGCTTGTTCACCGCCGGGATCAGGGAGGAGCTGGCGCACACCCGCGCCACCTCCTCGATCACGATGACCGTGGCCAGCGCGTCGGCGCCGGCGCCGCCGTACTCCTCGGGCACGTGCACCGCGTGCAGGTCGTTCGCGGTCAGGGCGTCCAGCGCCTCCTGCGGGAAACGGGCTTCCTCGTCCACCGCGGCGGCGTACGGCGCGATCTTCGCCTCGGCCAGCGCACGGATCGCGTCCCGGAGCATGTCGTGCTCCTCGGACGGGCGGTACAGGTCGAAATCAGCCGATCCGGCCAAGGTCTCTCACGCTCCAAGGACGCTAATTACCGTTAAGTAACCCAAATTTTAGAGGTCCGCCCACCCGAGTGATACGTGAGCTTGGCGACAGGGGGAAGTTGCCCGGTGAGGGGCCCCGTCACGCCCCGACTATGCTCGGGCCCGCACTGCAGAACGAAGTCCGCCTGGAAGCACGGGAGCACCGCATGGCCCTCAAGATCACCGTGATCGGCACCGGCTATCTCGGCGCCACGCACGCCGCGGCCATGGCGGAACTCGGCTACGAGGTCCTCGGTCTCGACGTGGTGCCCGAGAAGATCGAGATGCTCCAGCGGGGCGAGGTCCCGATGTACGAGCCCGGTCTGGAGGAGCTGCTCCGCAAGCACGTCGCGGGCATCGAGGGATCCAGCGGCCGGCTGCGCTTCACGATGGACTGGGCCGAGGTCGGCGCGTTCGGCGACGTGCACTTCGTCTGCGTGAACACCCCGCAGAAGCACGGCGAGTACGCCTGCGACATGTCGTACGTCGACGCCGCGTTCGAGTCGCTCGCCCCGCATCTGCGCGGCCCCTCGCTGGTCGTCGGCAAGTCGACCGTGCCCGTCGGCTCGGCGGACCGGCTCGCGGCCCGGCTGGCGGAGCTGGCGCCGGCCGGCGGGGACGCCGAACTGGCCTGGAACCCGGAGTTCCTTCGCGAGGGCTTCGCCGTGCAGGACACGCTGCACCCCGACCGCATCGTCGTCGGCGTCCGCAGCGAGCGCGCCGAGAAGCTGCTGCGCGAGGTCTACACGACGCCCGTGGCCGAGGGCTCGCCGTTCGTGGTGACCGACTTCCCGACCGCGGAGCTGGTGAAGACCTCCGCGAACTCCTTCCTCGCCACCAAGATCTCGTTCATCAACGCCATGGCCGAGGTCTGCGAGGCGGCCGGCGGTGACGTCGCCAAGCTGGCCGAGGCCATCGGGCACGACGACCGGATCGGCAGGAAGTTCCTGCGCGCCGGGATCGGCTTCGGCGGCGGCTGTCTGCCCAAGGACATCCGCGCCTTCATGGCCCGCGCCGGCGAGCTGGGCGCCGACCAGGCGCTGACCTTCCTGCGCGAGATCGACTCCATCAACATGCGCCAGCGCGGCCAGATGGTGGAGCTGGCGCGCGAGGCGCTCGGCGGGGGTTCCTTCCTGGGCAAGCGGGTCGCCGTGCTCGGCGCGACCTTCAAGCCGGACTCCGACGACGTACGGGACTCCCCCGCGCTGAACGTCGCCGGGCAGATCCACCTCCAGGGCGGCCAGGTCACCGTCTACGACCCGAAGGGCATGGCGAACGCCCGCCGGATCTTCCCGACGCTCGGCTACGCCGACTCGGCCCTCGAAGCGGTGCGCGGCGCCGACGTGGTCCTGCACCTGACGGAGTGGCGCGAGTTCCGCGAGCTGGACCCGGCCGTGCTGGGCGAGGCGGTCACCGCCCGGCTGGTCCTGGACGGCCGCAACGCCCTCGACCCGGAGCTGTGGCGCCGGGCCGGCTGGACGTACCGCGCGATGGGCCGGCCCACGGCGTAGCGCCCGCACTCGGGAGAACGCCGGTCCGGCCGAGGCTCAGTCGGCCGGACCGGCGTCCTCGCACATTCTCCCCCGCCGCGCCCCGGGGCGTGGCCACAAGCCGCTACTTCGCGCGGTAGCGGCGCATCTTCGCGCGGGCCCCGCAGACGGCCATGGAGCACCAGCGGCCCCGCCCCGCCGGGCTGCGGTCGTAGTACGCCCAGTGGCAGTCCGGTGCCTCGCAGGCCTTGAGGCGGAGCCAGGTGCCCTCCACGAGCGCCTGTGCGACCGCCGCCGCCACCCGGGAGGCCAGCGGCGCCGGGTCGGCCGCGGTGAGCGAGGCGGCGCCGTCGCCGTCCACCGTGACCACCAGGGGCGCCTCCGCGAGCAGCCGGCCGAGCGGGGTCACCTCGCGGTGCGGCGGATGCCCGGCGTGGGCCAGGCACACCGCGCGCAGCGACTCGCGCAGTTCGCGCGCCGCCGGCCCGTCCGCCTCCGTGAGACCGAAGGGCGCCCGTCCCTCCTCCGTGTCCAGCCGGTCGGCGCCCGAGTCGATGTCCAGGGTGTTCACCAGCGCCTGGACCAGGGCCAGGCCGCCGGGTGCGGGCGCACGGTCATTCATGCTTGCGACGTTACCTCCTATGCGGGAGCATGCAGTAACCGTTACTGGTTACCCGCCTCTACAGGTAACCGCATTCCGCAGGTGACACAGGAGGAAGTCATGGCTCTGGCCGAACTGGGCGCCGTCGTCCTGGACTGTCCCGACCCCCGCGCCCTGGCCGGGTTCTACGCCGAGGTGCTCGGCGGCACGGTCGAGGGCGACGGGGAGTGGGTGGACCTGAAGGTGCCGGGCGGCCGGACGCTGGCGTTCCAGGCCGCGCCCGGATTCGTACCGCCGAAGTGGCCCGCCGCCGAGCACTCCCAGCAGTTCCACCTGGACCTGATGGTCCCCGACCTGGACGCGGCCGAGAAGGGCGTGCTGGCACTCGGCGCCAAGCCGCTGGACACCGAGGACCGCTCCCGCACCTTCCGGGTGTACGCCGATCCCGCGGGGCATCCGTTCTGCCTCTGCGCCTGCTGACCGGCCGGCCGTGGCGGGGGCGCTCCGCCCGCCTCAGCTGTCCAGTTCGGAGATCTTCGCCGTGGACGGCTCGCGCCGGGACTGCGCGGCGCGGGCCGTGAAGTCGGCGTTGCGCAGCACCCGTTGGACGTTGCCCCAGGTGAGCAGGGCGATGTCGGACTCGGGCCAGCCGCGGTCCAGCAGCTCCGCCACCAGGCGCGGGTAGCAGGAGGTGTCGGCGAGGCCGCGTGGGTGCGCCGCCCCCGTGTCGTACGTCCCCGAGAGGCCGACGCACTCGGGTCCCGCGAGCGCGCGCACGTGGTCGAGGTGGTCGGCCACGTCCGCCACCGAGGGGCCTGTCTGCTCGGCCGTCAGCGGTACCAGGCACAGTCCGTGGGCCGCCCCCAGCTCGGTCAGCACGTCGTCGGGCAGGTTGGCCGGGTGGGGGCGCAGCGAGCGGGCCGCGGACCGGACGAAGACCACCGGCGCCTTGGAGACCGCGAAGGCGCGGCGGACCGTGGCGTCGGAGGCGCCGGAGAGGTCCGGGAGCACGCCCAGGCGGTTCATCTCGCGGACCACCTCCTCGCCGAAGCGGGTCAGGCCCGTCCCGCTCGCCCAGCTGGTGCCCGTGAGCGTCAGGAAGCGCAGCCCGAGGCCGCGCAGCGCCCGCAGGATGCCCAGGGAGTCGCCGAGCGCGGGGGCGCCCGCGGGGCCGAGCAGCACGGCGATGCGGCCGCAGTATCGGGCGTCGGTGATCTGGCCCGCGCTGTACGCGAGGCGCAGGCCCTCGGGGTGCGCCTGCACCACCGTCTTCACCAGGTCGATCTGGTCGAGGGTCGCGCCGACGGCCCGGTCGCCGGCCAGCCCCTCGGGCAGGTGCAGCGACCAGAACAGCGCGCCCACGTGCCCCGCCCGCAGCCGCGGCACATCCGTGTCCAGGGCGCTCTCGCCCAGCTCCAGGTCGTACCAGGGCAGGTGGCGCAGCGCCCAGGGCAGACCCGTGTAGCCGTCGGCGACGGGGTGCTCGGCGAGCAGGGTGTGGGCCCGCTCCAGCACGTCGGGGGAGACGGCGGGCTCCTCCTCGGCGTGCCGTTGCGGCGCGGTCGCGGGCAGCGCGACGGGCCGGTCGAGTCCGCCCACCTCGGCGGTGCTGTGCAGGTCGTCCTGGAGGTCTGCCATGGCCGGCTCCGTACGTCAGCGTGATCGCAGTACGGTCACCGTCGCACGGAGGCCCCCGGGCTTCTCGGTGGATGGGGCGTTCGGGGGTACGGGCCCCCGAACGCCACGGGACCGCTCAGCAGTCCAGCTGCTCCAGGGTGGCGTTCGACGGGCCGCGGCTCGCCCGCAGGTCGCGGGACACGTCCTCGGCCGCGCCCAGCACCCGTACCGCGTTCTGCCAGGTCAGCTTGGCGAGGTCGGCGCGGGACCAGCCGCGGTCCAGCAGCTCCGCCACGAGGTTCGGGTAGCCGGAGACGTCGTCCAGGCCCTGGGGCGTGAACGCCGTGCCGTCGTAGTCGCCGCCGATGCCGAGGTGGTCGACGCCGGCGACCTCGCGCATGTGGTCCAGGTGGTCGGCGACCGCGGAGACAGTGGCGACGGGGCGCGGGTTCGTCTCCTCGAAGGCGCGGTGGACCTGCATGGCCTCGGCGGTGGTGTCGAGGTGGTGGAAGCCGTGCGCGCGCATGTTCTCGTCCGCCGCGGCCGTCCAGTCGACGGCCGCCTGGAGGACGAACTTCGGCACGAACGTCACCATCGCCACTCCCCCGTTGGCGGGCAGCCGCTCCAGGACGTCGTCCGGGATGTTGCGCGGGTGGTCGCACACCGCGCGGGCGGAGGAGTGGGAGAAGATCACCGGCGCGACGCTGGTGTCGAGCGCGTCGCGCATCGTCGTCGCCGCCACGTGCGAGAGGTCCACGAGCATGCCCTCGCGGTTCATCTCCCGGACCACCTCGCGGCCGAACGCGGACAGACCGCCGACGCGCGGCACGTCCGTCGCCGAGTCGGCCCAGGCGATGTTGTCATTGTGCGTGAGGGTCATGTACCGCACGCCCAGCGCGTACAACTGCCGCAGCGCGCCGAGGGAGTTGTCGATGGAGTGCCCGCCCTCGGCCCCCATCAGGGAGGCGATACGGCCCTCCTCGCGCGCCGCCTCCAGGTCCGCGGCGGTCAGCGCGGCCCGCAGGTCGGCCGGGTGACGGTCGATCAGCTGCCGTACGCAGTCGATCTGTTCGAGGGTCGCCGTCAGCGCGCCCGGCAGGTCCGAGCGCACGTACACCGACCAGTACTGGGCGCCGACCCCGCCCGCGCGCAGCCGCGCCAGGTCGGTGTGCAGGTGGGCGCTCTGGTCGGCGGCGATGTCGCGGGCGCCGAGGTCGTAGCGGACCTGCTCGCGCAGGGCCCACGGGAGGTCGTTGTGCCCGTCGACCACGGGGAAGTCGGCGAGCAGTTCGCGGGCGAGGTCCAGGGAGGACATCCGCGTCACTTCCCGAACCCGAAGCCGCCGCCCGCGCCTTCGACCTTGGTGCGCAGCCGCTTGCCCTTCTCGGTGGCCTGGTCGTTCAGCTCCTGCTGGAACTCCCGCATCCGGGCGAGCAGTTCCTCGTCGTGCGCGGCGAGGATGCGGGCGGCCAGCAGGCCGGCGTTGCGCGCGCCCCCGACGGAGACGGTCGCGACGGGGACGCCGGCGGGCATCTGCACGATGGACAGCAGCGAGTCCATGCCGTCGAGGTACTTGAGCGGCACCGGGACCCCGATGACGGGCAGCGGGGTGACCGAGGCCAGCATGCCGGGCAGGTGGGCGGCGCCGCCCGCGCCCGCGATGATCGCCTTGAGGCCGCGCTCCGCGGCGTGCTCGCCGTACGTGATCATCTCGCGCGGCATGCGGTGCGCGGAGACGACGTCCACCTCGTAGGGGATCTCGAACTCGTCGAGGGCCTTCGCGGCGGCCTCCATGACGGGCCAGTCGGAGTCGGACCCCATGACGATGCCGACCACGGGCGACTGCGGGGACGTGCTCATTCGGTGATCGTGCCTCTCAGATAGCCGGCTGCGTGCCGGGCGCGATCGAGGACGTCGTCCAGGTCGTCGCCGTAGGTGTTGACGTGGCCCACCTTGCGGCCGGGCTTCACGTCCTTGCCGTACATGTGGATCTTGAGCTTGGGGTCCCGGGCCATGCAGTGCAGGTACGCGGAGTACATGTCGGGGTAGTCGCCGCCCAGGACGTTGACCATGACGGTCCACGGGGCGCGCGGGCGCGGGTCGCCGAGCGGCAGGTCGAGCACGGCGCGGACGTGGTTGGCGAACTGGGAGGTGATCGCGCCGTCCTGGGTCCAGTGGCCCGAGTTGTGCGGGCGCATCGCCAGTTCGTTGACCAGGATGCGGCCGTCGCGGGTCTCGAACAGCTCCACCGCGAGGTGCCCGACGACGCCGAGCCGCTGCGCGATGCGCAGGGCCAGCTCCTCGGCCTCCAGGGCGAGGGCCTCCGGGATGCCGGGGGCGGGCGCGATCACCGTGTCGCAGACGCCGTCGACCTGCTGGGACTCCACGACGGGGTAGGCGACCGCCTGGCCGTGCGGCGAGCGCACCACGTTGGCCGCGAGCTCGCGCACGAAGTCGACCTTCTCCTCGGCGAGGACCGGGACGCCGGCACGGAAGGGCGCGGCGGCCTCCTCGGCGGAGCGCACGAACCAGACCCCCTTGCCGTCGTAGCCGCCGCGGACCGTCTTGAGGATCACGGGGAACCCGTCGCCCTCGGCGGCGAACCGGGCGACGTCCTCGACGTCGCTCACGATCCGGTGCCGGGGGCAGGGCACGCCGATCTCGGTGAGCTTCGCGCGCATCACGCCCTTGTCCTGGGCGTGCACGAGTGCGTCGGGGCCCGGGCGGACGGGGATGCCGTCCGCCTCCAGGGCCCGCAGATGCTCGGTGGGTACGTGTTCGTGATCGAAGGTGATCACGTCGCAGCCCCGCGCGAAGTCACGCAGCGTGTCGAGGTCGCGGTAGTCGCCGACGACGACATCACCCACCACCTGCGCCGCTGAGTCCTGCGGGGTGTCACTGAGGAGCTTGAACCTGATGCCGAGCGGGATGCCCGCCTCGTGTGTCATACGAGCGAGCTGACCCCCGCCGACCATGCCGACTACCGGGAACGTCACGCTCCAAGAGTATCGGCCACGCCGGAGCGGCCGGATCTGGTCCCTCCCCGACCCCCCTCCGAAGGGGTGCGAGGGCCGGTCTTTGCCCGCGTGTCCGCCCGTACACGGGCGCCGCCGGGGGCCGCTGGTTAGCATGGCTGGGTCGACGTATCCGAGGTACGCATCCGAACGACGGGGGCTGGCGACACGATGGGCAGTGGTTCCACGGACCTGCGAGCGCCCCGCAGCGCGGTGCGCGAGCGGTTCGACCGGCTCCTACGCGAGGTCGCCAAGTTCGGGGCCGTGGGCGCCCTGGGCACCGTGGTCAACTTCGGCGTCTCGAATCTGCTGTGGCACACCACCGACCTCCAGGCCGTCCGGGCGAACGTGATCGCCACGGTCGTCGCCATCGCCTGCAACTACGTGGGTTTCCGCTACTTCACCTACCGTGACCGCGACAAGAGCGCCCGGACGAAGGAGCTCACGCTCTTCCTGGCGTTCAGCATGGTGGGCCTGGTCATCGAGAACGGCGTGCTCTACGCGGCGATCTACGGCTTCGGCTGGGACAGCCCGGTGCAGCGCAACGTCTTCAAGGTCCTCGGCATCGGCATCGCGACGATGTTCCGGTTCTGGTCGTACCGCACGATGGTGTTCCGCTCGCTCCCGGTGAGCGAGCCGGTGCCGGGCGCGGAATCGATTCTCGGGTCCCGGCCGGAACAGGCCGGACGGCCCGCCCAGCGCGTGCCCTGATCCCGCCGGGCGGGCGTTCGTCGCACGAGCCCGCCCGTCAGCGGACCGTCGGCTCCTGCTCCCCCTCCGCGGGCCGCTTCAGCGGCGTACGGGACAGGAACAGGCCGAAGACCGGGGGCTGGGCCTGGAGCATCTCCAGCCGGCCGCCGTCGGCCTCCGCGAGGTCGCGGGCGACGGCCAGGCCGATGCCCGTGGAGTTGCGGCCGCTGATCGTGCGCTCGAAGATGCGGGCGCCCAGGTCGGCGGGGACGCCCGGACCCTCGTCGGTGATCTCCACGACGGCCTGGTTGCCGGTGACGCGGGTGCGCAGGGCGACGGTGCCGCCGCCGTGCATGAGGGAGTTCTCGATGAGGGCGGCGAGGACCTGCGCGACCGCGCCCGGGGTGCCGACCGCCCGCAGGTGCCGCTTGCCGGAGCTGACGATGGCGCGGCCCGCGCTGCGGTAGGCGGGACGCCACTCGGCGAGCTGCTGGAGGATGACCTCGTCGAGGTCGAAGGAGACGGCGGAGCCGGTGCGCGGGTCGCGCGCGTTGGTCAGCAGCCGCTCCACGACGTCGGTGAGCCGCTCGACCTGGGTCAGCGCGATGGTCGCCTCCTCCTTCACCGTGTCCGGGTCGTCGGTGAGGGTGATCTCCTCCAGCCGCATGGACAGGGCCGTCAGCGGCGTACGGAGCTGGTGGGAGGCGTCGGCGGCCAGTCTGCGCTCGGCCGTCAGCATGCGGGCGATGCGCTCGGCGGAGGAGTCCAGGACGTCGGCGACGCGGTCCAGCTCCGGGACGCCGTAGCGCTTGTGGCGGGGGCGGGGGTCGCCCGAGCCGAGCCGTTCCGCCGTCTCCGCGAGGTCGGTGAGCGGGGAGGCGAGGCGGTTGGCCTGCCGTACCGCGAGCAGGACGGCGGCGATCACGGCGAGCAGCGCGACCGCGGCGATGATCATGAGGGTCCGGCCGACCTCGCGGGTGACCGAGGAACGCGGCTCCTCGACCGTGACCGTCTCGCCCTCCTCGCCGGTGGCCTTGGCGTGGATGACGTCGCCGGTGAGCGGTTCGCCGATCTCGATGGGCGCCTGCCCGGGGACGCGGATCACGGCGTAGCGGCCCTCGGCGACCTGGTCCCTGAGGATGTCGCCGCTGATCCGCTCGTCGCCGAGGATGCGGCTGTCCACGATGCTGGCGAGGCGCAGTGCCTCGGAGTCCACCCGTTCCTGGGCGCTGTTGCTGATGGTCCGGGTCTCGACGATGACGAGGGACACACCGAAGACGGCGATCACCACGAGTACGACGGCGAGCGTGGACTGGATGAGTCGTCGGCGCATGACCTGTCACCTGGGGAGCGGAGGGGCTGGGGCCGGCCCGTGCGGACAAGGGTCCCGTGGGGCCTGTCGGGCGGATCGGGCCGACCCGGGCGACAGGCCTAGGTCGCGGACACGGCCTAGCTCTTCTCGAAGCGGAAGCCCACGCCCCGCACCGTCGCGATGTAGCGGGGGTTCGCCGCGTCGTCCCCCAGCTTCTTGCGGAGCCAGGAGATGTGCATGTCGAGGGTCTTGGTGGAGGACCACCAGGTGGTGTCCCAGACCTCGCGCATCAGCTGGTCGCGGGTGACGACCCGGCCCGCGTCCCGGACGAGGACCCGCAGGAGGTCGAACTCCTTGGCGGTGAGCTGGAGTTCCTCGTCACCCATCCACGCGCGGTGCGACTCGACGTCGATCCGCACGCCGTGGGTGGCGGGCGGCTGCTGGGGCTCGGCGGCGCCGCGCCGGAGCAGGGCCCGGACCCGGGCCAGCAGCTCGGCCAGCCGGAACGGCTTGGTGACGTAGTCGTCGGCGCCCGCGTCCAGGCCGACGACGGTGTCCACCTCGTCGGCGCGCGCGGTCAGGATGAGGATCGGGATGGTCTGGCCCTCGGCGCGCAGCCGCCTGGCCACCTCCAGGCCGTCCATGCCGGGCAGTCCGAGGTCCAGCACGACCAGGTCGACGCCGCCCTGGATGCCGGCGTCGAGCGCGGTGGGTCCGTCCTCGCGCACCTCCACCTCGTAACCCTCGCGGCGCAGGGCGCGGGCCAGCGGCTCCGAGATGGACGCGTCGTCCTCGGCGAGCAGTACACGGGTCATGGGCTGATGGTAGTCCGCCCCGGACGGGAGCCGGGGGGTGATCCGCAGGCGTGATTCTTACCTTCGTCCGGCGGGGCCGCGGCCCGTCTCCGGAGGCCGGTCCGCCGCGCGCTGTGACGCAAGTCGCCTGCGGCTGTGGGATGCGATCCTGGTGAAGACCTTCGAATAAACGTCTGCGGTTCCTTTCTTACCTGTGATCCATGTCTCAAGTCCTTCCATATGCCGCATTCACATGTCGTATGGTGACCAGACGCCTGTAGCACCACACGGGGACCTTTGGCGGGAGTTCGATGCTGAAGGTCTCTTTTGTGTGCGGGCTGGTGTTCGCCAGCCTTGAAAGGAATGACCTGTGGCCGGGCCCCGAGCGCATCGACGCGCGAAGGGGCGTGGATCCCGGTGGTCGTCGTCCACCGCTTCGTGACCCGGAGCGGACTCCCCTGGGCGTGGGGGCGGACGGTCGAGTCCCGCCGGTGCCGGCCGCCCCCCACCGGGCGCGCTCCCGCCCCCTGGTACCCGGCCGCGTCCGGGCCCGGGGGACCCCCCGTGCGGCACGCCCCGACCAGCAAGGAACGACCATGGCGTCCAGCCTGACGAAGGACTCGGTCACTCCGGGCACCCCCGGTTCCGAGAAGTCCTTCTTCGGCCACCCCCGCGGACTGGCCACTCTCTTCATGACCGAGATGTGGGAGCGTTTCTCCTACTACGGCATGAGGGCACTGCTCCCGCTGTACCTCGTCGCTCCCGGCGGCCTGCACCTCAGCGCGGCGACCGCGACCGCGATCTACTCGGTCTACCTGTCGCTGGTGTACCTGCTCGCCCTGCCGGGCGGCTGGTTCGCCGACCGTGTCCTCGGACCGCGCAAGACCGTCGCCGTCGCCGGCGCGGTCATCATGCTCGGCCACCTCACCCTGGCCCTGCCGAACTCCGGCACCTTCTACGCGGGCCTCGGTCTGGTCGCGATCGGCTCCGGCCTGCTCAAGGCCAACATCTCCACGATGGTCGGCCACCTCTACGACGGCCCGGACGACCCGCGCCGCGACGGTGGCTTCACCCTCTTCTACGTGGGCATCAACCTCGGCGCCTTCGCCGCGCCGCTGATCATCGGCACCATCGGTGAGAACGTCAACTGGCACCTGGGCTTCGCGCTCGCCGCGCTCGGCATGGCGCTGGGCCTGATCCAGTTCCTGCTCGGCAGCCGCCACCTGAGCGCGCGGTCCGACGTCGTCCCGACGCCGCTGTCCGCCGAGGAGAAGGCCGCAACGCTCCGCAAGTCCGCGATGTGGGCGGGCGTCGCCGTGGTGTTCTACGCGATCGTCGGCTTCTCCGGCCACTACACGCTGAACTGGCTGCTGGTCCCGATCACGGTCGCCGGTCTGCTGATCCCGGTCATGGTCATCGCGCGCATCAAGCGCGACAAGGAGCTGGACCGCGTCGAGCAGTCGAAGATGTCGGCGTACATCTGGTTCTTCGTCGCCGCCGCCGTGTTCTGGATGATCTACGACCAGGGCGGTTCGACGCTGTCGCTGTTCGCCGACACCTCCGCGGACAACAGCGTCTTCGGCTGGGAGTTCCCGGTCTCCTGGTACCAGTCGGTCAACCCGGTCATGATCATGGCCCTCGCGCCGGTGTTCGCCTGGCTGTGGCTGGCGCTGAACCGGCGCGGCAAGGAGCCGAGCACCGCGGTGAAGTTCGCCTCGGGCCTGATCCTCATCGGCGCGTCCTTCTTCCTCTTCCTGGCTCCCCTGACGATCGCCGAGGGCGGTCACAAGGCGGCCGCGCTGTGGCTGGTCGCGATCTACTTCGTGCAGACCGTCGGTGAGCTGACGGTCTCCCCCGTCGGCCTCTCGCTGACGACGAAGATGGCGCCCGCGAAGTACGCCTCGCAGATGATGGGCGTCTGGTTCCTGGCCGTCACCGCCGGTGACGCCACGACCGGTCTGCTCTCCATCGCCGGGGTCGACCTGAACAAGATGGGCATCGTGACCCTGGAGGCCACGCTCGCCGCGGTCGCCGGATTCGCGGTGTGGATGTACCGCAAGAAGGTCAAGGAGCTGATGGGCGACGTCCGCTGACGCGCCCGCGGCCCGTGCGCTGACGCACGGCGACGGAGGGCCGCCGCACCGATCAGGTGCGGCGGCCCTCCGTCGTGTGCGGGCCCTTCGTCGTGTGCGGGGCCCTTAGCCGTGTGCGGGGCCCCTCGCCGTGCACGGGCGAGTTTTCGCGGGTGCCGGGCCGGTCAGTGCGGCCGGCGGTGGGGCATGAACGTGAAGACCGCCCCGCCGAGCAGGAACACCGTCCCCGCGACCAGCCCGAGGGCCTTCAGGGCGCCGTGGGCCTCGGCGCCCGTCTCCGCGAGGCCGCCGCCGGACGCCGCAGCGCCGTTCGCGGTGCCGCCGCCCGCCGTACCGCCCGCCGCCGAGCCGCCGCCCGAGGCGCCGCTCGCCTGCTCCGTGGTGTCGAGGGTCAGGGAGACGGCCGTCTGCACCGGGGTGCAGGTGGTCGTCGTACCGAGGGCCCGCACGGTCAGCACGCCCGGCGAGAGGGTCGACTTCCCGCTCGCGCCCGGCTTGTAGGTGCCCGTCAGGTCGGGGACCTCGATCGGGTCGCCCGCCTTGATCGCCGAGGCGTTGGCCGGGCCCTCGACGTGCACCGTGCCCTTGTCCGCGCCGCCCAGGACGACCTCCATCGACGGCTTCACCGAGCCGGCGGGGATGTCGGCCGGGCTGTCCATCACGGACTTCCCGAACCGGACGGTGAGTCCGAAGCTCCCGCCGTCCTTCTTCGCGTCGATCCGCACGGGCGACGTCGCGTCCTTGTCGCCGATGGGGGTCTTGCAGGCGTAGGGGACGGACACCTCCTTGCCGGGGAAGTCGGTCTGCCCGCCGCCTCCGGTGGAGCCGCCCGTGCCACTGCCGCCCGTGCCCCCGGGACCGGTGGCACTGGCCGACGGCGTGCCCGTGGGCGGGGTCGCCGTGGGCTGTCCGCCCGTCGTGCCGCCCGGACTCCCACCGCCCGCCGTCACCTTGATGGTCGCCGCGGACTTCACGGTCTCCTTCGGCGTGCACTTCGTGTCGGTCGACAGCGGCTTGCTGACGTTGATGGTGTACGCGTCGGGTGTGAGCGTCACCTCGCCCGCGGTGGTCAGCTTCAGCCTTCCCGTCATCTGGGACAGCTTCATGTCGCTGTTCTTGGGGATCGCCGGGTTGGTGCGCGGCCCCTCCATCGCGACGGCCGCCGTCTGCGCGCCCGCCGCCTTGAGGGTGCCCGTCGGCTTGACCGTGTCCTTGTCGAGGTCGAGGACGTCCGGGTTCCTGGACGCGGCCTGGACGAACGTCCAGGTGACCGTCACCTCGTCGCCGACCTTCGCCTCGGCCGGGGCGGTGATCTCCGCCTTCGTCGTGCCCTGGACCGGGGGCAGCCCCGAGAGGGCGGGCGGCACGCACTCGGTCGCGTACGCCACCTCGGCGGCCTGGGCCGGGGCCGCGGCGACTCCCAGCAGCATGCCCGCGCCGCCGAGCATCAGCGCGACTCCGGCCGCGCCGGCTCTCCGTCTCCTGCTCACGTGTTCCCTCTCCTCGTCGGGGTCGTCGGACCGTTCTCGTGCGGTGCGGAGAGCTGAGGGGCCGCCGGGGTCCCCGGATCGGTGTCCGGCGTGAACCACGGCAGCGCCGGGGGCGCCGGGGCCGCCGGGGCCGCCGGGGATCCAGATGCCGGTTTCGCGGACCGTGACCCGGACCGGCCCGGCCCCGGTGCGCGCGGGGCCCGTTCGGGCAGGCGCAGTCCGCGGTGCCGGCCGCCGCGCCCGGAGGTCCGGCGGGGCCGCACCCGGTCCACGACCGCCATGCCGGCGCGGAAGACGGCCGCCGGCACGACGACGCACACCAGGATCCAGAAGAGGGTCACTCCCCAAGGCCGGCCGACGCCCAACGGCTGCTCCGCCAGCACCCGGCCGCCGTACTTCAGCGAGACCGTGTAGTCGCCGTGCGCCCCGGCGGGCAGCTCCACCGGCAGGGAGACGCGCGCCTTGCGGCCCGGCGCGATCGTGCCGCGCCACTGCTGTTCCTCCCACCGCGGCGCGAACACGCCGTGCGCGGTGCCGACCTGGAAGACGGGGTTCCTGACCGGGGTCGTCCCGGTGTTGCCGACGGTGAACACCAGCCGGCGCGAGGGCGGTGAGCCGAACCAGGTCAGCAGCGTGCCGGAGCCGTCGAGTCGGGTGTCCGTCAGCACGGAGAGCCGACCGCCCGCCGCCTCCTCCGGCAGCGGCTCGACCGAGTGGCCGGCGACCACGAGGACGGCGTCCGCCGCGGCCTTCGGGCCCGTGACGGTGGCGACGTGCACCACGCACGGGCACGGCCTCGGCGGTTCGACGACCGGGAGCCCGCGCTCGAAGCGGCCCCCGGCGTCGGTGGTGACGGCCCGGCCGTCCGCGTTGGCACAGGAGTTGGTGCCGCCGACCACTCCCCGCGACGGCACGGACTGGCCGCAGATCAGGATCATCAGCAGCCGCTTCGCACCCCAGTCGCTGCCCGAGACGGTGATCGAACCCCCCGCGCCCGCCTGGGACTTGGAGAGTCCGACGGACGGCCGGTCCGCCGCGACCGCGACCGGCCCGGACAGTGGGACCCATACGAACGCGAGGACGGCCAACAGCGCCGGAATGCGCACCTTCACGTCACCGCTCCCGTCAACTCGGCTTCCCTGCGGGCGTCTTGGGGCGCGCCGTCCGCCGTACGAGTGCGCCGCCGCCGTACGGCGACCAGGGCGGCGACGACCGCGAGGGCGCCCGCGGCCGCGCCCACCGCACGCCAGGGCACGAAGCGCGCGGACGCGGACGCCGTGCCGCGCGCGCCACCCCGCGCCGTCACCGTCAGCCGCACCTCGACGGCGTCGAGCGCCGGAGTCCCCGTCCACGGCTCGCTGAGGGTGATCCGGCGACCGGGCGGCAGCTCGACGGGCAGGGTGCGCGGCGGACGGTCGAGGAGGGCGCCGAGGAGTCCGTCGGCGTGCACGGCGAGCCGCGGAGTGAGCACGGTGGTACCGCGGTTGACGACTTCGTACGAGATCCGGCCGGGGCGCACCGCGACGTGCTCGACGGTCAGCGCGGACAGCGCGGGACCGCCGACCCGCAGCCGGATCCGGACCGCCGAGGACCGGCCGCCGCCGGTGGCGCGGATCGTACCGGTCCGGTCGCCGGGCGCCGCGTCCGCCGGGACGCTCACCGTGAAGGGCACCTCGGCGCGGGTGTGCGCGGGGACCCGCACCGACACCGCGCCGACCGGGACCCGCCGCCCGCCGCGCGTCCCCGCGAAGCCGATCCAGGCACCGGCGTCCCGCGCCCGCTCGCCCCCGGTGCCGCCCGTGCCGTCGGTGGTCGCCCCGCGCAGCCGCACGGTGACCGGCCCGCCGCCCGGGTTCCGCACGGAGACGGCGTCCTGGAGGACCGTGCCGGGCTCGCCCTCCGCGTAGACGTACGGCCGCCCCTGCGGCGTGCTCGCGGACGGCACGACGGACCAGCCGTCCCCGGCCACGGCGCCGGGCGCGGCGGCCGCGAGCAGCAGACCGGCGAGACACAGCACACGCACGGCGCTGGGGGCGTACGGCATCGGCGGCTCCCGTGGGCAGGGGCGGCGCGGCGGGGTCCCCCGGGCTCCGGGGGCCCTCGCCGGGGTGGGATGGGGCGTCCGGCGGGTCCGCTCGCGGCGGGCTCAGCGGCGCGCCGTCTGCTGCCTGCGGGTCAGCCACAGCGTGCCCGCGGCGCCCGCGAGCAGCACCGTGCCGCCGAGGGTGCCGAGGGCGACCGCGGAGTCCCCGGGGCCGGTCTGCGGGAGCCCGGCGTCGGAGCCGGAGCCCGTCCGCGCCTGGTCGGCGGGCGCTCCGCCGCCGCCCGCCGCCGTGACGTCGAGGGTCAGCGAGGGCTTCGGGTTGTTCGAGGGGGTGCACGTCGTGGTGGTGCCGAGCGCCTTGATGGTGAGCACGCCCGCGGTGAAGGTGACCTTGCCGCTCTTCTTCGGGGTGTACGTGCCCGACAGATCAGTGATCTTGATCGGCGTGTCGGCGGGGATGGCTGCCGGGTTGGCGGGGCCGGTCACTGCGACGGTGCCGCTGTCGGCGCCGCCCACCTTGATGACGGCACTGGGGTTCATGGCGCCCTTGCCCAGCTCCACGGGGCTGGAGGAGACGCCCTTCTGGAAGGACATGGTGAGCTTGTAGCCGGCGCCGCTCTTGACGCTCTTGATGTCGATGGGCGAGACGGCGCTCTTGTCGCCGATCGGCGTCTTGCACTGGTAGTCGACGTCCACCACGTCGGCCAGGGCGGCGGGGGCGGCCATCAGCACCGCCGAGCCGGCCAGGGCCGCGGTGAACGCGAGCGCGGCGGTCCGTTTCTGGTACGTCCGGTAGGACACCTCGAGTCCCCTCGTCGCCGGAGTTTTCTGACGGCACATCAGATCGGGCGCTCAAAGTACGCCCGGGGTCTCACGGAGGGAAGACAAAGTGCGCCCCGGATCCGGAGGAGATGCGGTGCGCGGAGGTGAGGAGCGGAGGGGGCTGCGAACCGGGGGTAACCCGAGGTGGGGATCGAAGGTGGCGCGGAGGCGGGGTGGCGGGGTGCGGTGGGGGCGCGTTCGCGCGGGCGGGCCTGCGGTGTCCTCACGCAGGTGGCCGCGGCTGCGTGGTCACGGGAACGCGGTCGTGCGGCCGGGCCAGGCGGCCGGACGGCGCGCGCGGGCCTGCCGCGCGCGGGGGTGCGGTCACGGGGGCCGGCTCACCTGGACGGGGGTCGGCCCGGCGGGCTCACGCGGGTGCGCCGAGCTCCGCCCAGACCGTCTTGCCGGCGACGCCGGGGGCGCGTACGACTCCCCAGTCCAGACAGAGCCGCTGCACGATGAACATGCCGTGGCCGCCGGGACGGCCGGCGCGGTGCGGGGTGCGCGGGGCGGGCTGGCCCGTGCCGCGGTCGGAGACCTCGATGCGCAGCACCTTGTTGTCGCACGAGATGAGGAGCTGGTCCGGCCCCTCGGCGTGCAGACAGGCGTTGGTGACCAGCTCGGAGACCACCAGCAGGACGTCCTCGGCGGCGGCGCGCTGGTCGGCGCCGTCGGCCGGCAGCCAGCCCCAGGCGTAGAGCGCCTGACGGGCGAAGTCCCGCGCCAGGGGCACGACTCCGCTCTCGCCCTCGAAGTCCAGTCTGCGGACCCTACGGGCGGCGGCGGGCACGGTCGCGCCCTGCTCGGGGGGCGCGGTCGCACCCGGTTCGGAGGCCCCGGAAGCGCCGCCGGTACCCGACTCCGGGCCGCGGTCGCCCGGCGGACAAGGCCGGGTGGTGCTCATCAGCGCTTCACCTCACCGATTCACCAGTTCGTGATTCAAGACTCAGTACGTTTGGATCTGCGGCGCAGTCGCCGGTTGAGCTGCCGACATGTGCGGGTGCCGACTTGTTCAGGATGTCTCCTGCCCGACCGAACCGTCCGAACACCCACTTGTTCGACACGGAACGTGTGACTCGGACAACGCGCCGGTCACACGGGGCCCCCGGCACGTGATCCGTCCGCCGGGTGGTCGGCCTACTCGGCCAGTGCCGCGTCCAGCGTCTCGTGGACGGTGAAGACGGCCTCCGCCCCGGTGATCTCGAAGACCCTCGCCACCACCGGCAGCATTCCCGCGAGATGGACCCCACCCCCAGCAGCCTCGGCCTTCAGCCGCGCACCGAGCAGCACGTTGAGCCCGGTGGAATCACAGAACTCGAGGCGTGAGCAGTCCACGACCAGCCGGGCGAAGCCCTTGGCCAGACATTCCTCGAGTGGCTCACGCAACAGATCGGCGGTGTGGTGATCCAACTCACCCGCCGGGGTCACGACGGCACTCGTGCCCTCTTCTCGCACTTCGACAAGAAGCCGGCCCGACTGTGCGCTGCCGACCGTCCCGCGGTCCATGCCGTCTCTCTCCCGACCGTCGTTGCTGTTGCCCGATGCTCACGAACCCTACGCCCTCCCTGCGCACCTTGGCACCCGAACAACCCCGCCAAAAAGGACATTTCACAAGGAAGCGCACTTGCGGTGGCGTCGCGAAACCGGGTAGGGCTAGTAGGGACACCTAATCGACACGGCCGGCTTTGGAGGCGCCGCACACCGCAGTGCACGTACAGGCATCGGCGGCCATATGCCGAGAACGATGGAGGACATCATGTCACCCCGGCTCGACGAATCGCATACCCAGAAGGCGACGTCGACACTCCCTCCGGACAGTCTGACGGGCGGGTCTCTCGCCGCCTCACCGCGCGAGGCCGACGGGCTCGCCGGCCTTCCGGAGATCCCTCCGTACGCAGAGGTGGGGCCGGTTGACGCACGGGCCCTGTCCAAGACTCTCTTCGAGCGGCTGGAGTCCCTCGAGGAAGGCACGTACGAGTACTCGTACGTCCGCAACACCCTGGTCGAACTCAACCTCGCACTGGTCAAGTTCGCCGCCTCCCGCTTCCGCTCCCGCAGTGAGCCGATGGAGGACATCATCCAGGTCGGCACCATCGGCCTGATCAAGGCGATCGACCGCTTCGAACTGAGTCGTGGCGTCGAGTTCCCGACTTTCGCGATGCCAACCATCGTCGGTGAGATCAAGCGGTTCTTCCGCGACACCAGCTGGTCGGTGCGCGTGCCGCGCAGGCTCCAGGAGCTCCGTCTCGACCTGGCCAAGGCGGGCGACGAACTCGCCCAGCAGCTCGACCGCGCCCCCACGGTGGGCGAGCTGGCGGAACGCCTCGGCATCACCAAGGACGAGGTCGTCGAGGGCATGGCCGCCTCGAACGCGTACACGGCCAGTTCGCTGGACGCCCAGCCCGAGGAGGACGACTCCGAGGGCGCGCTCGCGGACCGCATCGGCTACGAGGACCACGGGCTCGAAGGCATCGAGTACGTCGAGTCCCTGAAGCCGCTGATCGCGGAACTCCCCTCCCGGGACCGCAAGATCCTGTCCCTGCGCTTCGTCGCCGGCCTGACGCAGTCGGAGATCGGCGAGGAGCTCGGCATCTCCCAGATGCACGTCTCCCGGCTGCTGTCGCGGACCCTGGTCCGCCTGCGGAAGGGACTGACGGTCGAGGAGTGACCGCCCGAAGTCGTCGGCCGCGCCCGGATCCCCGCGAGGGGACCGGGCGCGGTTTCGTCTGTCCCTTGCTCCGGTCTCCGCCGGTCGTGGTGCCGGCGCTCGTGAGACACCTCACGCCGGGTGCGACGGACGGGGCGGGTGAGACACCTCACGCCGGGCGTGGCGCAGGGTGCGCGTGAGACACCTCACGCCGGGCACGACCGTCCATGCGACCCGGCACGCGTCGGGAAGTGCCCTCGTAGCCGGAAGGCGTGAGGTGCCCTCACGAGGCCCCGGGGCGGGCTTGGACGGGTCTGGCGGCCCCGTGGGCCCCCGAAGCCGCGGAGGCGCCTCCGGGACGCCTCCGGACGGCGCCGCGGCGCTGGCCTCGGCCGCCCCTTGCCTCAGACCTCGCGGACTCCGCGCCGCCACACCTGCGACACCAGCGGGACCCCGGGCCGGTAGGCCAGGTGGACGTGGCTCGGCGCGTCGAGCAGGGCCAGGTCGGCGTACGCGCCCGGGGTGAGGCGGCCGATGTCGTCCCGGCGCAGGGCCGCGGCGCCGCCGGCCGTGGCCGACCAGAGGGCCTCGTCCGGGGTCATCCCCATGTCCCGTACGGCCAGGGCGATGCAGAAGGGGACCGAGGACGTGAAGGACGAGCCCGGGTTGCAGTCGGTGGAGAGGGCGACCGTCGCGCCCGCGTCCAGGAGGCGGCGGGCGTCCGGCCACGCGGCGCGGGTGGAGAACTCGGCGCCGGGCAGCAGGGTGGCCACGGTCGCGCTGCCGGCCAGGGCGTCGATGTCGGCGTCCGTGAGGTGCGTGCAGTGGTCCGCGGACGCGGCGTCGAGCTCCACCGCGAGCTGGACCCCGGGGCCGTACGTCAGCTGGTTGGCGTGGACGCGGGGGTGCAGGCCCTTCGCCCGGCCCGCCGTGAGGATGGCGCGGGCCTGGTCGCCGTCGAAGGCGCCCTTCTCGCAGAAGACGTCGATCCAGCGGGCGTGCGGCGCGCAGGCGTCGAGCATCTCGCCGGTGACGAGGGCGACGTAGGCGGCGGGGTCGTCCGCGTAGTCGGGCGAGACGATGTGCGCGCCCAGGTAGGTCACCTCGTCGGTGTGGCGGGAGGCGATCCGCAGGGCCCGGGACTCGTCCTCGACGGTGAGGCCGTAGCCGGACTTGGTCTCGAAGGTCGTGGTGCCCTGGCGGAGCGCCTCGCGCAGATGGCGGACGAGGTTGCGCTCCAGGTCCTCGTCGCTCGCGGCCCGGGTCGCGGCGACCGTCGTGCGGATGCCGCCGGCGCTGTAGGCGCGGCCGGACATGCGGGCGTTGAACTCCTCGGTGCGGTCGCCCGCGAAGACGAGATGCGAGTGGGAGTCCACGAAGCCCGGGATCACCGCCCGTCCCCCGGCGTCGACCCGGTTGTCAGTGGCGGGTGCTTGTCTTGACTCACCGATCCACGCGACGCGGTCGCCGTCGATGACGACGGCCGCGTCGTGGATCAGACCGAGGGGGGATCCGTCACCGAGGGAGGGGTCGTTGGTGACAAGACGGGCGATGTCGGTGATGACGGTCGTGCTGCTCATGGCGTCCTCGTGGGCCTTGTCGGCGGTGTGGGCGGCGGTGGCTGCGGTGTCGGCCGGGGTCAGGCGCGCAGCGCCTCGACGGCGTCCGCGAGCGCTGACGGCACGTCGGGTACGAGGGTGTGCGCCCCGTCGCGCACGACGTGCCGGCCGGCCACGACCGTGTGGCGCACGTCGGCCGCCGTCCCGGCGAATACGGCGGTCTCGGCGCCGAGCCGCGGCAGCGGTCCGGCCGTCCTGACGGTGTCGAGCGCGATCGTCGTGAAGTCGGCGAGCGCGCCGGCCTCCAGGCTGCCCGCCTCGTCCCAGCCGAGGGCCGCGTGGCCGTCCGCCGAGGCGGCCCGCAGCAGCGCGGCGGCCGTCCAGTGGCCGCGGGTGCGGGTGCGCAGCCGCTCGTTCAGCTCCATGGCGCGGGCCTCTTCGAGCAGGTCGATCACGGCGTGGCTGTCGGAGCCGAGCGACAGCGGCGAGCCCGCCTGCTGGAGGGCGACGGCCGGGCCGATGCCGTCGGCCAGGTCCCGTTCGGTCGTCGGGCACATGCAGGTGCCGGTCCCCGAGCCGCCGAGCAGGGCGATGTCCTCGTCCGTGAGGTGCGTGCTGTGGACGCCGGTCGTGCGGGGCCCGAGGACCCCGTGGTCGGCGAGCAGCCGGGTGGGCGTGCGGCCGTGGGCCTCCCGGCAGGCGTCGTTCTCCGCCGTCTGCTCGGACAGGTGGACGTGGAGGGGGGCCCGGCGCTCCTCGGCCCAGCGGGCCACCGTCGCCAGCTGCTCCGCGGGCACCGCCCGTACGGAGTGCACGGCGGCACCGATCCGTGCGTGGTCCCGGTCCTTGAGAACTGCACAGCGTTGCGCCCAGGCCTCGGCCGTGCCGTCGGAGAAGCGCAGCTGGTGGCGGTTGGGAGGCTGCCCGAAGCCGGCCGAGAGGTAGGCGGTGTCGAGGAGGGTGATGCGGATGCCGGCCTCGGCGGCGGCGGCGATCAGCGCCTCGCCCATGGCGTTGGGGTCGGCGTAGGGGGTGCCGCCGGGGGCGTGGTGCACGTAGTGGAACTCGCCGACGGCCGTGATCCCGGCGAGCGCCATCTCGGCGTACACGGCGCGGGCGAGCGCGTGGTAGGTGTCCGGGGTCAGCCGGTCGGCGACGGAGTACATGACCTCGCGCCAGGTCCAGAAGGTGCCGGAGCCGACCTGGACGGTGCCGCGCAGGGCCCGGTGGAAGGCGTGCGAGTGGGCGTTCGCGAGGCCGGGCAGGGTGAGGCCGCGCAGGATCTCGGCGCCGGGCGGCGGGGTGGCGGTCTCCGTGCGCAGGGCGGTGATCCGCCCGTCGGCGACCTCGACGGTGACGCCCGGCTCGACGTGGGTGTCGAGCCAGGCGTGCTCCAGCCAGTACGTCTGCGTCACCTGCGGGCCAGCCCTTCGAGTACGTCGGCGAGTGCGGTCACCCCGGCCTCGCAGTCGTCCTCGGCGGCGTACTCGGCCGGGGAGTGCGAGACACCGGTGGGGTTGCGCACGAACAGCATGGCGGTCGGGATCCTCCCGGAGAGGATTCCCGCGTCGTGTCCCGCGCCGGTCCCGAGGACGGGGACCGCGAGGTGCGCGTCGCGGTCCCGGCCCAGGATGCGGGCGAGCTCGTCGCGCAGGGCGTGCTCGAACTCGACGACGGGCGTGAAGGACTCGCGGACGACGTCGAGGTCGACGCCGTGGGCGTCCGCGTACTCGCGGGCTGCCTTCTCGACGCCGGTGACGACGGTGTCGAGGGCCGTCTGGTCGGCGGCGCGGGAGTCGAGCCAGCCGCGGACCAGGGACGGGATGGCGTTCACCCCGTTCGGCTCCACGGCGATCTTGCCGAACGTGGCGACGGCGCCCGCGAGTTCGGCCTCGCGGCGGGCCGCGAGCACCGTCTGCGCGTAGGGCAGCATCGGGTCCCGGCGGTCCGTCAGCCGGGTGGTGCCCGCGTGGTTGGCCTCGCCCCGGAAGTCGAAGCGCCAGCGGCCGTGCGGCCAGATGGCGCTGGCGATGCCCACCCGGTCGCCGCTCAGGTCGAGGGCGCGGCCCTGCTCGACGTGCAGTTCGACGAAGGCGCCGATGCGGGCGAGCCGCTCGGGGTCCGGGCCGATGGCGTCCGGGTCGTACCCGGCCCGCTCCATGGCCTGCGGCAGGGTGACGCCGTCCGCGTCGGTGAGGCGGTGCGCCTGCTCGACGGTGAGCTCGCCCGCGGTGAGGCGGGAGCCGACGCAGGCGAGGCCGAAGCGGGCGCCCTCCTCGTCGCCGAAGTTGACGACGGCGACGGGCCTCGCGAACTCCGTTCCCCTCCTGCGGAGTTCGTCCAGCGCTGCGAAGGACGAGACGACCCCGAGGGGGCCGTCGAAGGCGCCGCCGTCTGGCACCGAGTCCAGGTGCGAGCCCGTGACGACGGCGTCCCCGGCGGCGGGGTCACCGAGCCAGGCCCACTGGTTGCCGTTGCGGTCCAGCTCGTAGGTGAGGCCGCGGGCCTCGGCCTGGGCGCGGAACCAGGCGCGGCAGTCGGCGTCGGCACCGGTCCAGGCGAACCTGTGGTACCCGCCGGAGGCGGAGCTGCGGCCGACCGGCAGCAGCTCCGCCCACATGCTGTGGAAGGTCACGCCTGGTCACCCTCACGCATCGGGACCCGCACACCGCGCTCGTCGGCGGCGGTCTCGGCGATGTCGTAGCCGGCGTCGACGTGCCGGATGACGCCCATGCCGGGGTCGTTGGTGAGCACGCGCCGCAGCTTCTCGCCTGCGAGCTTCGTGCCGTCGGCGACGGAGACCTGGCCGGCGTGGATGGAGCGGCCCATGCCGACGCCGCCGCCGTGGTGGATGGAGACCCAGGAGGCGCCCGAGGCGACGTTGACCATGGCGTTCAGCAGCGGCCAGTCGGCGATCGCGTCGGAGCCGTCGAGCATGGCCTCGGTCTCGCGGTACGGGGAGGCGACGGAGCCGGAGTCGAGGTGGTCGCGGCCGATGGCCAGCGGTGCGGCCAGCTCGCCGGAGGCCACCATGTCGTTGAAGCGCTCGCCCGCCTTGTCGCGCTCGCCGTAGCCGAGCCAGCAGATGCGGGCGGGCAGGCCCTGGAAGTGGACGCGCTCGCCGGCCATCTTGATCCAGCGGTGCAGCGACTCGTTCTCCGGGAAGAGCTCCAGCATCGCCTTGTCGGTCTTGGCGATGTCGGACGCCTCACCGGACAGGGCCGCCCAGCGGAAGGGGCCCTTGCCCTCGCAGAACAGCGGGCGGATGTAGGCGGGGACGAAGCCGGGGAAGGCGAACGCCCGGTCGTAGCCGGCCAGCCGGGCCTCGCCGCGGATGGAGTTGCCGTAGTCGAAGACCTCGGCGCCGGCGTCCATGAAGCCGACCATGGCCTCGACGTGCCGGGCCATCGACTCGCGGGCGCGGGTGGTGAAGCCGGCCGGGTCCTTCGCCGCCGCGGCGGCCATGTCGTCGAAGTCGACGCCGGAGGGCAGGTAGGACAGCGGGTCGTGGGCCGAGGTCTGGTCGGTGACGATGTCGACGGGGGCGCCCTCGGCGAGCATGCGGGGCAGCAGGTCGGCCGCGTTGCCGAGCAGGCCGATGGAGAGCGGGCGGCGGGCGTCGCGGGCCTCGGTGGCGAGCTGGAGGGCGTGCTCCAGGGAGTCGGCCTTCACGTCGAGGTAGCGGTGCTCGATGCGGCGCTCGATGGCGCGCGGGTCGCAGTCGATGCAGATCGCGACGCCGTCGTTCATCGTGACGGCGAGCGGCTGGGCGCCGCCCATGCCGCCGAGCCCGGCGGTCAGGGTGATGGTGCCCGCGAGGGTGCCGCCGAACTTCTTGGCCGCGACGGCCGCGAAGGTCTCGTAGGTGCCCTGGAGGATGCCCTGGGTGCCGATGTAGATCCACGAGCCGGCCGTCATCTGGCCGTACATGGTCAGGCCGAGCTGTTCGAGGCGGCGGAACTCCTCCCAGTTGGCCCAGTCGCCGACCAGGTTGGAGTTGGCGATGAGGACGCGCGGGGCCCACTCGTGGGTCTGCATGACGCCGACGGGGCGGCCGGACTGGACGAGCATGGTCTCGTCCTGCTTGAGGGTCCGCAGGGTGCGCACCATGGCGTCGAAGGAGCGCCAGTCGCGGGCGGCCTTGCCGGTGCCGCCGTAGACGACGAGCTTGTCGGGGTGCTCGGCGACCTCGGGGTCGAGGT
Organism: Streptomyces sp. NPDC028308; assembly: GCF_055565855.1. Taxonomy (NCBI): domain Bacteria; kingdom Bacillati; phylum Actinomycetota; class Actinomycetes; order Kitasatosporales; family Streptomycetaceae; genus Streptomyces; species Streptomyces sp. NPDC028308. The sequence continues at coordinate 62,072 of NZ_JBVHTO010000010.1, forward strand.
TGTTCTGCAGCATGCGCAGGGCGGCTTCCTGCTGCCATCCCAGGGCGCTCAGTTCCGTACCGCGCGGCGCTCGGACGGGGCGGGGTCCTGACATGGTCTGCCTCCTGGGATGGACTGCCGCACGCGGGCCGCGGCATGCCGGTTGTTGCAGTGGTTATTCACATCCTGGACTCATGAATAGAGCTAGTCAATACGTTGGTACGTCAGCGCGGGCGCGCCGTCGGTGTTTGGCTGGGACGCATGGGCGCGCACAAGGAGACGACGGGGGATCCGATGGGCGACGGGGTGAACCGTGCCGTGCCGGCGCCGGCCGGGTCGGGTGAGCGGGACGAGGACCGGGTGGCCCGGCGCGACGAGGCCGTCCGGGCCGCCGTGGAACAGGGCCTGGTCGGCCCCGGCGCCCCGCTGGTGTGCCTGCTCGACGTCGCCGGTATCCGGGCGTCCGCGGCGGCCCTGCGGGCGGCCTTCGACGCCGTGACCGCGTCCGGCACCCCGGTGCTGCACGCCTTCGCGGTGAAGGCGGCCCCGCTGGTGCCGGTGCTGCGGCTGCTGCGCGAGGCGGGCATCGGGGCCGAGGTCGCGAGCGCCGGGGAGCTGGCGCTCGCCCGCGCCGCCGGGGTGGCGCCCGCCCGCACCGTCCTGGACTCCCCCGCCAAGACCCGCGCCGAACTGCGCGAGGCCCTGGCCCTCGGCATCGCCGTCAACGCCGACAACCCGCAGGAGCTGGAGCGCCTCGACGGCCTGGTGCGCTCCGCCGTCACCCGCTCGCCCGTCGGCATCAGGGTGAACCCGCAGGTCGGCGGCGGTTCCATCGAGGCGTTGTCGACGGCGACGCCGACGTCCAAGTTCGGCGTGGCGCTGCGGGACGAGGGGGCCCGGGCGTGGCTCGTCCAGGCGTACGCGGACCGGCCCTGGCTGACGCGACTGCACACGCACTCCGGGTCGCAGGGCGTGCCGCTCTCGCTGATGGCCCGGGGCGTGGCGGAGACGTACGCGCTCGCCGAGGAGATCAACGAGCGGATCGGGCGGCGGCAGATCGACACCCTGGACATCGGCGGCGGCCTGCCGGTGAACTTCGGCTCGGACGTCACCACCCCGACGTACGCGCAGTACGCGCGGCTGCTCGCCGAGGTCGTCCCGGGACTGTTCGACGGGCGCTACGGGCTGGTCACCGAGTTCGGGCGGTCGCTGCTGGCCAAGCACGGGACGGTGCTCACGCGGGTCGAGTACGCCAAGCGGGCCGGCGGCCGGCCCATCGCGGTCACCCACGCCGGAGTGCAGATCGCGGCCCGCACGGTCTACGCGCCCGCCTCCTGGCCGCTGCGGATCGCCGCCTACGACGCGAAGGGGCGCCCCAAGCCGGGCCCCGGCGTGGTGCAGGACATCGCGGGGCCCGCCTGCTTCGCCGGTGACCTGCTCGCCGAGGGCCGCTCGCTGCCGCTGCTCGAAGCGGGCGACCACGCGGCAGTGCTGGACACGGGGGCGTACTGCTTCGCCCACCACTACGCGTACAACTCGCTGGCCCGCCCGGGCGTCCACGGCTTCGCGCCGGACGGCGGCGGGGTGCGCTTCGCGGTCGTACGGGAACCGCAGACGCTCCCGGAGATCGTGGCGGAGTCGGGCGGCGCGCACGCCTCGTCGCTCACCGCGCTCTAGGGCCTGTCCGGCGGATCATGCCGCAGACGCGGCGGGACCGCTGCGCCGGCGCCGACGGGACCCTTCTCGGGCGGCCAACGACCCGAGCGGATCGCGTCCGCGCAGCTCGGGCCACCCTCCTCGCCAGGGTCCGTCCATGGTCAACTTGGCGCCGGTTGAGGTCAGTTGACCCACCTTAGCCAGTCCGCGCATGTTCCACTGGAAAATGCCGGAACCCTCACCCCCCGCGCACACGTTGCGTAGCCTCTGCGTCACTCAGCCGAACCCGAGGCGGGAGGGGATACGGTGCCCGGAATCGACGAGTGCCTGTTGGAAGCCATGCGTCTGCCCGGTGCGCGAGGTGCCGCGGTGGTCGACTGGACCAGCGGTCTGGCGCTGGGCACCGTCGGCGACGCACCGGGCGGTGACCACGAGACGACCGCCGCCGAGGCCGCCGAACTGGCCCGGCTCGCCGCGGAGCACCACGCGTTCGCCCCGGCGGACGGCTCCGACTGGTCCGAGGCGGAGCCGCCCGTCGAGGACCTGATCATCAGCAACCGCGACAGCTACCACGTCCTGCGGTTCGTCAGGACGACGTTCGACAGCAGCGTCTTCCTGCACCTGTGGCTGGGCCGCGAGGACGGCAACCTCGCCCTCGCCCGCATCAGGCTCGGCGAGATGGCCGGACGGCTGGTGCTCGGATGACCACGGTCAGAACACCGCCCGCGCCTCCGCTCCCCGTGCGGGACGCCCTGGAGGAGCCCGGCGGCCGGGACCGGCACACCGGTCCGGCCGGCGGCCTCTCCCCCATGCTCAGCCGGCTGGCCGAGGAGCGGGCGACCGGAGTGCTCATGCGCGAGCGCGGCACGCTCTACCTCTGCGAGGGGCAGGTCGTGCACGCCGAGAGCCCGGCGACCCCGGGGCTCGACGTCCTGCTCACCGTCCCCGGCACACTGCACGCCGACGTGTGGCGGCAGGCGGTCGCCGAGGCCGGGGCGCGCCGCCGGGTGGGGCGGTTCCTGGTCGACAGCGGCCGGATAGCCGAGGGCGCGCTGGAGCTGTGCCACCTCGGGGCGCTGTACGACGCCGCGTACTTCGTGCTCGGCCCGAGCAGCGCCCCGGCCCGCTTCCGGTACGGGGCGGCGCACTGGCTCGGTCCGCTGCGCCCGGTCCCGGTGGCCGCCCTGGAGCGCGAGACGCTGCGCCGCCGTGCGCTGCTGCACCGCATCTGGCGTGACCCGGCGACGGACACCGCGCCGCTCGTCCGCTCCCGGGGCGCCGGCCCCTCGCTCACCCCGCGCCAGCGCGCCGTCCTCGGCCACGTGGACGGCGTACGCACCGCGGCGGACATATCGCTCGCCCTGGGACGCCCCGCGTTCCACACCCTGGTCGACCTGCGCCGGCTGGCGGCCGGCGGAATCGTGGCGACGGCGCCCGTCCCGGAGCGGGCCCCCTCGCCCGCCGTGGCGGCCGTGCTCGACCAGACGTCGGACGACCCGGACGTCGCCCTGCTGCGCCGGCTCAGAGACGCCCTGGAGGCCCTGTGATCCGCGCGCTCCGACAGCGTGCCGAAAGGAGACTGCTCATGGCCGCGGAGGCCGAAGTCCTCGACGAAATCCACCGGTTGAGGGCGCGAGTACCCCAGGTGACCGGCGCGCTCGCGGCCAGCGTGGACGGCCTCGTGCTCGCCCACGACACCCCGGGAGTGGAACCGGAGGGCGTGGCCGCGCTCACCGCGGCGTCCCTGGGCGTCGCCCTGCGCATGACCGACGCCACCGGCCAGGGCGACTTCCGCGAACTGCTCGTACGCGGCGTGTACGGCTACGTGGCGACGTACGCGGCCGGCCCCTCGGCCGTGCTGACGCTGCTGGCCCAGGACCGGGTCAACGTCGGCCGGCTGCACCTTGAGGGGCGCCGCTCCGGGACCCGGATCGGCGAGCTCGTGGACGCCGCGACCGCCCGCGGCGAGCCGGCCGGACCGGCCCGGATCGCCGCGAAGCCCACGACCCGGACGGTCGGCTCGCGCACCCGCGCGCCGCGCGCCCCGGCGAACGGCCGCACCGATCCGGCACCCGCGGAACCGAGCCTGCCCGTCCGGACACCTACCACCAAATCCCCTACCACCAGCGAAAGTTGAAAGGACCCACAGCACCATGGCCAACACGGAGACCGCACTGAAAGAGGCACTCGCCTCCATCGAAGGCGCGACCGGCGTCGCGCTCGTCGACTACACCAGCGGCATGGCGCTCGGCACGATCGGCGGCAGCAAGGGGTTCGACCTCAACGTCGCCGCGGCCGGCAACACCGACGTCGTCCGCGCCAAGCTCCGCACCATGGAGCACCTCGGCCTCAAGGGCGAGATCGAGGACATCCTGATCACCCTGAGCGACCAGTACCACCTGATCCGGCTGATGCAGGGGCGCGGCGGCAACGGGCTGTTCCTCTACCTCGTCCTCGACTCCAAGCGGTCCAACCTGGCGATGGCCCGCCATCAGCTGAAGCGGATCGAAGCCGAACTGGAGGTCTAGAGCAGCCCCCACCTGCCGCCGGCCGGGGGCGCCGCACGGCGCCCCCGGAGGCCGGCGGGGTGGACGCGCGAACTACACCAGGGCGTCGACGCGGCGGCGCGCCCCGCCCGGGGCCGCGTCGCCCGCGGCGATGCCCGTGCTGCGGAAGGACTTGACCGCTCTGCCCGCGGGGGCGCCGGCGCGCTTGCCGAGCCAGTCGACGCGCACCCACAGCAGGGCCTCGCCGTCCCGCTCGCGGCGGCCGATCCAGGCGGCCTTCAACCACAGCCCCACGCCCGTACCGGCCAGCAGCAGACCGCCCGCGGCCGGCACCGCGAAGGCGCTGCCGAGCGCGGCGAGGAAGCCGAGCAGCAGCCACCAGCGGTGACCCCGGCGCCAGTTGCGCACGGACACCGCGCGGTCCTGGAGCACGTCCTGCTTGGCGGCGCGGGCGGCGGAGCGGGACAGCTCCGCGTACCGCCCGCGGCGCGCGTACGCCACCACGGCCGCCGCGACGATGAAGCACACCGCCCCGGCCATGACCCCGATCCGACGGCCGGTCACCCCGGGCGGCACCACACCGATGCCCGCCGCGCACACTCCCGTCCACCACAGCGGTGCCGCCCCGGCCCTCACGACGACCGCCACCCGAGCCAGTCCCTGCCCTCCGCGTGCCACGTTCCGCCTCCCGTCTCGGCCTGTTGGGAGGTGCAGATTAGCGAGAGAACGTGAGACGAGTCTGAGAAACGCGGCGCCCGCTCACTCCACGAACAGGCCCCGGGCGGCGGCCCGCGCGTCGAACTCCTCCAGCCGGGCCTGCGCGTCCGGCAGTCCGTCGCACATCGCCTCCAGCAGCACCCGGCCGAGGAGCATCGGGGCGCAGGCGGTGTCGAAGGCGAGGCCCGTGCCGACGGCGGCAGGCAGCAGCAGGTCCGACACCTTGGCGACCGGCGCGAACGCCGAGTCCGCGACGGTGACGACGGTCAGCCCCGCCGACTTGGCGTAGGCGAGGGAGTCCACCACCTCGCGCGGATGCCGGGGCAGCGCGAAGCACAGCAGGGTGGTGGCGCCGGCGTGCACGGCGGCGTCGATCCGGTCGTGCAGCATGGTGCCGCCCTCGTGCAGCAGCCGGACGTCCGGGTGCACCTTGGCGGCGAAGTACGCGAAGCCGTACGCCTGGGAGGCGGCGGCCCGCAGCCCGAGGACGGGCAGCGGCCTGGACGCGGCGAGCAGCCGGCCCGCGCGCTCCACCGGACGCGGGTCGGCCAGCACCTCGGCGAGGTGGCGCAGATTCTCGATCTCGGCCTCGACGGCCTGCTGGTACTCGTTGTAGGAGGCCGTGTCGGTGACCGGCTCGGCGGGGGCGACCTCGCGCAGGTGCCGGCGCAGCGCCGGGTAGCCGTCGAAGCCGAGCGCGACCGCGAAGCGGGTGACGGACGGCTGGCTGACCCCGGCGAGTTCGGCGAGTTCGACGCTCGACAGGAACGGCACGTCGGCGGCGCGCCGCACCATGCTGTGCGCGATGCGCCGCTGCGTCGGTGTGAGCCGGCGCCCCTCGAAGAGCGCCTGAAGCCGCGCGGCAGGGCTGTCGGTCACGCTCATGACGTGCTCCCCCTCCAGATGTCCGTGAACCGGTCGAGCAGTGCGGCCGCCGCCGCCACGTCGTCCGTGAGCGGCCGGTCGGCCTGGTCCGGGTCGAGCACCGACTCGGCGAGTTCCAGCGCCCGGCCGGCCGGCAGCTCCGGGTCGGGCCGCAGACCGCGCTGGCGCAACGCCCGTACGGCGGCCACGACTTCGCAGCCGACGACGAGACGGTACGCGCCGCACGCCCGCAGGGTCTGGCGTGCCGCGAGCGAGGCGAAGCTCGCCTGCTCCTCGACGCCCCGGGAGAGTACAGCGTGGCCGAGCGAGGCGGGGGCGGAGAAGGCCCGCAGGTCACCGAGGGCCGCCCCGGCCGCGTACTCCAGGATCATCACGCCGGAGGACGCGGGCTCGTGGTCGGCGAGGAAGGGGCGCAGCCGGGTGTAGGCGGGCTCGTTCAGGGTCGACAGCCGGGAGGACGACAGCCGGGCGACCTGCGTGACGGCCAGCCGGAAGTGGTCGAGGGCGAGGGCGAGCTGTGCCTGGTAGAAGCCGCCGTGATGGTAGGCGGCCATGTCCTCGGCGCAGATGAGGGGGTTCTCGGCGGCGGCGTTGATCTCGACGGTGAGGACCTGTTCGAGGGCGTCGGCCGCGTCGTGGGCGGGGCCGTGGATCTGCGGCACGCACCGGAAGCCGTACGGGTCCTGGATGCGGCCGAGCGGCGGGGTGGGCCGGTCGGCGGCGCCGATCAGCTCGCGCATGCGGCGGGCCACCTCGGTGGAGCCGCGGTGCGGCCGGGCGCTGTGCACGGGGGCCGCGTACGCCTCGTGCGATCCGTCGACGGCGACCAGCGACAGGGCGGCGGCGACCTGCGTGGCGGCGATGAGTCCGCGCAGCTCGTGCAGGGCGAGGGCGGCCTGGCCGAGGGTGAGGGCGTTGCTGCTGATGAGCGCGAGCGCGTCGTTGTTGTCCAGCGGCTGGGGTGCGGGGGCGCCCGGTCCGCGCCAGGGGTGCTCCCCGGCGAGGGCGAGTCCCAGCTGGGCCAGGGCCGCGATGTCGCCGGTGCCCACGGACCCGAACTCGTTCACCGCCGGGTACGCGCCGCTCTCCAGCGCCTCGCACAGGGCGGTGACGACGGTGGGCCGCAGGCCCGCGCCGCCCGCGAGCAGTTGGTTGGCGCGCACGGCGAGCATGGCCCGCACCTGACGCGCCGGCAGCTCCTCGCCGATGGCGCCGGCGTGGCTGCGCAGCAGGCGCAGGCCGTGTCCGGCGGCGGCCTCGGTGGGCACGTCCTCGTTCCGGTTGGCGCCCACGCCGGTGGAGCGCCCGTAGACGCGGCCGGTCGCGGCGATGCGCCGGGCGGCGTCCCAGGACTCCTCGACGCGCTTCATCGCCTCGGTGCCGGGGGCGGGGCTCGCGGTCCCGTCGGCGAGGCGGACGACGTCGCCGACGCCGAGACCGCGCCCGTCCAGGACGACCGGGCCGACCGGGCCGGGCCGGGCGGGCGCCGCCACCGCCGTCGACGTGTCCACGATCCGAGACGACATCACGTGCGAACTCCCCTCAACCCGGACATCAGGTCTTGCCGGTCGGCCATAAGTAACCGGCGATTAACGCCGGGGCATTGACAAGCTATTCAGACACCGAGAACTCTGCATGACGATATACAGGCCGGGCAAGGGACACCTCATGATCCAGTTCGACACGGTCCACAAGCGCTTCCCGAACGGCACCACAGCAGTCCACGACCTCTCCCTGGAGATGCCGGAAGGCGGCGTGACCGTCCTCGTCGGATCTTCCGGTTGCGGCAAGACGACCACCCTGCGGATGATCAACCGGATGGTCGAGCCGACCTCCGGGACCATCCGGGTCGGCGGCAAGGACGTCCTGCGACAGGACGCGGCCGAACTGCGCCGCTCCATCGGATACGTCATCCAGCAGTCGGGGCTCTTCCCGCACCGCACGGTGCTCGACAACATCGCCACCGTGCCCCTCCTCCTCGGCTGGGGCCGGCGCAGGTCACGGGCCAGGGCGGCCGAGCTGCTGGAGACCGTCGGCCTCGACGCCGGCGCGGGCAAGCGGTACCCGCACCAGCTCTCCGGCGGCCAGCAGCAGCGCGTCGGCGTGGCCCGGGCGCTCGCCGCCGACCCGCCCGTGCTGCTCATGGACGAGCCCTTCGGCGCGGTCGACCCGGTGGTGCGCACCCAGCTCCAGGACGAGCTGCTGCGCCTGCAGAAGGAGCTGAACAAGACCATCGTCTTCGTCACGCACGACATCGACGAGGCGGTCCGGCTCGGCGACCGGATAGCGGTCTTCCGCACCGGCGGGCACCTCGTCCAGTGCGCGGCCCCCGCGGAACTGCTGGCCCGCCCCGCCGACGACTTCGTCGCCGGGTTCCTGGGCGCCGAGCGCGGCCTCAAGCTCCTCTCGCTCACCCCGCTCGCGGGCGTCCCCCGGGCCCCCGCCCCCGAGGGCGGCCCCTGGGAACTCGTCCTGGACGGCGCCCGCAGGCCCCTGCACTGGCGCGACGGGGACACCGAACTCCCGCTGCGGCCGCTGCGCGACACCGACTCGCTGCTCGCGGCCCTCGACGAGTCGATCGCCTCGCCGACCGGTCTGGTCGCCCGCGTCGACAGCGACGGCGTGCTGACCGGCGTCACCTCGCGCGAGGAGATCCACGAGCACGCGGGCCTGGCGCACAGCGCCGCGACCACGGCCACGACGACCGGTGCCGCCGGCGGCGCGGGCCCGGCCGGCTCCCCCGACGACACCGCGGGCGTGGCGATATGACCATCGACTGGTCGTGGATCTCCGACCACGCCGACGACCTCACCACCCTCACGCTGTCCCACCTCCAGGCGGCCCTGTCCGCCGTCCTCCTCGGCCTGCTGATCTCCCTGCCGCTGGCCGTGCTCGCCCACCGGGTGCGCCCGCTGCGCGGCTTCCTGCTCGGGCTGTCGAACGTCCTCTTCACGATCCCCTCGATCGCGGTGTTCGTGCTGCTCCTGCCGGTGTCCGGCCTCACCCGCACCACCACGGTCATCGGGCTGACGATCTACACCCTGGTCGTCCTCCTGCGGAACACCGTCGAGGGCCTGGACTCCGTACCGGCGCGGACCAAGGAGGCCGCGAAGGCGATGGGCACCCGCCCGCTGCGCACGCTCCTCACCGTCGAGCTGCCCCTCGCCCTGCCGGTGATCATGGCGGGCGTGCGGATCGCCACCGTCATGTCGATCTCGCTGGTCTCGGTCGCCACGTACATCGGCGACGGCGGCCTCGGCCAGCTCTTCACCGACGGCTTCCAGCGCAACTTCCCGACGCCGGTGATCGTCGGTGTCGTCCTGACGCTCCTGCTGGCCCTGGCGGCGGACGCGCTGCTGGTCGCCGTGCAGTACGTACTCACCCCGTGGACGAGGCGGCGAGCCTGATGTACGAACTCTTCAAGAACCTCGGCGGCTGGCTGACCAGCGGCGACCAGTGGTCCGGCACGGACGGCATCGCCCACCGCCTCGCCGAGCACCTCCAGTACTCCCTGCTCGCCACCCTCGTCGCGGCCGCGATCGCCCTGCCGGTCGGGCTGCTCATCGGGCACACCGGCCGGGGCGCGTTCCTCGCCATCAACCTCGCGTCGTTCGGGCGCGCGCTGCCCACCGTCGGCCTGGTGGTCCTGGTCTTCCTGGCCAGCGGCCTGTCGATGTGGCCGGTCTACATCGCGCTGGTCGCCCTCGCGGTCCCGTCGATCGTGACGAACACCTATGCCGGGATGACCGCCGTCGACCCTGACGTGAAGGACGCGGCACGCGGGCAGGGCATGCGCTGGCACCAGGTGCTCCTCCAGGTCGAACTGCCCCTCGCCCTCCCCCTGATCATGACCGGCCTGCGGCTCGCGCTGATCCAGGTGGTCGCCACGGCCACCATCGCGGCGTACGTGTCCTTCGGGGGCCTCGGCCGCTACGTCTTCGACGGGCTCGCCCAGCGCGACCTCGTCCAGGTGCTCGGGGGCGCGGTGCTGGTCGCCGTCGTCGCCGTCGTCCTGGACCTGGCCCTGAGCGGCCTGCAGCGCTTCCTCTTCCGCCACCGCACCCGCACCGCATAGGGGACCCCCGTGAATCGTCGTACCCTCCTCGGCGGCCTGCTCGCCGCCGCCTCCGTCCCCGCCCTCGCCGCGTGCAGCAGCGGCATCACCTCGCTCGACGGCGAGGGGTCCGCCGCCGGCGGTGGCGGCTCCAGCAAGGACGGCCTCACCATCGGCACCGCCAACTTCACCGAGAACCAGGTCCTCGGATACCTCTACGCGGCCGTCCTGGACGCGGCGGGCGTGAAGACGAAGGTCCGCCCGAACCTGGGCACCCGGGAGATCCTCATCCCGGCGCTGCGGGGCGGTGACATCGACCTGCTGCCCGAGTACCAGGGCGCCCTGCTGCACTACCTCGACCCCAAGTCGAAGGCCACCGAGGAGGGCGAGATGCAGAACGCCCTCGCCGTCGCCCTGCCCAGGGGGCTGCAGATCCTCCCGTACGGCAGGGCCGAGGACTCCGACGCGTTCGTGGTCACCCGGCAGACGGCGCGGAAGTACGGGCTCACCTCCCTCGCCGACCTCCGCGAGCAGAACGGGAAGCTCGTCATCGGCGCCTCCGCCGAGGTGAAGAAGCGCCAGGTCGGCGTGGTCGGCCTCAAGGACGTGTACGGCGTCGAGTTCAAGGAGTTCAAGTCGCTGGACTCCTCGGGGCCGCTGGTCAAGGGCGCCCTGAAGAAGGGCGACGTGGACGTGGCGAACCTCTTCACCACCGACACCGACATCCAGGCCAACGACTGGGTCGTCCTCACCGACCCGAAGAACCTCGTCCCCGGCCAGCACGTCGTGCCCCTCATCGCCGACCGCAAGGCCGACTCCACGGTCCGCAAGGCCCTCGCCCGGCTGGGCAACGTGCTCACCACCGCCCAGCTCACCGAGCTCAACCGCCAGGTCGACAAGGACAAGAAGGACCCGCAGGACGTGGCGGACGCGTACGCCCGCCGGCACGGACTGGCGAAGTGACGGCCGGCTCCCCCGCGGGGCGCCGCCTCACCCCCCGGGGTCTCCGGGCGCCCGGTGCGGCGGGGGTGCGGCACAGTCCCGAAAGGGGGGCTAACCCCAGTGCGGTCATGGTCTCCGCTCCCTAGCGTGGAGGCCATGACCGGTATGGATGCCAGCGACACCGACCTCAAGAAGGAACTCGACGCCACCCTGCGGGCACGCAGGGAGCTGGGCGAGGAGTACGAGCCCGCGCTGGTCGACTCGTTCCTCGAGAAGGTCGAGCAGCGCCTCGACGGCACGGTGGAGCGCCGGGTGCGCCGCCACCTCGCGGAGCAGCAGATGGTGGTGGCCAGGGAGGCCCGCTCGCCCGGGTCCTCGGACTCCTGGGGCGAGCGCTTCGGCTTCGGGATCGTCTCGCTCGTCCTGGCGATCCCGCTGTCCGCCATCGGCGGCGGCGTCGCGCACCTGCCGGGCCTGATGGTCGCCTGGGCGGGCATCGTGGGAGTCAACGCGGTGCAGGCCCTGCGCCACACGCTGCCGCTGCGCCGGGACCGCGACAAGCCGTCCTCGGACTGGGAGGACTGAGCCCGGCGCCGCCGCCCGCGAAGACGGGTCCGGCAGACGCGACCGGGAGAAGGCCCGGGAAAAGGATTGTGCGCGGGGACCGCCGCACCCCCGTTGCCGGGGGGCGGGACGACGGCGGTCCCCGCGAGGGACGCGGGCCGGGTCAGGGCCGGGCTTGCGCGTCCTTGACGTCTTGGAGGTCCGGGAGCCGCTCCGGAGGTCCTTGACGCCGTTCGGTTGCCGGCCCGGGCGGGGAGCCTCCCCAGAGCTGAACGCCTGGGAGGTACCGCCCTCGCCCTGCCGACATCCACCAATGTGCCGGACGCGTGTTAAGCGGGTGCTGCGCGGACGTGACGCGCTCGTACCACTTCCGCGAAGTTCCCCGCCGCCGTCACCGGAAGATCCCCTCCGATCGGGGCACTTCAGGCGATCTCCTGCGCTCCGCGCACGGGTCTACGCGCGGAACCTCTACTGCTTGGTGCCGCCCTTGGCGAGGAACGACAGCAGGTCCTGCCGGCTGACGACCCCGGTCGGCTTGCCCTCGACCAGCACGATCGCCGCGTCCGCCGCGCCGAGCACCGACATCAGGTCCCCGACCGGCTCGCCCGAGCCGACCTGCGGCAGCGGCGCCGACATGTGCTTCTCCAGCGGGTCCTCCAGCGAGGCCCGCTTGGTGAACAGGGCGTCCAGCAGCTCCCGCTCGACCACGGAGCCCACGACCTCGGCCGCCATGACGTCCGGGTGGCCGGCGCCGGGCTTGACGATCGGCATCTGCGAGACGCCGTACTCGCGCAGCACCTCGATGGCCTCGCCGACGGTCTCGTCGGGGTGCATGTGCACCAGCGAGGGGATGGTGCCGCCGGCCTTGTCGCTCAGCACGTCGGCGACGCGGGCGCTCGGCCCGGAGTCCTCCAGGAAGCCGTAGTCGGCCATCCACTCGTCGTTGAAGATCTTGCTCAGGTAGCCGCGGCCGCTGTCGGGCAGCAGCACCACCACGACGTCGTCCGGACCGAGCCGCTCCGCGACCCGCAGCGCGGCGACGACGGCCATCCCGCAGGAGCCGCCGACCAGCAGCCCCTCCTCCTTGGCCAGGCGCCGGGTCATCTGGAACGAGTCCTTGTCGGACACGGCGACGATCTCGTCGGCGACGGTCCGGTCGTACGCGCTCGGCCAGAAGTCCTCGCCGACGCCCTCGACGAGGTACGGCCGCCCGGACCCGCCGGAGTACACGGATCCCTCGGGGTCGGCGCCCACGACCTTGACCCGGCCGTCACTGGCGTCCTTCAGGTACCGGCCGGTGCCCGAGATGGTCCCGCCGGTGCCGACGCCGGTCACGAAGTGCGTGATCTTCCCCTCCGTCTGCTCCCACAGCTCGGGGCCGGTGGAGTGATAGTGCGAGAGGGGGTTGTGCGGGTTGGAGTACTGGTCCGGCTTCCAGGCGCCCGGCGTCTCACGGACCAGCCGGTCGGAGACGTTGTAGTACGAGTCCGGGTGCTCGGGGTCCACGGCGGTGGGGCAGACGACGACCTCGGCCCCGTAGGCCCGCAGCACGTTGATCTTGTCGGTGCTGACCTTGTCGGGGCAGACGAAGATGCACTTGTAGCCCTTCTGCTGCGCCACGATGGCGAGGCCGACACCGGTGTTCCCGCTGGTCGGCTCGACGATGGTGCCGCCGGGCTTGAGTGCGCCGCTCTCCTCCGCGGCCTCGATCATGCGCAGCGCGATGCGGTCCTTCACGGACCCGCCGGGGTTGAAGTACTCAACCTTCGCGAGGACCGTCGCCTGAATGCCCGCGGTCACGTTGTTGAGCCTCACCAGCGGGGTGTTGCCGACGAGACTGATCATCGAGTCGTGGAATTGCACCGTTGTCTCCGGAGCTGTGTATCTGAGGGATGGTCCCGTCAGCCTAAGGCCCCACGTGGGACGGAGGGCCGACAGTTGCCTCCAGAAGGTGCCACGACCGCCCCCCGAGATTGGCCGACCTGCTCTACGGGGCAAGCAGTGGGTGTACGGCTACGAGGAGGTGGCGGCTACGCATGTCGAGCTTGTCGAGGGCAAGGGTGGCCCGGCGCATCGCGGCGGGTGCGGCGTACGGCGGCGGCGGGATCGGTCTGGTGGGCGCGGCCGCGGTCGGCGTCCTGCTGGCCGAGGTGCAGCTGGCGAAGCGCCATGTGGGCAACGGGAGCGCGCACGCGCCCCGCGCGGACGGCCTGTACGGACACGCGTACGCCGGTTTCGACGATCCGCCGCTGCGGCTGACCATACTCGGCGACTCCACGGCCGCCGGCCAGGGCGTGCACCGCGCCCGGCAGACCCCGGGAGCCCTGCTGGCCGCCGGTCTCGCGGCGGTGGCCGAGCGTCCGGTCGAGCTCACCAACGTCGCGCTGCCCGGCGCCCAGTCCGACGACCTCGACCGCCAGGTGGCGCTCACCCTCGCCGACCCGGCCCGGGTGCCCGACGTCTGCGTGATCATGATCGGCGCGAACGACGTCACGCACCGGATGCCGCCGACCCGCTCGGTCCGTCACCTGTCCTCCGCGGTACGGCGGCTGCGCACCGCGGGCGCCGAGGTCGTCGTCGGCACCTGTCCCGACCTCGGCACCATCGAGCCGGTCCAGCAGCCGCTGCGCTGGCTGGCCCGGCGTGCCTCCCGCCAGCTGGCGGCGGCGCAGACGATCGGAACGGTCGAGCAGGGCGGGCGCACGGTGTCGCTGGGCGACCTGCTGGGCCCCGAGTTCGAGGAGAACCCGCGGGAGCTGTTCGGCCCCGACAACTACCACCCCTCGGCGGAGGGGTACGCGACGGCCGCGATGGCGGTCCTGCCCACGGTCTGCGCCGCGCTCGGCCTGTGGCCGGCCGACGAGGAGCGTCCGGACGTCTCGCGCCGCGAGGGCTTCCTGCCGGTGGCACGGGCCGCCGCGGAGGCCGCGTCCGAGCCGGGCACGGAGGTCACGGCCGCGATGCCGACGGGGCCGCGCGGCCCCTGGGCCCTCCTCAAACGCCGCCGCCGCCGGCGCCTCCCCACCACAGACCCAGCCACGACCCCGGCCCCGTACAACTGACGGCACCGTCCCCACTCCGTCAGAGAATCGCGCTACCGCGCTCGTCCTCAATCGCCGGACGGGCTGGAACTCCTCCCCATGGACAGGAGCTCCGGCCCATCCGGCACACGGGAGGCAGATCTCAGCCCCTCCGGCGTCTGAGGAGCGGGGCCCGGGGCGGAGCCCCGTGGCGGGAGAGGGCGAGACCCGAGCCCGCCGGGCCGGCCCTGCACCGACATTCCGGCCCGGCGGACAGGAGCTCCGGCCCCTCCGGCAGGAATCCAGCCCCTCCGGCGTCTGAGGAGCGGGGTCCGGGGCGGAGCCCCGTGGCGGGAGACGGGGACCCGAACCCGGCGGCCGGCGGCCGGCGGCCGGCGGCCGGCGGCCGGCGAGGACATTCCAGCCCCGCGAACAGGAGCCCCAGCCCCTACGGCACACGGGAGGCAGATCTCAGCCCCTCCGGCGTCTGAGGAGCGGGGTCCGGGGCGGAGCCCCGTGGCGGTGCGGACAACGACCGAGCAAAGGACGGCCCCGGCGAACGACACCCCCCGAAGGCGCCCCCGCCAGAAAAAAGCAAGCGCTTGGAAAGTGCGGCCCGAGTCACACCCCCACACCCGTGACCGCGCGGGTACGTACGGGTAACTTCCCAACCAGTCCCGCAAGCCCGCTCGCCCAGGCGCTCCGCGCCGCCCCCCTTCCCATGGAGCCGTGATGCCCGAAGCCGTGATCGTCTCAGCCGCCCGCTCCCCGATCGGCCGCGCCTTCAAGGGCTCCCTGAAGGACCTGCGCCCCGACGACCTGACCGCCACGATCATCCAGGCGGCCCTCGCGAAGGTCCCCGAGCTGGACCCGAGGGACATCGACGACCTGATGCTGGGCTGCGGCCTGCCCGGCGGCGAGCAGGGCCACAACCTCGGCCGCATCGTCGCCGTGCAGATGGGCATGGACCACCTGCCGGGCTGCACCATCACCCGCTACTGCTCCTCCTCGCTGCAGACCTCCCGCATGGCCCTGCACGCCATCAAGGCCGGCGAGGGCGACGTCTTCGTCTCGGCCGGCGTCGAGATGGTCTCCCGCAGCGTCAAGGGCAACAGCGACAGCCTCCCCGACACCCACAACCCCCTCTTCGCCGACGCCGAGGCCCGTACCGCCGCGGTCGCGCAGAGCGAGGGCGCCTCCTGGCACGACCCGCGCGAGGACGGCCTGCTGCCGGACGCGTACATCGCGATGGGCCAGACCGCCGAGAACCTGGCCCGCATCAAGGGCGTCACCCGCCAGGACATGGACGAGTTCGGCGTCCGCTCGCAGAACCTGGCCGAGGAAGCCATCAAGAACGGCTTCTGGGAGCGGGAGATCACCCCGGTCACCACCCCGGACGGCACGGTCGTCAGCAAGGACGACGGCCCCCGCGCCGGCGTCACCCTGGACGGCGTCCAGGGCCTCAAGCCGGTGTTCCGCCCCGACGGCCTGGTCACCGCCGGCAACTGCTGCCCGCTGAACGACGGCGCCGCGGCCCTCGTCATCATGAGCGACACCAAGGCCCGCGAACTGGGCCTGACCCCGCTCGCCCGCATCGTGTCCACCGGCGTCACCGGCCTCTCCCCCGAGATCATGGGCCTCGGCCCGGTCGAGGCGTCGAAGCAGGCCCTCAAGCGCGCGGGGCTGACCGTCGGCGACATCGACCTGTTCGAGATCAACGAGGCGTTCGCCGCCCAGGTGATCCCGTCCTACCGCGACCTGGAGATCCCGCTGGAGAAGCTGAACGTGAACGGCGGCGCCATCGCCGTCGGCCACCCCTTCGGCATGACGGGCGCCCGCATCACCGGCACGCTCATCAACAGCCTCCAGTTCCACGACAAGCAGTTCGGCCTGGAGACGATGTGCGTCGGCGGCGGCCAGGGCATGGCGATGGTCATCGAGCGCCTCAGCTGACCACCGCGCCGAAAAGCGGTCACGTACTTCCTTGTGCGTGACCGCAGTTGGACGCACCGTGACCGAACCGGCCCAGAGCCCCGGAAACTTCGGGACTCTGGGCCGATTTGTGATCCAATCTCCCCCAGGATGTGACCTATCTCCCTCCGGAGGGGCCTTTTCCCAGGTCAGAGCCGTTTCACGAGTAAACACCGGGCCCAAAGTCCTGCCCCTTTCGTGACGTTACGCACTGACAGCTGGTTAGTCCGCCCTTCAAGCTGATGTAGGAAGTCGGGGGTCGACTTTGAACCGGGAGTACGTCAGTGAGCACCATGCCTCTAGCTCTGCTGCTCACCACGGCCGCAACAGCCGCCGTGGGCGTCGCCGTCCTGCGTGCCGTGCACGGGCTGCGTCGACAGGTGCGGGCCCTGCACACCGAGCTCGCCGAGAGCCGCGCCGAGGCCCTGCGCGGCCGCGTGCCCGTGGCCCGCTCCGGCGCCGACACCGAGGAGATACGCACCGCGGTCGCCGAGGCACTCGCCGAGGAGCGGGAGCGGGAGCTGGCCGAGGCGCGGGCGTTCTGGGCCGCCCAGGAGTCGCGTGACGCCTCCGACGGGCCCACGCTGCTGGGTCTGCCGGACAGCGAGCTGTTCCTGCCGCGCCAGTCGGACTTCGCCGGCCTGGAACACCTGGAGCCGGTGACCGAGCCCGGCCTGGAGGTCGACGAATTTGCCGGGGAGTCCCCGGAGCTGGCCGCGGCCCGCCGCCGCCACCCCTCGCATCCGGACTTCGTGCCGGTCCAGTCACCCGTGGTGAACGACCACGAGCGCACGGTGGCCTGCCTGGAGGACCTCGCGGAGTCCCGTACCGAGCTGGCCGACGTCCGCCCGGGCCCGCTGGGCACCCTCGACGTCTACGTCTTCGCGGACGGTACGACCCTGTGCATGACCCCGGGCCACCGGGAGACCGCTGAGCGGCTGGCCGCGGCCCTGCGCGCGGGCCGTACCCCGGTCCTGCTGGGCGGCTCGGGCGTCTCGGGCGCCTACACCCTCACGTTCGCGTGCGGCGAGGAGAACGTCTACATCCTCGCGGACCGCGTCATCGCGTCCCTGTAGCCCGCCTCCGCGGCGGGCACCGCCCGACCCACGCGTCGGAGCCGATCGCCGGTCAGACTCCGGCGCGTTTCTGTGCCTCCTGGACGAGCGTCAGCGCCTCCGCCAGATCCGCCTCGTCCTTCAGTGCGAGTGCCAGGTCGTGTCCGGCCACGGTGATCTGGTCGGCGGCGGCGAACATGCCCACGTCGGGCATCTCCCGCGGTGTGGTCGAGGGGTCCTCCAGACGCTGGGCCCGCCGGGACAACTCCCTGGCCACCCCCAGTGCCTCGGCCGCCGCACCCCGTTGCAGGCGGCTCTGCGGGGCGGCCCGCAACCGGTCGGCGAAGTGGTCCACGGCTCGGGTCAGCGGCGTCGTATCAAGCACGCCGCGAGACTACGCGCCGCGGCGGGACTGTTGCCAACGCCCGAACGCTCAGGCACGGTGTCGTGAAGGACCGGCTTACATCCCATTGCGTCCGGAGGCGCCGATGTCCCAAGTCTTCTCCGAGGAGACCCATCGCAACCTGCTCGCCCGAATCCCGCACTGCACCGGTCGTGAAGTCTCCGACTGGCTTCGCACCGTCGACGAAGGCCCCGCCCTCTTCCGCTTCGAGGAGAAGGTCAGCTGGCTCCGCGCGGAACACGATCTCGCGTACGGCCACGCCAAGGCGATCATCCACGAGTACGACCTGAGGAGGGCCGCGCGCAAACTCCTCTGAGCGCGCACCACCGGCAACGGCACCGCAGACGACGAAGGGCCCGCGAACCGTGGTTCGCGGGCCCTTCGGTCCCGCCGGCGGACCGGCTGGACCCTGGAAGCCGTACCGCTAGTCGCTGCTGCTGAAGATGGCGACCAGCCGCAGCATCTCGAGGTAGATCCACACGAGGGTCAGGGTCAGGCCGAACGCGGCCAGCCACGCCTCCTCGCGGGGAGCGCCGTACGCGATGCCGTCCTCGATCTGCTTGAAGTCGAGGGTCAGGAAGAACGCGCCCAGGATGATCGCGATGATGCCGACGATCGCGCCGAGCGGGCCCATGCTGCGCAGTCCGCCGTCCTCGGCGACGCCGAAGGCGACCAGCAGCAGGTTGACCGCGAGGACGAGCACGAAGGCGATGGCGATGGCCATGCCGATGCGCGCGTACCGCGCCGTGACCCGGATCCAGCCCGCCCGGTAGATGAGAAGGGTGGCGCCGGAGACGGCCATGGTGCCGAGCACCGCCTGGAAGGGCGCGCCCGACCACCGGCTGTTGAACATCTCGCTGATGACCCCGAGGAAGACACCCTCGAAGGCCGCGTAGCCGATGATCAGCGCGGGCGAGGCCTTGCGCTTGAAGGACTGGACGATCGCCAGGACGAAGGCGACGATCGCGGCGCCGACCGCCAGGCCGTAGCTGGTGCTGGAGACCGGCAGCAGCGTCCAGGCCAGGATGGCGCCGACGGCTGCCGTGCCGAGCGTCATGGCCGAGCGCATGACGACGTCGTCCATCGTCATCCGGCCGGTGGTGACCGGTGCCTGCGGGGCGCCGTGCTGAAGGTCCTGCTGCGCGTAGGGGTTCTGCGCGTAGGGGTTGCCGCCCTGCTGGGCGTACGGGTTGCCCTGCGCGTACGGGTTGCCCTGCGTGCCGACAGGTGCTCCCCCGGCCTGCGGCGCGGTGTTGAAGCCCGCGTAGCCGTTGTCGCGGCTGAACCCCCGTCGCGAGAAGACCGGGTTGCTGCTCCTCATTTCACTCCTCCATGGCCACCGAGTGGGCCTTGGCTCAAGAGTAATAGGTAGGCAAAGGAAAGAACCTACTGCTTGGGGAGGATCTTTCCCTCGTCGTGGTGCGCAACACGCTACGCGGCCGGGGGATTCCCGGCACGTGAGGGGCCTCTCAGCCGAGGGGGAAGCCGGTGTACGCCTCGGCCAGGTCCGTCTCGGCGGCCCGGGACCCGGCGATCCGCCGCAGCCGGGCGAGCTGGACGCGGTCGTCGAAGGGGGTGGCGTCGGGGGCGCGGTGCAGCAGGGTCGTCATGTCGTACGAGAACCGCTCGGCCTGCCAGACGCGGCGCAGGCAGGTCTCGGAGTACGCGTCGAGCAGGTCCGCCGATCCGGTGTCCCGCTCGTGGACCAGGGCGCGGGCGAAGGTGACGACGTCGCCGACCGCGAGGTTCAGCCCCTTCGCGCCGGTGGGCGGCACGATGTGCGCCGCGTCGCCGGCCAGGAAGAGCCGCCCGTACCGCATGGGCTCGTGGACGAAGCTGCGCATCGGGGTCACCGACTTCGCCGTGACCGGGCCCCGGTCGAGCCGCCAGTCGTCACCGGTCTCCAGACGCCGCTCCAGCTCGTCCCAGACGTCCTCGTCGGACCAGGCCCCGGCGTCGGTGCCCTCCGGTACCTGGAGGTAGAGGCGCGAGACGGCCGGCGAGCGCATGCTGAGCAGGGCGAAGCCCCGGTCGTGGCGGGCGTAGACGAGCTCGTCGTGCGAGGGGGGCACGTCGGCGAGGATGCCGAGCCAGGCGTAGGGGTAGGTCCGCTCGAAGACGCGGGAGAGCGCGGCGGGGACCGCCTTGCGGGCGACGCCCCAGAAGCCGTCGCAGCCCACGACGTAGTCGCAGTGCAGGACGTCCTCGCGTCCCCCGTGGCGGAAGCGCACGCGCGGGTGCCCGCCGTCCGCGTCCTCGACGGCCAGCGCCTCGGCGCCGAAGAGCAGCGGTCCGCCCTCCTTGAGCTGGAGCGCGATGAGGTCCTTGCAGACCTCGGTCTGCGCGTACACCGTCACGGCGCTGCCGCCGGTGAGGGCGGGGAGGTCGACGCGGCGCCGGGTGCGGTCGAAGCGCAGCTCGATGCCGTCGTGCCGCAGTCCCTCGCGGTCCATGCGCTCCCCGGCGCCGGCCGCGCGCAGCACGTCGGCCGTGCCCTGCTCCAGGATCCCGGCGCGCTGGCGCTGTTCGACGTAGGCCCGGTCGCGGCTCTCCAGGACGACCGACTCGACGCCCGCCTCGTGCAGCAGTCGCGCCAGCAGCAGCCCGGCCGGTCCGGCCCCGATGATTCCGACGGTGGTCCGCATCGGCACGCCCCTTTGCGCTCGGTCTGTTCGCGTAGTGAAGATTATTTCACCAGCTGCTCAGCCGAGTCTCCGGCGTGCCGGGTCGGCTGTCAACGAGCGGCGCGGGAAGCGCCCCGGGAGAGGCCGTGCGGTCTACGGCGTCTCGGAACACGCTCTTGGCCCCATAGCGGGTGATTTCGTCCGCGTGTAAGTCGGAGGTGCCCGGAACCGGACTTGAACCGGTACGCCCGCGAGGGGCAGCGAGGTTTAAGCTCGCCGTGTCTGCATTCCACCATCCGGGCAGGCCATGGGCTCCGCATCGAGGTTCCGAGCCTATCGGGACGCGTCCCCCTAACTACGGGAGGGCGGCCCGATGTTGTCTTATTTTATTGGCGTCTGAGGGTGCATCAGCACTGGGTACGGGCCATCCGCACTTGCCAATAGCCTTTCGGGCGGCGCAGGGCCGCGTATACGGAATGACGGAATTTCACCGCCCGGGTGACGGTGTCCGCACGGTGCGCGCCTGATGACCCCTCAGGGAAGAGCGTCATACCCAGGTATGACACAGCCGCCCATGGTCCGACCGGAGTCGCGCTCGAACACCGGGACAGCGGCTGACTACACGGCGCCGGGCCGCCGTGAGGATGGACGACGTCTCCCCGAAACACCGTCGTCCCGTCAGGAGCACCCTCCCGTGACCACCACCCCCCTCGCCGCCCCGGCCACCGCGGTGGCCGCCCGCGCCACGGAACTGTCCAAGGTCTACGGACAGGGCGAGACCCAGGTGGTCGCGCTCGACCGGGTCACCGTCGACTTCCGGCAGGCCGAGTTCACGGCGATCATGGGCCCCTCCGGGTCCGGCAAGTCCACGCTCATGCACTGCGTGGCCGGGCTGGACACCTTCAGCTCCGGTTCCGTGCGCATCGGCGAGACCGAGCTCGGCTCGCTCAAGGACAAGCAGCTCACCAGGCTGCGCCGCGACAAGATCGGCTTCATCTTCCAGGCGTTCAACCTGCTACCGACCCTGACCGCCCTGGAGAACATCACGCTCCCCATGGACATCGCGGGCCGCAAGCCGGACAAGCAGTGGCTGGACACCGTGATCGGGATGGTGGGTCTCGCCGACCGCCTCGGCCACCGGCCCTCCGAGCTCTCCGGCGGCCAGCAGCAGCGCGTCGCCGTCGCCCGCGCCATGGCCTCCCAGCCGGACATCATCTTCGGCGACGAGCCGACCGGAAACCTCGACTCCCGGGCGGGCGCCGAGGTGCTGGGCTTCCTGCGCAACTCCGTACGCGAGCTGGGCCAGACCGTCGTCATGGTCACCCACGACCCGGTGGCCGCCGCGTACGCGGACCGGGTGGTCTTCCTCGCCGACGGGCGGATCGTCGACGAGATGATCCACCCCTCCGCGGACGGCGTCCTGGACCGCATGAAGCAGTTCGACGCCAAGGGCCGCACGAGCTGACCCGCCCGGCGCGGGTCACCGCCGCCGCCACCGGTCGTCGCCCGCCGCCGCGACGCCCGGATCCGCCCGCGCGGCCGACCAGAGCTTCTCCTCACCCTGGACTGAGAAAACCCATGTTCCGTACCGCCCTGCGCAACGTGTTCGCGCACAAGGCCAGACTGCTGATGACCGTGCTCGCCGTCATGCTCGGCGTCGCGTTCGTCTCCGGCACCCTGGTCTTCACCAACACCATCTCGGACGCCTACCAGAACAGCTCGGCCAAGGGCTTCGGCCACGTCGACGTCGCCGTCCGGCCGGAGGGACGGCAGAGCGAGGGCGACCGCATCGGCAAGGAGCCGAAGCTCACCCAGGCGCTGCTGGAGAAGACGGCCCGGGTGCCCGGCGCCGAGACCGCCGTCGGCGTCGTGAACGGCTTCACCGCGCTCGCCGGCAAGGACGGCGAACTGGTCGGCGACGGCTTCCAGTCGCAGGGCGGCAACTACTGGGGCAGGAAGGACCCGCGGTACCCGCTGGCGAGCGGCCGGGCTCCGCACGGCGAGGACGAGGTCGCCATCGACGCCGAGACCGCGCGCCGCACCGGGTACCGCGTCGGCGACACCGTGCGGCTCTCCGTGGACGGACCGGTCCTGAAGCCCACCGTCACCGGCGTCTTCACCACCGACGACGGCAACGTCGCGGCGGGTGGCAGCCTCGCCCTGTTCGACACCGCCACCGCGCAGCGGCTCTTCGGCGAACCCGGCACCTTCGACGAGATCGACGTGACGGCCGCACCCGGCACCAGCCAGACCGCGCTGCGCAGCGCGCTCGACGAGGTCGTGCCGAAGGACGTCGCCTCCACCACCACCGGCAAGCGGCTCGCCGACGACCAGGCCACCCGGATCTCGTCCCAGATGAGCGGGATGAAGACGGGCCTGCTGGTGTTCGCCGGCATCGCCCTGTTCGTCGGCACGTTCATCATCGCCAACACCTTCACCATGCTGGTCGCCCAGCGCACCAAGGAACTGGCCCTGCTGCGGGCGGTCGGCGCCTCCCGCCGGCAGATCACCCGCTCGGTGCTGCTGGAGGCGTTCCTGGTCGGCGCCGTCGCGGCCGTCACCGGGCTCGCCGCGGGCGTCGGCATCGGAGCCGGGATGCGCTCCCTGATGGGCACGCTCGGCGCCAGCGTCCCCGACGGCCCGCTGGTCGTCACGCCGGGCACGGTCCTCACGGCGCTCGCCGTCGGCATCCTGATCACCATGCTCGCCGCGTGGCTGCCGGGCCGCCGGGCGGCGAGGATCCCGCCGGTCGCCGCGATGAGCAGCGTGCACGCCAAGGCGACCACCAAGTCCCTCGTCCTGCGCAACACCCTCGGCGCCCTCTTCTCGGCGGCGGGCGTCGCGGTGGTCCTGTACGCCACGACCATGGACGGCTCCGACGGCCAGGCCCCGATGGGTCTCGGCGCGGTCCTGCTGATCATCGGCGTCTTCGTCCTGACACCGCTGCTGTCCCGACCGCTGATCGCCGCGGCGGCGCCCGTGCTGCGCGTGTTCGGGGTGTCCGGCAAGCTGGCCCGGCAGAACTCCCTGCGCAACCCGCGCCGCACCGCCGCCACCGCGTCGGCGCTGATGATCGGCCTGACCCTGATCACCGGCATGACGGTGATGGCGGGCAGTCTGCAGAAGTCGATCGACAGGATGGCGGGCTCCGCGATCCGGGCGGACTACGTGGTGTCGATGGCGAACGGCAACAGCCTCTCGCCGGACGTGGAGAAGAAGCTCGCCGCGACCGACGGCGTCACCGCCACCAGCCCGCTGCGCAACGCGCTCTCGCGCGTCGACGGCAGGACCGAGAACCTGACCGGAGTCGACGGCCGGTCCATCGCGGACCTCACCGACCTCCCCGTCGAGGACGGCACCTTCGAGGTCGGCGGCACCCGGGTCGTCGTCGACGACAGCACCGCCGAGTCCCATCACTGGACGGCCGGCTCGCACTTCACGGTCTCCTACGAGGACGGGGCGCGCCAACGGCTCACCGTCGCCGGGGTCTACACGGGCAACGACCTCTTCCAGGGCGTGATGGTGGACACCGCCACGCTCGCGGCGCACCAGGACGACCCGACGGACATGCAGGTCATGCTGAAGACGTCCGGCGGGGCCTCGGGCGCGGCGAAGGACCGGCTGGAGGCGGCGCTCGGGGACAACCCGGCCGTCCTGGTGCAGGACAAGAAGGACATCTCCGAGGACATCGCGCAGATGTTCACGCTGATGCTGAACATGCTCTACGGGCTGCTCGCCATGGCGGTGATCGTCGCGGTCCTCGGGGTCGTCAACACCCTGGCCATGTCGGTCTTCGAGCGCTCGCAGGAGATCGGGATGCTGCGCGCGATCGGCCTCGACCGCAAGGGCGTCAAGCGGATGGTGCGGCTGGAGTCGCTGGTCATCTCGCTGTTCGGCGGTGTGCTGGGCATCGGTCTGGGCGTCTTCTTCGGCTGGGCGGCCGGTGAACTGCTGGGCACCAGGATGGCGACGTACGAACTGGTGCTGCCCTGGGTCCGGATGGGCGTGTTCCTGTTGCTGGCCGCCGTGGTCGGCGTCCTGGCCGCGCTGTGGCCGGCGCGCCGGGCGGCCCGGCTGAACATGCTGACGGCCATCAAGTCCGAGTAGCCGTAGGGCGGTCGGGCCCCGTCCGTTCCCGGACGGGGCCCGACCGCCGTACGCCGCCTCCGCTACGGCCGGGTCTTCCAGGTGCGGGCCCGCAGCGGCATGCCGGAGGTGCCGGGCTCGGGGGTGCGGACCGCCAGGACCTGGTTGACGCCGATGCGGTTGCGCTCGAAGGCGAGGGCGCTGGCCGCCATGTAGAGCCGCCAGACGCGGGCCCGCCCCGGGCTGGTGAGCCGCACCGCCCGCACCCACTGCGCCTCCAGGTTGGCGACCCACCGGCGCAGGGTGAGGGCGTAGTGCTCGCGCAGGGACTCGACGTCGCGGACCTCGAACCCGGCCCGCTCCAGCTGCGTCACGGTGGTGCCGACGGGGGCGAGCTCGCCGTCCGGGAAGACGTAGGCGTCGATGAACCGGTCGACGCTGTACGCCGACTCGTCCGTCTGCGGGCGGCGGGCGATCTGGTGGTTCAGCAGCCGTCCGCCCGGCTTGAGCAGGGCGTGCAGCACCCGGGCGTACTCCAGGTAGCGCTCGCTCCCGACGTGCTCGGCCATGCCGATGGAGGAGACGGCGTCGTACGGGCCGTCGGTGACGTCCCGGTAGTCCTGCACCCGGATCTCGACCCGGTCGGTCAGCCCTTCCTCCGCGACGCGCTTGCGGGCGTAAGCGGCCTGCTCCTGCGACAGCGTGACGCCGACGACGCTCACCCCGTACTCCCGGGCGGCGTGGACGGCCATCGAGCCCCAGCCGCAGCCGACGTCCAGGAGCCGCATGCCCGGCCGCAGGTCCAGCTTGCGGCAGACCAGGTCGAGCTTGTCGCGCTGGGCGCCCTCCAGGGTGCCGTCGTCCTCCCAGTAGGCGCAGGAGTACACCATGGACGGGCCGAGGACGATCTCGTAGAAGTCGTTGCCCACGTCGTAGTGGTGGCTGATGGCGCGCTTGTCGGTGCGTCTGGTGTGCAGGTGGCGGCGCCCGCGGACCTCCTCGGGAGGCGGCGCGGGCGGTCCGGCGGGGCCACCCATCCGCAGCAGGCCCCGGACGGCCGCGCGCGCGTCGGGGTCGCGCAGCGCCCCGCCGAGTCCCCTGGCCCCCTCACCGCGCTCCCACACGAGTCCGGCCATCACCTCCAGGACCGCGTAGAGGTCTCCCTCCACCGTGAGGTCCCCGGCGACCCAGGCCCGCGCGAGCCCGAGCTCCCCCGGTTTCCAGATCAGCCGGCGCAGCGCGCGGCGGTTCCTGATCACGAGGACGGGCCCGCCGGGCGGCCCCGCCTCCGAACCGTCCCAGGCGCGGATGCGAACCGGGAGCGGGGCTCCCAGCAACTGCTCGAAAAGGCTGTTCAGCCGCAGCGCGGCGTCGGGCATGGCCACACCTCCGTGACAACGGATCCCGGAACGTCCAACACCACGTAAACACCAACCGTCCCCGCTCGCAGTCCCTCACCCGCGTCACGGATCGGCAAAACAGATGTACGCACCATGCTTTGGGGCCGGGGCCGCGCGAACGGCGGGCGCTCGAGGGGCCTTTCGCCCCACCGCGCCTGGGAACGCCGAAGGGGCCTCCCGCACCACGGATGGCGGGAGGCCCCTTCGGGACGTTCAGCGACCGGAGGTCAGGAGGCCTTGGCCTTCTCCTCGGTCTTCGCCGGCGGAAGCTGGGCCTCCGCGGCCTGCGCGACGGCGGGTGCCGGCTTGGCGGCCTCGTAGAACTCCTCGCGCGGAGTCTCGATGGCGCCGAGCGAGACGACCTCGCGCTTGAGGAACATCGCGAGCGTCCAGTCCGCGAAGACGCGGATCTTGCGGTTCCAGGTCGGCATCGCCAGACCGTGGTAGCCGCGGTGCATGTACCACGCGAGACGGCCCTTGAGCTTGATCTTCATCTTGCCCATGACGATCATCGCGACGCCCTTGTGGAGGCCGAGACCCGCGACCGCGCCCTTGTTGGAGTGCGCGTACGTCTTCTGCGGGAAGCCCCGCATACCGGAGATCACGTTGTCGCCGAGGACCTTCGCCTGACGCAGCGCGTGCTGGGCGTTCGGCGGGCACCAGGCGTTCTCCACGCCGGCCTTGCGGGCCGCGACGTCCGGCACCTGGGCGTTGTCGCCCGCGGCCCAGATGTAGTCCGTGCCCTGCACCTGGAGGGTGGGCTGGGTGTCCACGTGGCCGCGCGGGCCGAGCGGCAGACCGAAGCGGGAGAGGACCGGGTTCGGCTTGACGCCGGCCGTCCACACGATGGTGCTGGAGTCGACCTCCAGGCCGTTCTTCAGGACCACGTGACCGTCGACGCAGGAGTCCATCGAGGTCGAGAGGTAGACCTCGACCCCGCGGCTCTCCAGGTGCTCCTTGCCGTACGCGCCGAGCTTGGGGCCGACCTCGGGGAGGATCTTGTCCGCGGCGTCGACGAGGATGAAGCGCATGTCCTCGCGGGACACGTTGTTGTAGTACTTGGCCGCGTCACGGGCCATGTCCTCGACCTCGCCGATGGTCTCGGCGCCCGCGAAGCCACCGCCCACGAAGACGAAGGTCAACGCCTTGCGGCGGACGTCCTCGTCGGTCGTGGAGTCGGCCTTGTCGAGCTGCTCGAGGACGTGGTTGCGCAGGCCGATGGCCTCCTCGATGCCCTTCATGCCGATGCCCTGCTCGGCGAGGCCGGGGATCGGGAAGGTGCGGGAGACCGCGCCCATCGCGATGACGAGGTAGTCGAAGGGCAGCTCGTACGCCTCGCCGACGAGGGGCGCGACCGTGGCGACCTTGCGGTCCTGGTCGATGGTGGTGACCCGGCCGGTGAGGACTTCCGCCTTCGGCAGGACGCGTCGCAGCGGGACGACGACGTGCCGAGGGGAGATGCTGCCGGCGGCGGCTTCGGGGAGGAAGGGCTGGTAGGTCATGTACGACCGGGGGTCGACGACCGTGACGGTCGCCTCTCCGTAGCGCATCTTCTTGAGAATGCGCCGAGCTGCGTACAGGCCTACGTACCCACCGCCTACTACGAGGATCCTGGGACGCTCCGTGGTGCTCATGCCATCGAGTATCCACCCGCCTCTGGGGGGTCGCTCGTGCGCCCCTTCACAAGCATGGGTGAGGCCTCTGCTACACTGCGCGGCTCACGTGACCCAGGTCATGCCGGATCGAGGGAACCACTGTCCACCGTTGACCGTTGTCAACACCGCGTGAGCTGCCACTCCGGGCCTTCGGACCCTCTGGACCAGCCCCTCGCCTCACATGCCGGCAACACCCCTGAAACGCTCCCGTGAGCACCCCTACCGGGCTGGTGAGCCCCCCGGAAGGGCCCATCGGGCCGAATCCGCGCCCATCGGGACCGATTCTCTTGTGAAGAACTTCACGAACTTTCCCGACGGCACGTCACGGCGGGGGTTCCCGGAGCCCTCTCGGCACGCTCATACGTTATCCGACCTGCTCAAGAGAGGCTACCGGCGAGTAGTAAAGACTCCCTCACCGGCGACCCCACCGCACTGCGAGGACACCGCCTCAGGCGACGGACCAGGCGATGCCGTCGAGGATGTCGTGCTCGCTCACCACGACCTCGTCCGCGCCCACGCGCTCCATGATCGCGAGCAGCACCAGCGCGCCCGCCCCGATGACGTCGACCCGTCCCGGGTGCACCGAGGGGATCGCCGCGCGCTCGGCGTGCGTCGAGGACAGCAGCCGCTCCGTGATCTCCCGGACGCGGTCGCGGGAGATCCGGGAGTGGTGGATCGCCGCCGAGTCGTACTCGGGGAGGTCCTGCGCGATCGCCGAGACGGTGGTGACCGAACCGGCCAGGCCCACCAGGGTGCGCGCCTCGTCCAGCGGGACCGTCCGCGCGGCCAGGTAGAGCGCGGCCTCGATGTCCGCCCGGATCGCGTCGATCTGAGCGGGCGTCGGCGGATCGGTGACGGTGCCGTCGTGCACGAGGTGCCGCTCGGTCATCCGTACGCAGCCGATGTCCACGGAACGGGCGGCGCGTACGTGGTCCTCGCCGACGACCAGCTCCGTGGACCCGCCGCCGATGTCCACCACCAGGTACGGCTTCGCCAGGTCGTCGCGCCCGGTCAGCTCCTTTGTCGCCCCGGTGAAGGAGAACTCGGCCTCCTGGTCACCGGTGATGACCTCCGGCTCCACCCCGAGGATGTCCAGGACCCCCCGGACGAACTCGTCGCGGTTCTCGGCGTCGCGCGAGGCGGACGTCGCCACGAAGCGCAGGTGTTCCGCGCCGTGCTCCTTGATGACGGCCGCGTACTCGCGGCAGGCCGCGAAGGTCCGCTCCAGCGCCTC
Organism: Streptomyces sp. NPDC028308; assembly: GCF_055565855.1. NCBI lineage: Bacteria > Bacillati > Actinomycetota > Actinomycetes > Kitasatosporales > Streptomycetaceae > Streptomyces > Streptomyces sp. NPDC028308. The sequence goes on from NZ_JBVHTO010000010.1 coordinate 90,824, forward strand.
GGGGGCGAGGCGCCCCGTCCGGTCGACACCCTGGCCGAGCCGGACGATGGTCATCCGCCGGTCCAGGTCAACGAGTTCACCCGTCGCCGGGTCCGCGTCGGCGACGAGCAGACGGATCGAGTTGGTACCGCAGTCGATGGCGGCGACCCTGGTCATGCGTTCGGTCTCCTGTCGTCATGGGTTCCCCCGGGGCCCGGATCTCACCACGAGGAGAGAGGGCTTTGATCTCACCGCGGGGGAGAGAGCGCCTTGCTCTCGCCGTGCGGGAGAGAGCGCTTTGATCTCGCCGTGCGGGAGAGATTTCAGCCCGTCCGGCGTTTGAGGACGAGGCCGTCCAGGCCGAACCCGCTTCCCCCGGGTGACCGGCTTCTCGCCGCGAGGGAGAGATTCTCAGCCCGTCCGGCGTGTGGGGACAAGTCCGTCCGGTCAGAAGCGGGTTCCCCCGGGCGGCCCGGATCTCGCCGCGAGGGAGAGATTCTCAGCCCGTCCGGCGTTTGAGGACGAGGCCGTCCAGGCCGATGCGGGGGTCCGGGGGCGGCAGCCCCCGGCAACGGCGTCCACAGGGACGGTCACCCCTCGGGAGAGTCGGCCCCGGCGACGGGGACCACGCACGTTCCCTTGCGCCACCACTCCGGCAGCATGGCGATCGCCTCGTCCCCGAGCGGGTTCACCCCGGGCCCCGCGGCCAGCGAGTGCGCCACGAGCACGTGCAGGCACTTCACCCGGTCCGGCATGCCGCCCGCGCTGGGGAAGCCCTCCAGGACCTCCATGGCGTCCCGGCGGGCGATGTAGTCCTCGTGCGCCGCACGATAGGCCGCCGCCAGCTCGGGATCGGTGGCCAGACGGTCCGTCATCTCCTTCATGACGCCGTTCGCCTCCAGCGTCCCGATCGCGGAGGCGGCCCGCGGGCACGTCAGGTAGTACGTGGTCGGGAACGGCGTGCCGTCGGGCAGGCGGGGCGCCGTCTCCACCACGTCGGGCTGCCCGCAGGGACAGCGGTGCGCGATCGCGCGCAGCCCGCGCGGCGGGCGACCGAGCTGCTGCTTGAAGGCCTCGACGTCCGCGTCGGTGGGCTCGGTGCGCGGGGTGGGCGGCGGGGGCGTTTCCATGCCGTGTGTCTTGTCTTTCTGGTCAGTTACCGGGCGGCGCGGTCGGACTTGTCCACGCCGTCCCAGACGTTGGCGTACCAGGGACGGGCAGCCGCCCCCTGGTCGGTGCGGGACTTCTTCACCGCGTCCGGGTCGATCACGATGTAGCCGGTCTCGCCCGGCATCACGTAGTGCAGCCGCTGCCGGATCTGCTGCTCGGCGTACGCGTCGTCCTTCCAGCGGGCCTTGAGGTCACGCAGCTCCTCGACCCGCTGCCGGGCCTCGTCCTGCTGCCGCTCCAGCTCGGCGACCTCGGCGCGCTGGGACACGTACTGCCTTATCGGGTACGCGAGCGCCACGACGAGGGAGCACAGGACCAGCGCCAGCAGAGCCGCACGGCCCGTCAGACGGGAGCGGTGGGCCTGCCGCCTGGTCTGGGAGCGGTAGACCCTGGCCGCCGTCTGCTCACCGAGCAGCCGCAGCCTGGTCGTGGTGGAGAACCGGTCCCGGTCCTTCACGGCCATGAATCCCGCCTCCCCGGCACAAGCCCGTCACGTGCGTACGTCCCCGCACACGGTACGGGACCGAGTACGGGGACGTACGTACGACGCTTCCTACGGGTCAGCCCTTGAAGCGCGGGAACGCCGAGCGGCCGGCGTAGACCGCGGCGTCGTCGAGAATCTCCTCGATGCGCAGGAGCTGGTTGTACTTGGCGACGCGGTCCGAGCGGGCCGGTGCGCCGGTCTTGATCTGACCGCAGTTCACGGCGACGGCGAGGTCGGCGATGGTGACGTCCTCGGTCTCGCCGGAGCGGTGGGACATCATGCACTTGAAGCCGTTGCGCTGGGCCAGCTCGACGGCGTCCAGGGTCTCGGTCAGCGAGCCGATCTGGTTGACCTTGACGAGCAGGGCGTTGGCGGAGCCCTCCTCGATGCCGCGGGCCAGGCGCTCCGGGTTGGTGACGAAGAGGTCGTCGCCGACGATCTGGACCTTGTCGCCCAGCTTGTCGGTGATGACCTTCCAGCCGGCCCAGTCGTCCTCGTACAGCGGGTCCTCGATGGAGACCAGCGGGTACGCGGAGACGAGCTCCTCGTAGTACTCGGTCATCTCGGCGGCCGAGCGGGACTTGCCCTCGAACTCGTACCTGCCGTCCTTGTAGAACTCGGACGCGGCGACGTCGAGCGCGAGAGCGATCTGCTCACCGGGGATGTAACCGGCCTGCTTGATGGCCTCGACGATGAGGTCGAGGGCGGCGCGGTTGGACTCCAGGTTCGGGGCGAAGCCGCCCTCGTCGCCGAGGCCGGTGGACAGACCCTTGGTCTTCAGCACCTTCTTGAGGGTGTGGTAGACCTCGGCGCCCCAGCGCAGCGCCTCGGAGAAGGACTCCGCGCCGATCGGCGCGATCATGAACTCCTGGATGTCGACGTTCGAGTCGGCGTGCGAGCCGCCGTTCAGGATGTTCATCATCGGCACGGGCAGCAGGTGCGCGTTCGGGCCGCCGAGGTAGCGGAACAGCGGCAGGTCGCTGGCCTCGGAGGCGGCGTGCGCGACGGCGAGGGAGACGCCGAGGATGGCGTTGGCGCCGAGCGAGCCCTTGTTGTCGGTGGCGTCCAGGTCGAACATCGCCTGGTCGATCAGGCGCTGCTCGGTGGCGTCGTAGCCGACGAGCTCCGGGCCGATCTGCTCGATGACCGCGAGGACGGCCTTCTCGACGCCCTTGCCCTGGTAGCGGTTGGGGTCACCGTCGCGCAGCTCGATGGCCTCGAAGGCTCCGGTGGAGGCGCCGGACGGAACGGCGGCACGACCCGTGCTGCCGTCGTCGAGGCCGACCTCGACCTCGACGGTGGGGTTCCCTCGCGAGTCGAGGATTTCCCGGGCTACGACGACGTCGATGGACGGCACGAGCATCTCCTTCTGGGATGTGACGCGGTTACGCGGAGCCCCTTGGCCCGCTGACTGCACGGAGCCGCGGTCGGCTCCGCGACATGAGCCTAACCGGCTCCGGGCGATCGGCCAGCCGGTCGACCACCCCATGGACAGAACCGAGAGTAAATTGTTTCCGAACGGAACAAAAACCTGTCCCGTACAGGCATCCGCGACGGAGCGGCGCGTCCGGCGCGGGCATGAAAAAGCCCCGCTCCGGTGCGTACGGGGGAACACGCACCGGAGCGGGGAGCCCGTGGGGACGGGGGCGGCCCTCACGGGGTCTCCATGGCGGAGCCCCCGCATGAGGGAGGGCCGTGACCGGGCCGTGCGCCCGGCGTCAGCCGGTGTCAGCTGAGGTGGAGCTGCTGACCGGGGAAGATGAAGTCGGCGTCGTCGACGATGTCCTTGTTCAGCTTGAACAGCTTCTGCCAGCCGCCCTTGACGTGCTTCTCCGCGGCGATGGAGCTCAGGGTGTCGCCCTTGACTACCTTGTACTCGCCGTCACCCTTCTCGACCTTCTTGCCGGTCGGGGTCTCGACGGTCTTCTTGGCGGTCTCCCGCTCCGAGGAACGCGAGGCGCGCTGGTCCTGGGACTGGGGCGCCTGCTGCTGCGGCTGGGCCGTGCTCTGCGAGCCGGTGTCGGCCGCGGCGCCGCCGCCGGTGGAGGCGCCGGACAGGCCGACGCCGCAGGTCGGCCAGGCACCCTTGCCCTGCGCCGCCAGCACCTTCTCGGCGACGGCGATCTGCTGGGACTTGGAGGCCTGGTCGGCGGTGGAGGCGTAGGCCGAGCCGCCGTAGGCGGACCAGGTGGAGGCGGAGAACTGCAGGCCGCCGTAGTAACCGTTGCCGGTGTTGATCGACCAGTTGCCGCCGGACTCGCACTGGGCGACGGCGTCCCACTCGGAGGTGGTGGCGGCGGAGGCGCTGCCGGCCGCCATCAGCGGGGCGGCGATGGCGACACCGGTGACACCGGCGAGCGCGGCGACACGGGTGGCCTTGGACGGGCGACGGTGCTTGGCCTTGTTGTTACGCAGCATGAAGTGATCCCCTCACCGACGCCTGCGAGGTGAGCTGTCGGGTTCGGGCGGGTGAGTGCCCGGTCGTGCGCACATGGCGCACGGCTTCACCCCAAGCCGTTCCCGGGTGTCTCACAACTCCCGGGCCCGGCACTTACCTTGGGTCCCCCGCTCCTGCCTACGGCGCTTGACGCGACGACTGTTCCCGGGCGGCCGCTGGCAGGATTCGGCGTTGCGACCGTCGGGGCCCGCTGTGGCGAGCGATCACGACCGTAGACACGCGACGGCCGGAATTTCAAAGACGATCAGGGCTTCTGAGACCCATCTCTCACTCTCACCAAACCGGACATTGCGGTGTGAACCATGACGTGAACTACCGCTGTTTTGTACCCGATTCGCCGCCTGACGACCGCTTAGTCTCCCGCGACCTCAAGGCTCTGACCGGGGAGGATGAGGTCCGGGTCGGAGCCGACCGTCTTCTCGTTCTCCGTGTACAGCTCGTTCCATCCGCCGTTGACCGCAAGGGAGTCGGCGATGCTCGTGAGACTGTCGCCGAGACGGACGGTGTACGAGCCCTCGGAGGTGTCGTCGGAGGCGCCCGAGTCGCGCGCGGCGTGGCGCCCCGCGGAGTCCTTCTGACGCCCGGCGTCCACTCCGGTGTCCGAGGTGCGCTCGGCGCTGGCGCCGCGGTGCTTGCCGGTGCCGGTGCCCTCGCTCGCGGGGGTGCTCGGAGTGGTGGAGGAGCCGCCGGTACGACCCGACTTGTCCGAGTCGTCAGCCTTTGCCTTGCCCTTGTCCGCGGTACCGGAGTCCCGCGACTCGCTCTCCTCCGGCGTCGGGGACGCGTCGGACTTCGCCGCCTTGCCGGACCCCGACGGGGAAGGCTTGGCGCTCGTGCCGCCGGTCGACAGACCGCCCGAACCGGACGAGTTACCCTTCGCGGACGAATCGGACGGGGAGGCGTCGGGGGACGAGGACGCGTCGTCGGCGACCCCCGTGTCGACCTCGACGGAACCCGAGTTCTTGCTGAGGCCGGAGAGCGGGCCGCAGGTGGGCCAGGCCGCCAGGCCCTGTCCGTCGAGCAGTTTCTCGGCGACGGCTATCTGCTGCGAGCGGCTCGCCTCGTCGGGGCTCGGCGCGTAGTCGAGGCCGCCGTACTTGTCCCAGTTCTCCTGGGTCATCTGGAGGCCGCCGTAGAACCCGTTGCCGTTGTCGGCACTCCAGGAGCCGCCGCTCTCGCACTCCGCGACCCGGTCCCACGTGGTGCCGTCGGCTGCGCTCGCGCCGGTGGCGCCGAGCAACGGGATGGCGATTGCCGATCCGGTGACGCCGGCCGCGACGATGATTGCCGGAGCCTGGCGGGGGCGACGGTGACGACCGTTCCCGGAGAGCATGCGGTGGGCCTTTCGGAGACAGCGGTGACAGACGCGACGGAAGATCCATCGCGTTGATGCGTGAACGTATCGGCACTCGAACGCTTGTCACAAGTCGATGCAGCGCAGATCACGTGAAGATCACAGTTTTGACGGTGTGTCATGTTTGACCGGGCACCACGCTCGCGCCGCCGAAGTGCGAACTCCCGCCGCATGTCCCGGTTGTGGCACTTCGCCCCTGTCGGTGCCGGCCGCGAAACGGATCGCGTGCCCTCCGGCCGGGCCGCCGCCACCGCTACCGGGGCGGCGTGAACTCCACCGGCAGCGTGCGCAGTCCGCGCATGATGAGCCCGCCGCGCCAGCGCAGATCCGCCGGGTCCGCGGCCAGCCGCAGGTCCGGCAGGCGGGTCAGCAGCGTGGCCAGGGCGGTCTGCCCCTCCAGCCGGGCGAGCGGCGCACCGAGGCAGTAGTGGATGCCGTGCCCGTATCCGAGGTGCTGGTTGTCACGGCGGGAGAGGTCCAGCGCGTCCGGCTGCTCGAACCGCTCCGGGTCGCGGTCGGCGGCCGCGAGGACGACGAGGACGGGGTCGCCCGCGGCGATGTCCTGGCCGCCGATCCGGACGGCCTCTGTCGCGAAGCGCCAGGTGGCGAGCTCCACGGGCCCGTCGAAGCGGAGGAGTTCCTCGACGCCGGTCTCCAGCAGCGCGCTCTCCCCGGCGGCGAGCGAGTCCTGGAGCCGCCGCCGCTGCTCGGGGTGGGTGAGCAGCGCGTAGGTCCCGTTGCCGATCAGGTTCACGGTCGTCTCGAAGCCGGCGAACAGCAGGATGAAGGCCATCGCCGCCGCCTCGTTCTCCGTGAGGTGCTCGCCGTGGTCGGAGGCCCGGATCAGCCCGGAGATCAGGTCCTCGCCGGGTCCCGGCACGTCGGGGAGCGCCTCGCGCTTGCGGTGGATCAGCTCGGCGAGGTAGCCGCGCATCTTCTTGACCGACCGGGCGACACCGCCGCGGGGCCCGCCGCCGTGCCGGATCATCATCCCGGCCCAGTCCCGGAAGTCGTCCTGGTCCTCGCGCGGGACGCCGAGCAGGTCGCAGATGGCGTAGATGGGGAGCGGGAAGGCGAAGTCGTGGATGAGGTCGGCCTCGCCCCGCTCGGCGAACCGGTCGATGAGCTGGTCGGTGAGTTCCTGGACGCGGGGCGCGAACTCGGCCACCCGCCGGGGCGTGAACGCCTTGCTGACCAGACGGCGCAGACGGGTGTGGTCCGGCGGGTCGATGTTCAGCAGATGCGTCATCAGCTCGGCCTTGCGCTCGCCCGGGATGCCGGTCTTGCCCTTGGCGTGCGCGGGTTCGTCGTGGTGCGCCGGGTTCTTGCTGAGCCGTCCGTCCGCGAGGGCCTGCCGGGCGTCCCCGTACCGGGTGACCAGCCAGGCCTCCACCCCGCTGGGCAGCCGCGTCCGGTGCACGGGAGCGTGCTCACGCAGCCAGGCGTACGCCGGATACGGATCGGTGGCGAACTCCCAGCTGAAGAGCTCGGGGACGGGAGCACCGGCGCCGGGGGCGGCGGGGACATCGGCGCCGGGGGCGGCGTCGGTGGTGGGGGTGTTCGCGGCGGGGGTGCTGCTCGGGTGGGCGGGCTGTACGGGGTCTTCGGTCACGCGTCGACGGTATCCGGCACCTCGCGGAGGGGGACGGGGAGCGTTCGGGGGCGGGGCGCCGTGCGGTGCGGAGGGCTGGGGGGGGGCGTTGGGAGCGCCGGGCCATGCGGGGCCCGGGACCGGAGGGCGTTGGGAGCGCCGAGCCGTGCGGGCGGAGGGCTGGGGGCGTTGGGAGCGCCGAGCCGTGCGGGCGGAGGGCTGGGGGCGTTGGGAGCGCCGAGCCGCGTGGGGCGGAGGCCCGGCGGACGTTCGGGAGTGCCGCGCCGACCGGGGTGGTACCACCGTCCCGGCCGGGCGGGCGTGCGATCCGGCCATCCGGCGGGCCGGGTCGAACACCCGCCGCGCGGTCGTCCGTACGGCCGGACGGACAGATCCCGCGGGTTCCCGTCCCCTTGTGGGCCGCCGCCGGACACCCTCGGACAAGCGTGTTCAGCGACGCGCTCGCCGGGGCCCGGGCACTTCACCCCGGACTGTCCACAAATGGCCCGCGACTTGACTTCGCGGTTCGAGACGTCCCTACATTCCGCCCGTGGACCCCGAAATACTCAGATCCAGCTTCGCGGTCGTCGAACGACGGGCCGAGTTCGCGGTCAAGTACTTCTACTCGCACCTGTTCCGGCACCACCCGGACATCCGCGAGCTCTTCCCGCTGGACTTCCCGGACGACATGCAGCGGCAGCGGGACCGGCTCTTCGGTGCCCTCACCCAGGTCGTGGGCCGGCTGGAGGACCCGACGCTTGCGGGGTACCTCGGGGAACTGGGACGGGACCACCGCAAGTACCTGGCGGAGCCTGCGCACTACACGGCCGTCGGGACGAGCCTGATCGCCGCCTTCGCCGCCGTGGCGGGATCGGCGTGGAACGCGGAGGTCGAGAAGGCGTGGGGCGAGGCGTACGCGACGATCGCGGACGCGATGCTCCAGGGCGCCTGGGAGGCCGAGAACGGCGACGAACCCCCCTGGTGGGACGCCGAGATCGTCGCGCGAAGGCGGTACGGGGAGGACGTCGTCGTCCTGACGCTGCGCCCCGCCCGTCCCCTCACCCACCTCCCCGGCCAGTACGTCAGCGTCAACGTCCCCTACTTACCGGGCATATGGCGTCCTTACTCGGTGGGCAACGCGCCCCGGCCCGACCACACGCTCGACCTCCACGTCAGCCGGGTGGAGGGAGGGGTCCTGTCCACCGCCCTGGTACGGCAGACCCGCGAGGGCGACGTGCTCCGGCTGGGCGCGCCGGGCGGCGGGCTGACGCTGCGGCCCCCGGAGGACCGGCCCGTCACCTTCGTCGCCGCCGGGACCGGCTGGGCGCCCGTCAAGGCCCTCCTGGAGCAACTGGTCCAGCTCGAACGGCTCGCGGGTCTGGACGACGCGCCCTACGACTCCCGCCTCTTCGTCGTCGCGCGCGACCTCGCCCACGTCTACGATCGCGCCTCCATCGAGGAGTTGCGGGCGCGTCTCCCCCGGCTGGCCGTCACCTTCATCACGCCCGCACCGGGCCGACCCAAGACGCAGGCCACCGAGCGGCTCCTGACGGCGTTCGGAAACCGCGCCAACTGGGCCCAGCACGACGTGTATCTCGCCGGACCGCCCCAGCTCGTCGAGGAGATCGGCGACGCCCTCCCCGCCCTCGGTACCGCGCCCGAGCGGATCTTCCACGACCTGCTTCCGACCGTGCGGGAGTTCGACCCCCGGCCGTCGGGTCCCGCCGAGTGGTTCCTGGACCGGACCCGGCCGAGCTGGCACAACCCGTCGAGCCGCGAACCCGGCGACTGACCGGACCCGCACCGGGCCAGACACCGACACCGACACCCCCCGCGAAACCCGGGGCGAACCGTCAGCCTTCGTCCGTGCCCCGTCTTGATTCCTCCGTCGCCCTGATCGCGTCCCGGTAGGCGCGGGCCGCCGCGCGCAGTGCCGTCTCCGGGTCGACGCCGGCCTCCTCGGCGCGTGCCGCCGCGGCCAGCAGTTCGTAGCCCACGCCCTCGCCCCGGGGCAGCGGGACCTCGAGGCCGGCCGTGCGGACGCGGGAGGCGAGCTTCGCGGCCAGCGCGAGTCCGGGCTGGCCGAGGGGGATGCCCTCCGTGACCGAGGTCCGGCGCTTCTCCTCCGCCTTGGTGCGCAGCCAGTGCTCCTTGACCTCCTCGGGGGTCGAGGCGGACGCGTCCCCGAAGACATGGGGGTGGCGGTGGATGAGCTTGGTGACGATGCCGCCCGCCACGTCGTCGATCGAGAAGGGCTCGGAGCCGTCCTCGGGGCTGCCCTCCTCGGCGATCCGCGCGTGGAAGACGACCTGGAGCAGGACATCGCCGAGCTCTTCCCGCAGCTCGTCCCGGTCGCCCTCCTCGATGGCCTCGACCAGCTCGTACGCCTCCTCGATGCCGTACTTCGCGAGGCCCTCGTGGGTCTGGCGGGACGACCAGGGGCACTCGGCGCGGATGCGGTCCATGACCTGGACGAGGTCCAGGAGCCGGGCGCCCGGCAGGTCGTACGAGGCGGGGAGCAGCTCCAGGTCCGGCATCTGTATGCGTCCGGAGCCGGCGAGACGCGCGAGTCCGTCGGTCAGGCGCGGTTCGCCCTCACCGGTGGCGACGACGACCACCGTGCGCCCGCCCGCACAGAGGTCGAGCAGCTCCTCGGCGGTCGGGGATGCCTCGTCGACCGGGACGCCCGCCTCGCGCAGGTACGGCAGCTGGGGATGTGCGCCGTCCGCGCACAGGACGCGGTCGGCCGTGTGCAGGGCCTGCCAGGCGGGCCAGGACAGCAGTCCGGGGGCGACGCGGTGGCTGGTGGTGAGCAGGACGACGCGGCCGGGGGCGGGGGCGCCGGCGTCGGGCACGGAGGTGTCGCGGCCGGGCGCGGCGCCGGTCTCGGAGCCGCTCGCGTTCGGGTCGCCGTCGAGGCTGGTTGCGTTCACCCTTCGAACGTAACCCACCCCGCCGACGCCCCCGGCGGTTGTCCACAGGCGGTGGCCTTCGGCCGGTGGGCTGAACCGTTTGTCCACAGCCCACCGGTCGCGGTCAGGCGGGCTTCTGAGCCGCCGCGGTGATCTCCCGCAGCCACGGGGTCTTCGCGTCGACGCGGCTGCTCTTCTCTACGTCCCAGGTGCCGTAGCGCGGGTTCAGGTCGACGTGGAGCTTCTTGGAGGCGTCGGACATGGCCTTCCAGAACGTGGCCTTGCCCGCCTCGGTGTTCATGTCGGCGCCGAGCGCGGCGGCGAGCTTCTGCGCCTCGATCTCGGTGCGGAGGCTGTCGTCGAGACGCTGGGGAGCCACGCCGTACTGCTGGAGCCAGGCCGTCTCCAGCGCCTTGGCACCGCCCGCCTGCCGTTCCAGACCGGCGCGCATCTGCTGGGTGTCCTTGCGGGTGACGCTCACGCCCGCGTCCTCGGCGGCGCGCGCCAGGACCCGGTCCAGGACCAGGCTGTGCAGGGTGTCGCGGGTCAGGCTGCCGGTCTTGGCGATGGCCTGCTCGTACTGGGCGTCGTCCTTGGTGGCGTCCCGCTGTGCCACGCGTACCTCGTTCACCCGGCTCTCCAGCTGGCCGACCGTGATCCGCTGGCCGCCCACGACGGCGGCGGCGCCGGGGTGGGCGTCGCTGCCGCAGGCGGTGAGCAGGGGGGCCGCGGCGATGATCGCGGCGGAGAGGACGAGCGCGGTGCGACGGCGGTGCAAGGAAGCCTCCCGAGGAGATTGTGCGACGGTGCACAAGGTCTTGCGGTGATCGATGTTAGGCAGTGGCTCAGCTCTCGGCCACCCATTCGACCAACGATTCGCGAGGACTTCGGGCACCCTCGCGCCCGCGTGTCCGCCGCCGGAACCACCGGGCCGGCCCGCGGACCCCCGGCCCGGGGCGCCGCCGGGTGCGCTGCCGGCGGGCGCGGCGGGGCGTCAGCCCGTGATCGCCACCGGTGCGTCCCAGGCGTCGCGGTCCACGGTGATCGTGTAACCGCCGCGCGACTCCTTGCTGTTGACCATGTACTGGTGGGCGCGGCTGTGGTTCGTCCAGCGGTCGGCGGCGAACGGCCAGTCGGCGGTCGTGGTGTTCTGCTTGTCCCACAGCGCGTACCAGAGGTTGCCCGGCAGGTCCGTGCGGTCGCTCGCGTCGGCGATCGCCTTGGCGCTGGAGCTCCGGAAGCCGTAGAACCCGGTGCGGTACGTCTTGGCGTGCAGGGTCTTGTCGAAGGCGCGGACGTACGTCAGCACGGCGTCGTCGCACGCCGTGTTCGTGACGTCGTAGGCCTCCATGTCCAGGTAGATCGGGCTGCCCGCCTTCATGCCGAGGGCGGACGCCTTGGTGACCGCGTCGGCGGCGTCGGTGGCGCCGAGCGAGGCCGCGGTGGCGGCGGTGATCTTCTCGGGGCTGGAGCCCGTCTGGCACGGCGGCTGCGCCCCGACGTACAGGGGGATGAGCTTCCAGCCGGTGGTGCTGACGGACTTCACCCAGGAGGCGGTCAGGTTGGGCTGCGCGCATCCGCGGTTCTTGCCGCCGACGTAGACGGCGGCCGCGCCGTAGAAGCCCGTGTGCCAGGCCTTCATCGCGTTCAGCGACGGCGCGGCGCAGGTGTCGAACGCGCGGCCCGTGTACGTCCGCTGGGCGGGCCAGACGGTGGTCGCCGTGGAGGTCTGCGCGGCGATCCCGGCGCCGGCGACCACGGCCGCTCCCGCCGCCCCCCAGGCCACGTATCTGCGCCTCTTCGACTGCCGATGGCTGGACATGTGGACCCACCCCATGGTTCGTGTGCTCGGTGTGCGCGGCACGCAAGCGTGCGGCACGGATGCGGGCACGCGCGCGTGGCGCACGAAAACGGATCGAAACGTAGCCCACGTCGCATCCGTGTTCGGGAAACTGCGGACCTTGATCGACACAACATTCGGCCAAGGCCGCGCAAAACCCGCGCGTGCCGGCGTCCGGCGGCCCGGTCAGCCCCGGACCTGCCCCAGCCACTGCAGGGTGCGGCGGACCTCCGCCGCGACCGGATGCCCGGGGCCCTTCAGCCGCTCGACGTCGTGCAGCAGCCGGGCGAGGGTGTCGTGGGCGGCGGGCCGGTCGCCGAGGGCGAGCAGCAGGTGGCCGATGCGGCGGCGGACCTCCAGGGACAGCTCGGGGTCGCCGGCCACGTACTGGTTCTCGTAATACGGCAGCAGGGCGCGGTACTCCGCGAGCGCGGCGGCGGGTTCGCCGAGCTGCTCCAGGCACTGGGCGGCCTCGTAGCGGAAGCGCAGCGACTGCGTGTCGGCCTGTCCGGCCTCGGCGGCCCGCTCGTCGGCGAGGCGGCGCAGCTCGGGCAGGGCGCGCCGGTACTGGCCGTCGTCCATGAGGGTGGCGGCGTACTGCTTGCGCAGGGTGCGCACGACGGGCGAGTGCTCGCCGTGCTGGGCGGCGGCGGCCGGGAGGATCGCACCGAGGATGTCGACGGCCTGGGTGATGCGGCCCTCGCCGAGCAATCGCTTGACCTCGTCGACGGCGCCCGCCACGTCGGGCTTCTCGACCCCGGTCGAGGCGACGGCCGCCGCGGACGGCTGCGGCGCCGGGATGCGGGCGCGGTCCGGCCAGGGCGCGTGCGGGCGCAGGAAGGGGCGCGTGGGGTCGAGCGGCGCGCCCGAGGGCATGCCGCGCGCGGGCAGCAGCGGCAGCAGCTGCTCGTACGTCTCCTGCGCGGAACCGGGGCGGTGCTGCGGGTCCTTGGCGAGCAGCCGCAGCACCAGGTGCTCCAGGGCCTCCGGGACCTCGGGCCGCATCCGGCGCACGGGGAGCGGCGGCTCGTAGAGGTGGCGGTGCAGCACGCCGAGCGCGGTGGAGCCCGAGAACGGCACGTCCCCGCTGAGGAGTTCGTGCAGCAGCACACCGAGCGCGTACAGGTCGGTGTACGGTCCGACCGCCCCGCCCATCGCCTGCTCGGGCGCCATGTAGGCGGGGCTGCCGATGGGCGAACCGGTGTGCGTGAGGCGGGTGGTGTCGGTGTCCATGACGGACGCGACGCCGAGGTCGAGGACGGTGACCGTGCCGTCCTGCTTGACCATCACGTTCCGCGGTTTCAGGTCGCGGTGGACGATCGGCACGGCGTGCACGGCGGAGAGCACGGCGCACAGCTGCGCCGCGACGGCGACCGCCCACTGCCAGGGGTAGGGGTCGTGCTCGGCGAGATGGTCGGAGAGGTCGGCTCCGTCGACGTACTGCATGACGAGGAAGAGTTCCTCGCCCTCGCTACCCGCGTCGTGGACGGTGACCAGGCCCGGGTGGTCGACCTGCGCGGTGACACGGCACTCGCGCACGAAGCGGCGGCGCAGTTCGTCGGCCTCCTGGCCCGCGACCTTGTCGGGGCGCAGCAGCTTCACGGCGACACGCCGGTCCAGGCGGCGGTCGTACGCCGTCCAGACCTGGCCCATGCCGCCCTGCCCGATGAGCGTGGACAGCTCGTAGCGGTCGGCGACCACGCGCCCGGTCGTCACGCTCACCGGCCGTCCTCGTGGCCGCCGTCGTGCTTGCGCAGGTAGTCGCTGAGCTCGTCGAGCTCGGCGCGCACCTGGTCGATCCGGGCGGGAGCCGGCCGCGTGGGCGGGACGGGCGTGGCGGGGGCGGGGGTCTCCGGTACGGGGGTGTGCGCGAAGGGCGTGTGCGGCACGGGGGTCGCGGGGTGCGCGACCGGGTACGGCGCGGGCTGGGGATAGCCGTAGTGCGCGGCGTGCTGCTGCTGCGGATAGCCGGCCGCGGGCAGGCGGTGGTAGTGGCGGATGTCCGCGAACAGGAAGTAAGCGGTGCAGGCGACGGCGTTGAGCAGCAGGATGATCATGCCGACGTTGCCGTTCGGGCTGCTGAAGTCGTCGGTGTGGTCGGTGCTGAGGAACGCGAAGCTGATGCCGAGGACCACGAGCGAACCCACGAAGATCCACCAGTCCGCGGCCCGGCGGGTGACGATGGCGACCCGCAACGGCGAGACCCACGCGAGGAATCCGATGGTCAGCAGCGGCACCGCCGCGAAGATCACGCGCAGCACGACCAGCGCCCCGGTCGAGGGTCGCTTCGGCGGAGGCGGCGCGTAGCCGTGGCCGTGCATGGCTGCTCCCGGAGGCCTGGTGGGATGGAAGGGTGAGCTGGAAGTCCGAGCGTATAGGCCGACAAGCGTCACCGGTCCCGGGTTGTACCGAACCGTTGTCGTGCTGATCACGTCGTCCCCGGCGCGGCGGCTCAGCCGGGCGCGACCGTACCGTCCGTCAGGCCGTCGTACATGCCCCGTACGAGCTGCTCACCGAGGCGGCCGGCGAGTCTGAGGGCGTCCTCGAACTCGGCGAGCGCGCGGAACCGCTCGCCGTAGCGGCGCTGTTGGTCGAGCGGGAGCCGGGGCAGCTGGAGGCGGCGCACGTCGAGCCGGGTCGCGGTGGACGCGTAGCTGCTGGCCTGCCGGTTGTTGGCAGTGCCGCGCAGGAAGCCGGCCAGGAACCACGGGTCGAGCGCGGTCAGGTCGGGGCGCAGCAGGGTGAGGTTGCGGCCGAGGGCGGCTCCCGCGGTCCGCTCGTCGACGACGCGCGCGACGGACCCGCCGCCGAGCACGGGCACGACGACATCGCCCGCCGCGACCAGGACGGCTTCCTCCTCGCCCTCGGGCAGGGTGCCGGAGGGCGCGGTGCCGGCGAGGACGTCGTGGTCGGTGAGCACGGGCACGCGCGCGGGGGCGCTGCTGCCGCCGGTGCGCAGCAACAGGGCTCCGCCGCGCGCCAGTTCACCGACGGTGGTGAGCGGCCAGCGGGCCGGGCCGCCCTCCCCGGCGGCCTGCGGGGCGAGGTCGGCGGTCAGCCGCAGGGTCTCCCCGAGGCGTTCGCGCACGGTCGCGAGCTGCTCGGCGCCGCCGGCCTCGGCGGGCGGCGGCAGATGGCGGGCGGGGGCGAGGTCCACGTCGTCGTCGAGGAGGTCGATGACGGGGACGGAACGGCTCAGGCCGGGGCGCTCGGGGGCGGTCCCGGTGCGCTCGTAGGGCCGCCAGGCGTCCAGGACGGCGGTGCGCACGGCCTGCCAGTCGAGGCCGGCCCGGCCGCCGCCGGTCTCCCGGATCCGCTCGGCCGGGGAGCCCCCGGTCTCGGCGGGTGCGGCGGTGTCGGCGAGCAGCAGTTCGGGCTGCGCGGGCGCCTTCCCGGGCCGGCGCAGCACCCACAGGTGCAGCGGGATGTTGTACGGCGGCGCCGCACCGGCGGGCAGGGCGATCACGGCGCGCAGGGCGCCGCGGCGCAGCAGGTCCGCGCGGATCCGGCGGCCGGAGCGGCGGGAGGCGGCGGCGGGCGGCATGAGCAGGACGGCGGTGCCGCCCTCCCGGAGCCGGGCCAGCGCGTGCTGCACCCAGGCCAGTTCGGACTCGGTGCGGGCCGGGAAGCCGTACTCCCAGCGGGCGTCGTAGGCCAGTTCGTCGTGGCCCCAGTTGCGTTCGTTGAACGGCGGGTGGCACAGCACCACGTCGGCGCGCAGCTTCTCGTGGGCGTCCGCGCGCAGGGTGTCGCCGGCGGCGCAACGGACGGCGGCCCGCGTGTGCAGGGCCAGGCGCAGCGCGGTCAGCGCGGCCAGTTCGGGCGCGCTGTCCTGCCCGTACAGCTCCTGGTCCGGTACGGCTTCCACCGCGCGCAGCAGGGCGCCGGTGCCGCAGGCCGGGTCCAGCACGGTCCGCGCGGGACCGGCGAGTTCGGCCATCAGCGCGGCGAGGCCGCCGGGGGTGAGGGTGTACTGCCGCGGGTTGGCGTCCAGGTGCCGGCCGAGCAGGAACTCGTACGTCTGCCGCGCGCCGAGTTCCGCGGCGAGTTCGGCGGCGCCGCGCAACAGGGGCGCGGACGGCAGGAGTTCGGCGGCGGAGGGCGTGGACACGGCGCGCCCGCGCGGGGTGCCGAAGCGCGGGGTCAGCACCTGTTCGAGGGCGGCGGGCAGAAGTCCGGCGAGACGCTCGTCGGAGGTCGCGCTCAGCTCCAGCCACACGGTGGGCCGGTCGTGGATGAGCAGGAGACCGCAGCCCGCGTGCACGAGGGCGGTCGCCGGTCCCTCGGGGTGGCCCGCGAGGTGCTGCCACACGCGCTCGCGCAGCGGGACCTCGGCGAGTTTGCCCTGGTTGCGCAGCCATTCCTCGACCTCGGGCAGCGCGAAGGAGGGGCTGGTCTCGGTGCCGCCGACAGGCTTGGGGAAGTCGGCGTGGCGGCGGCGCCAGTTGCTGACGGCCGCGCGGCCGACCCCGGCGAGCCGCGCGATCCCGGCGGCGGTCACCTCTGTCCCGTTCTCCTGCACCCGCCCGGCTCCCCTCGTCCTGTGGTGTGGCGTCGAGCATACCGACGTACGCAAGATCTACCGATTCACGGCCGTGTACACAAGAGGTTCTGTGAACCGTGTTGACTCGGTTCACATGGTCTGCTGTGATTGGCCCATCGAACGGCGCCGCCGTCGCAGCGCTCAGCGCCTCGCGTCGCGTCGGCCCCGCACGCCCACACCCGCCTCTCACCTCGAGGAATTCCCATGCGTCGTACCGCACTTGCCGCTCTCTGCCTCGCCGCCGCCACCACCCTGAGCCTGACCGGCTGCCAGTCTGGCGAGGACAAGGCGGACAACAAGCCGAAGGGTCCCTTCGCCGGGCTGACCGGCGGCGAGATCGCCGACCGGGCCGTGAAGGCCACCAGGGGCGCCGAGTCGCTGCGCATGAAGGGCGACGTCCCCGACGAGGAGAGCGGCGGCACCATCCGGCTCGACATGGCCATGGACACCAAGGGCGAGTGCGCCGGCACCATCGGCCTCGGGGACAAGGGCCAGGCCGAGCTCATCAAGACCGGCGACACGCTCTACATGAAGTACGACGAGGCCTTCCTGCGCGAGCAGGGCAAGGGCGACTCCAAGGAGGAGACCGACGGCGTCGTGGAGATGCTCGCGGGCCGCTGGACCAAGATGTCCGCCACCAGCGCCGACGCCAAGGAGATGGCGAGCTTCTGCGACCTCGACACGGTGCTCGCCGAGGCCGGGGACGTGAACTCCGACGCCACCCGCGGCAAGACCTCGTCGGTCGACGGCACCCCGGCGATCGTCCTGCACGAGAAGGACGGCAAGGACCGCTACACCCTCTACGTGGCGACCGAGGGCAAGCCGTACATCCTGCGGGTCATCAGCAAGTCCGCCAAGGACCCGGGCACCCTGACCTTCAGCGACTACGACAAGCCGGTCCCGGCCGACGCCCCCAAGGGCAAGGTCATGGACCTGGACAAGCTCAGCTAGGGTCCAGCCCGCCGGGAGCCGCCCACCGGGAGCTCTTCAGGAAACGCCGCCGGAAGCCGCCCCGGGGGGTCACACCGGTCCGCTGGAGTGGTCACACCGGCCCGCCGGACCGGGGCCGCGCACGACCGCCCGGACTACGGCGGCCCACACCGGACAGCGCCGGCCCGCCGGACCGAGGGCCGCGCACGATGGCGTCGGACAGCGCCGGCCCGCCGGACCGGGGGCCGCGCACGATCGCGTCGGACAGCGCCGGCCCGCCGGACCGGGGGCCGCGCACGATCGCGTCGGACAGCGCCGCCCCGCACCGGACGGCGCCGGGGACCGCGCCGGGGACGCTCAAGGACCGCACGGGACGGTGCCGGCCTGCACCGGACAGCGCCGGCCCGCACCAAAGGGCGCCGGGGTCCGCACCGCAGGGATGCGCCTCGGGGACCGCACCGGGGGGATGCGCCAAGGATCGCCCGGGGTCCGTCGGGGACGGTCAGCCCGCGTGGAAGCGTTCCGGGGCCCTGGTCGGGTTCCCGCCCTCCGGGAGTTTCTGGCCGGGGCAGCCCGAGAGCACCCGCTTCATCGCGGACTTCTCGGCGCCGGTGACCCAGAGGTCGTACTTCCTCTTCACGGCCACCTGGGCGGCGACATAGGTGCAGCGGTAGCGCTTGTTGGGCGGAAGCCACGTCGCCGTGTCGCCGTCACCCTTGCTGCGGTTCGTGCTTGCGTCCACGGCGAGGAGGTTCAACGGGTCGTTGGCCAGCGCGATGCGCTTGCTGGCCTCCCACTTCTGGGCGCCCTTCTGCCAGGCGTCGGACAGGGCGACGATGTGGTCTATGTCCACCTGGCTGCGACCGCGCGCGAACGCCACGTCCTTGCCGGTGTAGGGGTCCGGGTCCAGCCTCCCCGACGCGACCTTGCACGCGCCGTCGCTGAACTTCACGTCCTCCAGGTCCCGTTTGAGGATGTCGTCCCGGGTGTCGCAGCGGTTGGAGTCCGTGTCGGCCCACGCGGTGCCGAACCGGTCCCGGTCGAAACCGGTCTTCGGCGCACGCCCCTTGACGGTCAGCGAGTCCACGGCGGTGAGCGCGGCACCGCCGGCCGCCGTGTCCTCGGGTCCCGCGACGCCCGTCGTCTGCTCCGCGCAGCCGCTGACGGCCAACAGCACCAGAACAGCGGCGGCCACCCCACCCCTCGGACGCACCACGACACCCCTCCCCTTGCCCTGTTGAGCCGCCCGCACGGGCGGCCCTCGCTGATCTCCACCGTAGCGGCCGGGAGGCGCGGACCATACCGGGCCTCAACGGGCAATCGTCGTACGCCGGGCGTATCGTCAGAGTGAGTCACCTCTGGAAGGAGCTCTGGATGGGCATCTTCGACAGGTTCAAGAGCCACGCGCGGGACAAGGGTCCGAACATGTCCGACGCCGCCGAGCGCGAGATCAACAAGCGGACGGGCGACAAGTACACGGAACAGGTCGACAAGGCGCAGCAACAGGCCGAGGACCGCATGGGAATGCGCCGCGACGACCCCGACCGGCCGTAGGCCGTGGCCCGGAGGGCCGTGGCCCGAGAGTCCGCCCGCAGCCCGAGAGCTGTAGACCGAGAGTAGCGGGCGGAGAGTTGTGGACCGAGAGTCCGTCCGTCGCCCGTAACTCCGCCCGCGCAGACAGCGACTCGGCCGTGTCTCGACCCCCGACTCCCTCGGCTCTGACGCTTCGGCCTCGGAGGGGGAGGTCAGCCGTCCGGGAGGTTCGTCTCCCCGGGCGGCTTCGTCTTGCGCGGGGCATGTGCGCCGGGGCGCGGGGTACTCCGTGGCGCGGGTGGCGCGCCACGTGTCAACAACTCCCCCCATTTGGACGCCGTATTGGACCTCACTCAGCCCAACAGACCTCACCCATCCCCACCTTCGACTCCGACGGCGCCATCGCCACCCCGGCTCGACGCCCCGTCAGACCCTGCCTATCCCCAACGTCGTCTCCGACGGCAGGAGTCCCGAGCCGAGGACCGCTACCCAGAACTCGCCGAGGAGTTCGGCAAGGCGGGCGGTGGCATCGGGGCCGAGGAACCGCCACGGCGCGGCGGCCAGTTCGTCCGTGTGCCGCTCGACCCGGCGGCGCAGCTCCCGGCCAGCCTCCGTGGCGGTGCCGTCCTCGGCCAGGAGGCCGCGGGACACGAGCCGCCGGTGCGCCGCGGCCCACTCCTCGTCGCTCCAGCCGCGGCTCTCGAACCGCTCCCGGGAGGCCGCGCCTATCGCCGCGAACGACACGAGCGACTCGACCGGGTCCAGTCCGGCGACGAGCAGCGCCGCCAGGTGCCCGTCCCCGCGATGCTCGCGCAGGATCGTCGCCGCGTGCCACAGCTGGAGGTGCGGCGCCTCGGGCCAGGCCAAACCGGCGTTGGCGGCGGCCAGCGGTCGGCCCGCGGTGTTCGCGGCCTCGGCGGCACGGCGGGCCAGGGCGGCGGCCTCGGCCAGCTCGGGACTGGCCGCACGGTCGCCGAATATCGCCTCGTAGGCCCGGCCGACGGCCCGCTCCCGCGCCGCCAGCACGTCCCCCGGACTCACCCGGTCCCACACGGCGTCCATGTACCGGGCGACCATGCGGGGGCTGAAGCTGTAGAAGGCGGACGCGACCTGCCCGGCGCCGACCGCTCCCAACGGGGCGGCGCGGAAGGGGAAGTAGCTCGGCCAGCGCTCGTCCGTGCCGAGGCCGAGCGCGGCGGCCTCCTCGAAGGCCTCCGGCGCGTAATAGAGGACGGCGTGCAGCGGCTCCAGCAGATGCCACAGCTGCCGGACCCGGCTCGGCTCCACCCCGCTCTCCGGCAGCGACTCCCCCGCCACTGGTCCGCCCACCGCATGTGCCTCGCTGACGCTCTTCGACATGGCCCCACTCCCCGTCGCGAATCCCCGTCGGCCCACTCGGCCACAACTTGACACTGACAAGATTGCCCGAGCCCCACCGAACTTGTCAATGCCTAGATCCCGCGTACGCTGCTGCCATGACCAGTCGTGAGTCCGAGGACCGCCCCCGCTACCACCACGGCGATCTGAGGCGCGCGATCCTGAGCGCCGCCCTCGACGTCATCGCGGCCGACGGCCCGTCCGCGCTGAGCCTGCGGGACCTCGCGCGCAGGGCCGGCGTCTCACACGCCGCGCCCGCCCACCACTTCAGGGACCGCACGGGCCTGCTCACCGCGCTCGCGGCCGAGGGCTTCGCCCTGCTGGCGGACGCGCTCGCGGAGGCCGCCGACCTGCGGGACGCCGGGGTCCGCTACGTACGCTTCGCCCGCGAGCATCCGGCGCACTTCCAGGTGATGTTCACGCCCGGTCTGCTGCGCGAGGGCGATCTGGAGCTGACGACGGCGCGGGCGCTGGCCGGGGAGCGGCTGCGTGCCGCCGTCGCCGCCGTACCGTCCGAGGGCAGGGGCACCGACGCCCGCCTCGCCGGAGTCGCCGCCTGGTCCCTGGCGCACGGCTTCGCCACGCTGCTCCTCGGGCACAACCTGGACGGTCCGGTCGGCGACCAGGACCCCGAGGAGGTCTTCCGCGCCCTGACGGGCCTGCTGTTCCGACCCGGCTGACGAGCCTGCCGTTCCGATTCGGCTGACGCGAGAGCCCCGCCCCCTCGGAAGGGGACGGGGCGTCGGGACTCCCCCTTGGAGCCGGGCTCCCCTCGGACGGGGACGGGTGTCGGCCCTCCCCCTTGGGGGACGGGGCACCGGAACTCGCCGAACGCTCCGGTACAGGAGAGTCGTAGGCCCGCCTACGACCCCAGCACCGTCGTGAGGAACTCGCCGGTCCAGCCGAGCAGGTCGCGGCCGACGAGCGGTTTGCCGCCCACCTTCGCCGTCTTGGGGCGGGGGACGAGGAGCTGGTGCGCGGTCGGCTTGATGACCGTGCCCGGGTACAGGCGCTTGAGGCGCAGCTCCTGCGACTCGCGCAACTCCGCCGGGGCGAAGCGGATGTTGGTGCCCTGCAACACGATCTCGCCGACCCCGCAGGCGCGCGCGAGCATCCGCAGGCCCGCGACCAGCAGCAGGTTCTCCACCGGCTCCGGCAACTTGCCGTAGCGGTCGACCAGTTCCTCGCGGACCGCCTTGATGTCCTCCTCCGTGTTGGCGGAGGCGATCGCGCGGTACGCCTGCAGCCGGAGCCGCTCGCCGGGCGCGTAGTCGTGCGGGACGTGCGCGTCGACCGGCAGCTCGATCTTGACCTCCAGCGGCGGTTCCTCCTCCACGCCCCCTTCGAGGGAGGCGCGGTAGTCCGCCACCGCCTCGCCCACCATGCGGACGTACAGGTCGAAGCCGACGCCCGCGATGTGGCCGGACTGCTCGCCGCCGAGCAGGTTTCCGGCGCCGCGGATCTCCAGGTCCTTCATCGCCACGTACATGCCGGCGCCCATCTCGGTGTGCTGGGCGATCGTGGCGAGACGCTCGTGCGCGGTCTCGGTGAGCGGCTTCTCCGGCGGGTACAGGAAGTACGCGTAACCGCGCTCGCGGCCACGGCCCACCCGGCCGCGCAGCTGGTGCAGCTGCGAGAGGCCGAAGTTGTCGCCGCGCTCCACGATCAGCGTGTTCGCGTTCGAGATGTCGATGCCGGACTCGACGATCGTCGTCGACACCAGCACGTCGAACTTCTTCTCCCAGAAGTCGACGACGACCTGCTCCAGGGCCTGCTCGCCCATCTGTCCGTGCGCCGTCGCGATCCGCGCCTCGGGGACGATCTCCCGCAGCCGCGCGGCGGCCCGGTCGATCGACTCGACCCGGTTGTGGATGTAGAAGACCTGTCCCTCGCGCAGCAGTTCGCGGCGGACGGCCGCACCGATCTGCTTCTCCTCGTACGGCCCGACGAAGGTCAGCACCGGGTGGCGCTCCTCCGGCGGGGTGGTGATCGTCGACATCTCGCGGATGCCCGTGACGGCCATTTCGAGCGTACGGGGAATGGGGGTGGCCGACATCGTCAGGACGTCGACGTTGGCGCGGAGCTTCTTCAGCTGCTCCTTGTGCTCCACGCCGAAGCGCTGCTCCTCGTCCACGATGACCAGGCCCAGGTCCTTGAACTTGGTCTCGGAGGAGAACAGCCGGTGGGTGCCGATCACGATGTCCACCGAACCGTCGCGCAGACCCTCCAGGACGGCCTTCGCCTCGCTGTCCGTCTGGAAGCGGGACAGGGCGCGCACGTTCACCGGGAACTGCGCGTACCGCTCCGAGAACGTCCCGAAGTGCTGCTGGACGAGGAGTGTCGTCGGGACGAGCACGGCGACCTGCTTGCCGTCCTGCACCGCCTTGAACGCGGCCCGCACGGCGATCTCCGTCTTGCCGTACCCCACGTCGCCGCAGATCAGGCGGTCCATCGGGACCGTCTTCTCCATGTCCTCCTTGACCTCGGCGATGGTGGTCAGCTGGTCCGGGGTCTCCGCGTACGGGAAGGCGTCCTCCAGCTCGCGCTGCCAGGGGGTGTCCGGGCCGAACGCGTGCCCGGGGGCGGCCATGCGGGCCGAGTACAGCTTGATCAGGTCGGCCGCGATCTCCTTGACCGCCTTCTTGGCGCGCGCCTTGGTCTTCGTCCAGTCGGCGCCGCCCAGCCGGTGCAGCGTGGGCGCCTCCCCGCCGACGTACTTGGTGATCTGCTCCAGCTGGTCGGTGGGGATGTAGAGCCGGTCGCCGGGCTGGCCGCGCTTGGCGGGCGCGTACTCCACGACCAGGTACTCGCGGGTCGCGCCCTGGACGGTGCGCTGCACCATCTCGATGTACCGGCCCACGCCGTGCTGCTCGTGGACGATGTAGTCGCCCGCCTCCAGGGTGAGCGGGTCGATCGTCTTGCGGCGGCGGGCCGGCATGCGCGCGCCGTCCTTGGTCGCTGTCCGCTGCCCGGACAGGTCCGTCTCCGTCAGGACGGCGAGCTTGAGCCGCGGGTCCACGAAGCCCTGGTCGATCGAGCCGCAGGAGACGTGGACGAGGGAGGGGCTGATGTCGGTGAGGTCGCTGTCGAGGCGGGCCGCGATGCCCTCGCCGCCGAGGACCTCGACGGTGCGGGCGGCCGGGCCGTGGCCCTCGGTGAGGAAGACCGTGCGCCAGCCGTCCGAGATCCAGCCCTTGGTGTCGGCGAGGGCGCGCGCGGTGTCGCCGCGGTAGCTCTCGGGGGCGTGCATGCCGAGCTTGAGGGTGGCCGCGTCGAGCTCCTCGTCGGCGGCGAAGGGGCTCACCGACCACCACATCATGCCCAGCTCGCGGGCGCGCTCGCGGACGTCCGCGATGGACCACAGCGAGGCGGCGTCGACGTCGATGGGTGCCTCGCCGCCGCCTGCGGTCGCCGCCCAGGACGCCTGGAGGAACTCCTGCGACGTCGCCACTAGGTCCGAGGCCCGCGTCCGCACCCGCTCCGGGTCGCACACGACGGCCATCGAGCCCTGCGGCAGCACGTCGAGCAGCAGCTCCATGTCGTCCACCAGGACCGGCGCCAGGGACTCCATGCCCTCGACGGCGATGCCCTCGGCGATCTTGCCGAGCAGTTCGTCCAGCTCGGGGTGCTCCTGGGCGAGGGCGGCGGCGCGCTGACGTACGTCGTCGGTGAGCAGCAGCTCGCGGCAGGGCGGGGCCCACAGGCCGTGGTCGGCGACCTCCAGGGACCGCTGGTCGGCGACCTTGAAGTAGCGGATCTCCTCGATGTCGTCGCCCCAGAACTCCACGCGCAGCGGGTGTTCCTCGGTGGGCGGGAAGACGTCCAGGATGCCGCCGCGGACCGCGAACTCGCCGCGCTTCTCGACGAGCTCGACCCGGGAGTACGCGGCCGCGGCGAGCGCCTCGACGACGCGGCCGAGGTCGGCGCTCTCGCCGGTGCGCAGGGCGACGGGCTCCAGGTCGCCGAGGCCCTTGACCTGCGGCTGGAGCACCGAGCGGATGGGGGCGACGACGACGGAGACCGGGCCGGTCTCGGGGTCGTCCTGCCTCGGGTGCGAGAGACGGCGCAGGACGGCCAGGCGGCGGCCGACGGTGTCGCTGCGGGGGGACAGCCGCTCGTGCGGCAGCGTCTCCCAGGAGGGGTACTCCACGACGCCGTCGGGCGGCAGCAGGGAGCGCAGCGCGGCGGCCAGGTCCTCCGCCTCGCGGCCGGTCGCCGTCACCGCGAGCACGGGGCGGCCTGTCTCGCGGGCCAGGGCGGCCACCGCGAAGGGGCGGGCCGCGGAGGGTCCGACCAGGTCGACGTGCATGCGGTTTCCGTCGGCGGCGGCCTTCACCGCTTCCGCGAGGGCGGCGTCCTTGACGACGGCGTCGAGCAGACCGTGCAGGCTCATGAAGGGCAATCCCGTCCGGGGGTGGGCAACGCGAAGCGCCCGGCGCGAGGTCTGGCCGGGGGCCTCCAGCGTACGTCGGTGCGGCCGGCGGTGCCGTGCCTGTGGATGACGGCCCCGGCCCTGGCGTCCCGGGCCGGGGCCCCTCTTGGGGGTGTCCGTCCCGCCGGGGGTCCCCGTCCCGTGGTGGGTCTCCGGCCCGCGAGAGTCCCCGTGCCGCCGGGGGCTCCGTCCCGTGGTGGGTTGTCCGTCCCACGGTGGGGGCTGATGTCCCTGGGGGCTGCGCCCCCAGACCCCCCGTCGCGCTGCGCGCTCGTCCTCAAACGCCGGACGGGCTGAAATTCTCCCCCGTGCTCGACGGCGGACCGGCTGGAATGGCCTCGTGCTCGATGCCGGACCGGCTGGAATGTCCCCTCTGGCACCCGCTCGCCCGTCCTCAGACGCCGGACCGGCTGAAATTCTCCCCCTCGACAACGAAAGCGGCCCGGCCCGGTCCCGGGGAGCCGTGGCTCTCCGGGACCGGGCCGGGCCTGTCCCCCGTGACCCCCGTCCGCGGGGGCTACTCGGTGGCGATGGCGTTGAGGACGTTCATGCGGCCCGCGCGGAACGCCGGGACGAGGGCGGCGAAGAGGCCCACGAAGGCGGATCCGACGAAGACGCCGATGATCGTCGGCCAGGGGATGTCGAGGACGTTGAGGCCCTCCAGGGCGAGGAGCTTCTGTGCCGTGGCGCCCCAGCCCATGCCGAGGCCGAGGCCGAGGAGGGCTCCGAAGAGGGCGATGACGACGGACTCCAGGCGGATCATGCGGCGCAGCTGGCGGCGGGAGAGGCCGATGGCGCGCATCAGGCCGATCTCCCTGGTCCGCTCGACCACCGACAGGGCCAGCGTGTTCACGACGCCGAGGACCGCCACGATGATCGCCAGGGCGAGCAGGCCGTAGACCATGTTGAGGAGCTGGCCGATCTGGTCCTTCAGTTCCTGCTTGTAGTCGGTCTGGTCGCGGACCTGGTACTGCGGGTAGTCGTGCAGCGCCTTCTTCAGCGCCGCGTACGCCTGCGTCTCCTGGCCCTTCTCGGCCTCGGCGAACATGATCGAGTTGGGCGGGACCTGGTCGGCCGGGAGGTACTTCTCCATCGTGTCGATGCTGATGTAGCGCACGCCCTTGTCGAGGACGCCTTCGTCGTCCGTGATGGCCGCGACCTGGAGCTTCGCGGTCCGGCCGCCCTTGAAGGCGACGGTGAAGGTGTCGCCGACGTGCACGCCGTGCTTCTTCGCGTAGTCGGAGCCGACCGACATGGCGTCCTTGCCGTAGGCGGCGGATAGTTCGCCGGCCGTCACGGGGCGGCGCAGGTCCTGGGCGTACGTCGGGTCGGCCGCCGTCACCTGCGAGGTGTCGGTGGTGCCGTCGGGAGCGGTGAGGGTGGCGTTCACCTCCTTGTAGCGGGTGACGTGGGCCAGGCCGGGGCTGTTCCGCATGGCCTTCTCGGCCTGCGGGACGATCCGCTGGTTGCCCTGGACGATGAAGTCCGCGCCGACCGACTTGTCCAGCTCGCTGGTGGCGGAGGCGACCATCGAGGAGCCGACGACCGAGAGGCAGGCGACCAGGGCGAGGCCGATCATCAGGGCCGCGCCGGTGGCGCCGGTGCGGCGCGGGTTGCGCAGGGCGTTGCGTTCGGCGAGCCGGCCCACCGAGCCGAAGGGCCGCAGCAGCACGGCGCTGAGCACCCGTACGACGCCGCCGGTGAGCAGCGGGCCGATGATGACGAAGCCGATCAGGGACAGCACCACGCCGGCGCCCAGCATGAGCGAGCCGTCCTTCGCCTTGTCGGCGCCCGCCGCGGCGAACAGGGCGAAGACGCCCGCGCCCGTCAGGAGGAGCCCGATCAGGCCGCGCACCAGGCCGGCCCTGCCGTCGGCCGGCGTGCCGGCGTCGCGCAGCGCGGCCATCGGGGAGATCTTGCCGGCGCGGCGGGCCGGCAGGTAGGCGGCGAGGACGGTGACGACCACGCCCAGGACGACTCCGGCGATGGGGGTGGCCGCCTTGACAGTCAGGTCGTCGGTGGAGAGGTTCATGCCGGCCGCCGACATGAGCTTCATCAGGCCGATCGCGATGCCGACGCCCGCTCCGACGCCGAGGACCGAGCCGACCACGCCGAGCAGCAGCGCCTCGACCAGTACGGAGCGGTTGACCTGCTTGCGGGAGGAGCCGATGGCCCGCATCAGGCCGATCTCGCGGGTGCGCTGGGCGACCAGCATGGAGAAGGTGTTGATGATCAGGAAGATGCCCACCAGGAACGCGATCCCGGCGAAGCCGAGCATGGCGTACTTGATGACGTTCATGAACTCGCCGACGTCCTTGCGGTTCTCGTCGGCGTTCTCCTTGGCGGTCTGCAGCTTGTAGGTGCCGTCCAGGGTCTTGGCGACGTTCGCCTTGAGCCGCGTGTCGCTGACGCCGGGGGCGGCGGTGACCAGGACGTGGGTGAACCGGCCGGTGGCGCCGAGGAGTTCGCGCTGGGCGGTGGCGGTGTCGAAGTAGACGACCGTGGCGCCGGGGTTGGTCACCTTGAAGGCGGCGATGCCGCTGATCCTGGCCCGGAAGTCACCGGCGACGGAGATCGTGCGCAGTTCGTCGCCGAGCTTCAGGTGGTGCTTGTCGGCGGTGTCGGCGTCGACCATCACCTCGGTGGGGCCGCGGGGCGCGTGTCCGGAGGCGATCTCCATGGACCTGAGGTCGTTCTTCGTCCAGTTGCCGGCGATCGTCGGGGCGCCGCTGTCGGAGCCCATGTTCTCGTTGTCCTTGTCGACGACGGTCACGTTCATCGAACTGACCGCGCCCTCGGCCGACTTGGCTCCGTCGGCGCCGGCCGCCTGCCGTACGGCGGACGCGGGCAGCGACTCGGGCTTGCCGTTCTGCGGGGTGTCGTCGCTCTTGGCCTCCTTCGGTGAGACCGTGACGTCGGACGCGGTGGTCGCGAAGAGCTTGTCGAACGTCGTGTTCATGGTGTCGGTGAACACGAGCGTGCCGCAGACGAACGCCACGGACAGCAGGACGGCGACGGCCGACAGGGCCATGCGTCCCTTGTGCGCGAGGAAGTTGCGCATCGAGGTCTTGACGACGGTCATGACGTCCGTCCCCGGGCGTCGAAGTCCTTCATGCGGTCCAGCACGGCTTCGGCGGTGGGCCGGTGCATCTCGTCGACGATGCGCCCGTCGGCCAGGTACAGCACGCGGTCCGCGTACGAGGCCGCCACCGGGTCGTGCGTGACCATCACGATGGTCTGGCCGAGCTCGTCGACGGAGCGGCGCAGGAAGCCGAGGACCTCGGCGCCCGCACGGGAGTCGAGGTTTCCGGTGGGCTCGTCACCGAAGATGATCTCGGGCCGGGCGGCAAGGGCACGGGCCACCGCGACGCGCTGCTGCTGGCCGCCGGAGAGCTGGGTGGGCCGGTGCTTGAGGCGGTCGCCGAGGCCGACGGTCTCGACGACCTGGCTCAGCCACGCCTGGTCGGGCTTGCGGCCCGCGATGTCCATCGGCAGCGTGATGTTCTCTATGGCGTTCAGCGTCGGCAGCAGGTTGAACGCCTGGAAGATGAAGCCGATCCGGTCCCGGCGCAGCTGGGTGAGCTTCTTGTCCTTGAGGCCGGTGATCTCGGTCTCGTCCAGGAAGATCTGCCCGGAGGTGACGGTGTCGAGTCCGGCGAGGCAGTGCATCAGCGTCGACTTGCCGGACCCCGAGGGGCCCATGATCGCGGTGAAACGGCCCCGCGCGATGTCGACGTCGATGTGGTCGAGAGCGACGACGCGGGTCTCCCCGGAGCCGTACGCCTTGACGACCTGCCGCGCCCGGGCGGCAACGGCCGTACGCCCTCCAGTGCCCCCGTGCCTGGGAATGGTCACAGCCGTTGTCACGGTAAGTCTCCTATGTCGGTCGGCGGTTGAGCATGGCGGTGCCGCGCGTCGTCGGCGGTACTGCCGGGCGGGTCCCGGTGCTGCCCGGGTTCCGGTCGCTCGGTACGTCGTTCAGTCTGGTGGCCGCAGGGGGTCCGGCGCGCTGGTGCCCAGCGCACTCTTCACCTGGGGAAAACCCCACCCCCGCAGGTGCGGTCCGCAGGACCCGGGCGGGCAGCGGACCGCTCCGCAGCGGCGTAAAGCCAGGTTAAGGACCGCCGGGTGCCCCTCTCGTCCTCCGGCGGTACGAACCCTCCCCGAGCCGTAGTACGGAGGTCCCCCTAGGGGCTCTCCACCCTCCGGTGGAGTCCTTCTCGGGGTCGTCTCCACCTCCGGGCCCTACCGGCGTCCACCCTCCCGCCGCGGGGCGGCCGGATGAGAAGGTGTCGGGGGCCGATAGATGCAGGGGGAAGGAATCCAGTGGGCCAGGGGGAGACGGACACACCGGCCGCGCGGGTCGGCGCACCGGCGGACGGACCGGCGGAGGCCCGCCGGCGGCGGGCGGTGGTCGCCGCTCTCATGCTCGCCATGGCGCTCGCGGCGCTCGACTCCACCATCGTCTCGACCGCCGTGCCCCAGATCGTCGGCGACCTCGGCGGCTTCTCCGTCTTCTCGTGGCTGTTCTCGGGCTACCTGCTGGCGGTCACCGTCACCCTGCCGGTGTACGGCAAGCTCTCCGACACCTTCGGCCGCAAGCCGGTGCTGGTCGCGGGCGCCGTCCTGTTCATCACCGGCTCCCTGCTCTGCGCCGCCGCGTGGAACATGGCCGCGCTCATCGCGTTCCGCGTCGTGCAGGGGCTCGGCGGCGGCGCGCTCCAGGGCACCGTCCAGACGCTCGCCGCCGACCTGTACCCGCTGAAGGAGCGCCCGAAGATCCAGGCCAGGCTGTCCACGGTGTGGGCGACGTCGGCGGTCGCGGGCCCCGCGCTGGGCGGGCTCCTCGCGGCGTACGCGGACTGGCGCTGGATCTTCCTGATCAACCTGCCGATCGGCGCGCTCGCCCTGTGGCTGATCGTCCGTCACCTCCACGAGCCCGAGCGCGTCGCCCGCCGGGAGCGGCCGCGGATCGACTGGGCGGGCGCGCTCGCCGTCTTCGCCTGCGGCGGCGTCCTGCTGACGGCGCTGGTGCAGGGCGGGGTCGCGTGGGCGTGGCTGTCGGCGCCGTCCCTTGCCCTGTTCGGCACGGGACTGGCCCTCGTCGCGGTCGTGGTCCTGGTGGAGCGGCGGGCGGCCGAGCCGATCATCCCGGGCTGGGTGTGGCGGCGGCGGACCATCGCCGCGGTCAACCTGGCGCTCGGCGCGCTCGGGCTGCTCATGGTCGCGCCGACCGTGTTCCTGCCGACGTACGCGCAGGCGGTGCTCGGTCTGGCGCCGGTCGCCGCCGGTTTCGTGCTGTCGGTGTGGACGTTGAGCTGGCCGGTGTCGGCGGCGCTCAGCCAGCACGTGTACCGGCGGATCGGCTTCCGCGACACGGCGATGCTCGGGATCGGCGTCGCCGCGCTCCTGCTGCTCGCGTTCCCCTTCCTCCCCTACCCGGGCGAACCGTGGCAGCCGGCTCTGCTGATGCTGCTCCTCGGCGGCGCGCTCGGCCTCTTCCAGCTCCCGCTGATCATCGGGGTCCAGTCCACCGTCGGCTGGGAGGAGCGCGGCACGGCCACCGCCTCCGTGCTGTTCTGCCGCCAGAGCGGGCAGACGGTCGGCGCGGCCCTGTTCGGCGCGGTCGCCAATGGGGTCCTCGCGGCCCGCCTCGGCGGGGCGGGCGACCTCGACTCGGTGACCCGCGCGCTGGACTCCGGTCACGCCGACGGCCACCTGAGCAGGGCGGTCGCCGCCGCCGTGCACGCCGTCTACCTGGGCGCGGCCGGTGCGGCGGCCCTCGCCTTCGTGGTCCTGCTCGTGCTGGCGCCGCGCCGGTTCCCCGTACTGGAGAACCAGGGGAGCTGACCGCGGGACGGTCCGCGGGCGGACGCCGGACGGTGGGGTTAACGCGGGTAACACCGCAGGTCACCGAAGTAAGCGCGTACCGACCACTCAGTTTGCGGAAAGTGCCGCGCGCGCCGGATACCTGCGAGTAGCGTGCCTCGCTCACCCCCCGCTCCCTGCGGTCCGCGAGGACCCGAGCCACGCAAGGAGAAACGGGATGCCAGACGCGTTCTCGTCCCCCGAGTACCAACCGAACCAGCAGTTCCCGTACAACTCCTCACCCTCGTACGCCACCTACCCCTGGGAGCCGCCGCCCGCCCCGCCCGCGCGGACACGCCGGCCGCGCCACCACGCGCTGGGGCAGCACAGCGACATCCGCCTGCTGCGCAGCGCCTACCGCTGGCAGCGCCGCGTGGCCACCCTCACCGCGCTCGGCTACTTCGTGCTGTTCCTCCTGCTCTCCGCGTTCGTCCCCTCCCTCATGACACGGAGCGTCTCCGGCGGCCTGTCCGTCGGTCTGCTGCTGGGAGTGCTGCAAGTCCCGGTCACCTGCCTGGCGATCGCGGTGTACGAGTACACGGCCCGGCGGCGCGTCGACCCGATCGCCGACCGGATCCGCAGACAGTCCGCGCTGGACGTCAGACGGGAGGAGTCGCGGTGACCGGGTTCAGCAGTTCCGCGCAGGCCATGTCCCTGGTGGCCTTCACCGCCGTCGCCACCATCACGCTGCTGCTGTGCGTGATGACGGGCCCCGACCGCGACGACATCGACGAGTTCTACACCGGCTACGGGTCGCTCTCCCCCATGCGCAACGGCCTCGCCATCGCCGGGGACTACATCTCCGCGGCGACCGTCCTCGGCACCGGCGGCGTCATCGCGCTCGCCGGGTACGACGGTGTCGTCCTCGCCCTGAGCACCGCCCTGTCCCTGATGCTGCTGATGTTCCTGCTGGCCGAACCGCTGCGCAACGCGGGCCGGTTCACCATGGGCGACGCCTTCGCGCGGCGCATGCCCGGACGCGCGGTCCGCATCACCGCGTGCGTCGCGACCATCGCCGCGCTGCTCCCGCTGATGCTGGTCCAACTGGCGGGCACCGGAGACCTGCTGGCGTTCCTCCTCGGGTTCTCCAGCGACTCCCTGAAGACCGGCTGCGTGATCGGGCTCGGGGTGCTGATGATCAGCTACGCGGCGATCGGCGGCATGAAGGGCACCGCCCTCATCCAGATCATGAAGATCGTGATGCTGCTGGGCTCCGGAATCGTGGTCGCCGTCCTCATCATGGGCCGCTTCGACTGGAGTCCGGGCGCCCTGCTGGACGCCGCCGCCCAGGGCAGCGGCGCGGGACCGGCCTTCCTGCGGTCGGGACTGCAGTTCGCGGGCGGACCCAGCCCCCGCCTGGACATGATCAGCGCGGAGCTGACCGTCGTCCTCGGCGGTGCCTGCCTGCCCCACATCACCATGCGCATGTACACCGCCAACAGCGCCCGCCAGGTGCGCCGTTCACTGTCCTGGGCGGTGCCGTCGGTGGCCCTGTTCGTGCTCGTCATCTCGGTCGTCGGGTTCGGCGCGACGGCGCTGATCGGACGCGAGGTGATCGCGGGCGCCGACCCGCAGGGCAACACGGCCTATCTGCTGGGCGCCCGGGCCGCGTTCGGGGCGAGCGTCTCGACTGCGGAGACCCTGCTGTTCACGACGGTCACCACCGCGCTGTTCCTGACGGTGCTCGCCTCCGTCGCCGGGATGATCCTGGCCTGCGCCAACTCCCTCGCGCACGACGTGTTCGCGGCGCGCGTGCAGGAGATGAGCCCGCGCCGCGAGATGACCGTCGCCCGGCTCTCCGCGCTCGCGGTCGGCGCCCCCGCGATCCTGCTCGCCACCCTCGTCCAGCACCACAGCCTGCAGCCGCTGGTCACCCTGTCGTTCTGCCTGGGTGCGTCCGCCATAGCGCCCGCGCTGGTCTACAGCCTCTTCTGGCGCCGCTACACCCGCGCGGGCCTGATGTGCACCCTCATCGGCGGCACGCTCACCGTCCTCGTGCTGATGACCGGCACCAACCTGGTCTCCGGCTCGCCCGCCTCCGCCTTCCCCGAGGCCGACTTCAACTGGTTCCCGTTCACCACGACCGGCATCCTCTCCATCCCGCTGGGCTTCGCCTACGGCTGGCTGGGGACGGTGGTCTCCGGACGCCGCAAGGCGGAACAGCAGCGCCGGCAGTACGAGGCGGTGGAGGGCTGGATCCTGGCGGGAGCCGTCCGCCGCACCGACTGAAGCGGGCGGACCGCGGCACCACGGGCGCCGGCCGGGGGATCACTCGACCGGCGCCCGCCCCGTCAGCGCCATCAGCTTGCCGCGCACGTGGTCCATGTGGGCGCGCACCTCGTCCCAGCGCTCGCCGTGCTCCCGCAGCACCCGCTCGGTCTCCCGCGCGACGCCGTCCGCCCGCAGCCGGGCGTCCGCGAGCACCTCCGACGCCCGCTTCCCGGCCGCCTCCTCGGTGAGCCGCACCGACGCCTCGGCCTGCGCCAATTCCCGCCCGGCCGCCGCCAGTGCGGCCTCGGCCCGGGCCGTCAGCTCCTCGTGGTGCGCGTCGAGTTCCGCCGCCCGCTCCGCGGCCGCCCGCTCGGCCTCCTCCCAGCGCGCCGCCTGCTCCTTCTCCTGGTCGGCGAGCAGCGCCTCGGTGCGCCGCCGCACCTCACGCAGCACCGCCAGCACCTCACCGCGGCCCTCCTTGACCGCCCGCCGCGCCGCGATCCGCACGCCGTCCGCCTCGGCACGGGCCGCCGTCAGCCGCTCGCCCACCCGCTCGTCGGTCTCGGCACGCACCGCCTCCGCGTACGCCTCGGCGTCCTCGCGCAGCCGCCGGCCCGCCTCCCGCGCCTCCTCCAGGGCCAGCCGCGCCCGCCGGCGGGCGTCCTCGCGCACCGCGTCGGCCTCCTCCACGGCCAGCGCGAACAGCCGCCGGGCGCTCTCGCCGAGACTCTCGTACGTCTGCGGGGCGAGGCCCGCGACCACCTCGCGCAGGTCCTCGGCGTCCTCTTCCATGTCATTGGCCAGCACGGTCAGCCGGGCGGCCCGCTCCCAGGCGGCGTCGCGGTCCCGCGAGAGCGCCTCGGTGAACGCGTCGACCTGCTCGGGACGGTAACCACGCCGTACGGCCACGAAGCCGTGCGGCGACACCGGAGCGCTGCTCATCCTGTAACCCCTCTCCGCCGTACACACACGAAATACGGAATGATTTCGCGCATATCTTGATGGATCGCGCGGAAGTGTTCATAACGCGACACTCCGCCCAGTCCATCCGGTCACGGCGCACAACAAAAGGGGCGAACCCGGTCATACGACCGAATCCGCCCCTCGGGTACGGAACCCCGCGCTCAGCGGCTCACAGCAGCCCGTCCCACATCTGCTCCAGCAGCACCGACCACCAGCTCTCCGGCGACCCCAGCGCCGCCGGGTCCAGAGCGGCCAGCTGCGCCTGGAAGTCCACCGTCCAGCGGCCCGCCTGCTCCTGGTTGAGACCGAACCGCAGCCGCCACATCCGGCCCAGCAGCGCCAGACAGCGCGCGAACTCCGGCAGCCCCGTGTTCACGAACTGCGGCGGCACCGACCCGCCACCGGGAGCCGCCTCCACCGGCACGGCCACGATGTTCGCCGTCCCGTACTGGACACAGACCGCCCGGCCGAAGTCACTGCCCATCACCAGATACGAACCCGCGTCCGGAGACGGCTGCACACCCCGCTCCTGCGCCAGCTCGGCGAGCGTCGGCACCGGACGGCCCGGCTGCGCCTGCGCCCAGAAGAACGGCCCCATGTCGACCGGCAGCCCGGCCACCACCAGGGTGTGCGCCACGATCGGCGGCACGCCCTGCCGGGAGACCGCCGCCTGGTCGAAGCGGAAGACACCCGGTCCGAACGCCGCCGCCAGCTCGTGCGCGATGCCCTCCGGCGGGAGCGGCGGCGCCGGATGCACCGGCGGGATCGGCGCCCGCACCGGCGCCGGCCGCGCCGGACCGTCCGCCACCTGATGCAACTCGCCCTGGTGCGCGAGCAGTTGATGCATCCCCTGCTGTCGGCTCGCGTGGTCCGTGCCGTACGGGGCGATGCTGGTGATCCGCGCCTGCGGCCAGGTCTCCCGGATCATCCGCGCGCAGTACGCGCCCGGCAGCTCGCAGGACTCCAGCTCCGTGTGCAGCTCCAGCACCTGCTGCGGCGGCACGTTCATCGCGCGCAGCTCGTGCAGGATCTGCCACTCCGGGTGCGGGGTGCCCGGCGCGGACCGCCGGATCAGCTGCTGCTCGGACCCGTCCTGGGCCCGGTAGCGCAGCACCGCCTGGTAGCCGGGGCCCACGGTCGGCAGTCCGCCCTGCGGATACCCGTACGCCGGGGGCTGCTGGCCGGGCACCGGCTGACCCGGCATCGGCTGCGGAGCGCCCGGAGGCATGCCGGGGGCCTGCGGCGGCGGAGGCGCACCCGGGCCGCCGACCGCCGGACCCGCCAGCACGGTCTGCGCGTGATGGACCGCGCCCGGAGCACCGGGCGCGGCCGGAGCACCCGGAACGCCGGGCGGCTGCGGGGCACCGGGCTGGTGCGGGCCGCCGACCGCGGGGCCGGCCAGCATCGTCGCCGCGTGATGGGCGTCGCCCGCAGGCGTACCGCCCGGCTGGTTCGGCGCCCCCGGAGGCTGCGGGGCGCCGGGACCGGACGGTGCGCCCGGAGGCTGCGGAGCGCCCGGGCCGCCGACCGCGGGGCCCGCCAGCATCGTCGCCGCGTGATCGGGACCGCCCGCGGGCGTACCGCCCGGCTGGTTCGGCGCCCCCGGAGCACCCGGGGCGCCCGGCCCGTCCGGGCCCAGCTGCGAGACGAGCTGCGTCGGCACGTAACCGCCCGCCGGAGCGCCCGGAGCACCGGGAGCCGGCGGAGGCGTCGGCCGCGCACCCGGCACACCCGGCGCACCCGGCGGCGGAGGCGTGGCCGCGCCACCGCCCCGGCCGGCCCGCGCCGGAGGCTGCGCCTTGCTGGTCGCCGCGTCCGCGATGTCACCCGCGTTCGGCGGCAGCGGACGCCCGGCGGACGCCGGACCCGCCGGCGGCTGCGGCGCGTGCGGCATCCCGGGAACCCCCGGGACGGGCGCCCCGTGCGGCGGCGTACCGGGAACAGCCGTCCCCGGAGCCGGCGTACCCGGACCACCGGAGGCCGCTCCTTGAGGCGGCGTGCCCGGAACACCCGGGCCCTGCGGGGCGCCCGGAACCGGGCCGGGCCCCTGCGGATAGCCGTACGACGGCGCACCCGGCGGCGGCGTGTCCTGCGGACCCGCCGCGGGCCGCGCACCCGGACCCTGCGGCCCAGAACCCGCGGGATCGTCCAGCGCCGGCGCCACCGTCGTCCGCGGAAGCATGCTGCCGCCAGACATCAGAGCCGTCTTGGCGTCCGGCGTCACACCCGGCGGCGGCGTCGCCGCGTCGTCGAAATCACTCAGCGGCGGCGCGAACACCGTCACCGGCAACGGCACCGAACGGTCCTCGCCCGCATCGCCGTTGGTGTCCGTCCCCGCCCACGGCGTCGCCCCCGCGGGCGCACCCGGCACCCGGTCCCGCGGCGGCGCGTCCTCGGCGTCGTCGGCCTCCGCCGCCGCCGGCCACGGCGTCGCACCCCCCGGAACACCCGGAACACCCGCACCCGCGGACCCCGCGTCACTGGCAGGCCCGTTCCCCGACGGACCCCCCGACGACGCGTCCGCGACCACCGGACGCGACCCCGCCCCGTCCGACGCACCCGCCCGACGGTCCGGAATCCCCATCCTGTCCGCCGCCTCCTGGAGCCACTCCGGAGGGCTCAACAAGAACGACGTCTGATTCAGATCGACCCGCTGCGCCGGCGCCGCGACCGGCTGCTCCGCCGCGTCCGCGACCCCGTACTCCTCCTCGTACCGGCGGATGACCTCACCCACCGGCAGACCCGGCCACAACGTCGCCTCACCGCTGTCCCGCGCGATGACCAGCCGCTGCGCACCACCGTCCGAACGCGGACCGTCCACACGGTCCTCCGCCCACACCACGAACCCGAGATCGAACTCCCGCACCCGCACCTCCCGGTGCTGGTACGCGGCCACGTCCCCGTTGATCCACTCCTCAGCGCGCTCCTGCGCCTGCGCGAAGGTCACCATCGGACGCTCACTCCCCCACCGAAGACACGGGCACGGCGTACGCGAAGCCACCGTCCACCATCAGGTTCGCCACCGTCTCCAGCTCCGGCGGATTGCCCGCGAGCCGCGACAGGAACTCGTCGAAGTCGTCACCGCACGGCAGCAGCAGCCGCTCCACCCGCTCGGCCGGCGGCCACGCGTCCTGATCCCGCGCGTCGTCGTACGCGCAGAACCAGACCGACCCGATCCGGTCGCCCTTCACCTTCACCGCCAGCAGACCGCCCTGCACGAAACCGACGCACAGATAGTCCTTGGTCAGATGGTCACGCAGACACTTGTTGATGTACACCAGGTCATTGACCGCCGCCTCGTCCCGCACCGTGAACAACGGCTGGTCCACCAGCAGCCCCAACTCCGCGTCCAGCGCGGCACCCACCGGCGCACACCCGCCCGCCGCCTTCAGGAACGACCGATAGGCACCCGGCAGCCGGTACCCCAGATCCTCCTCGACGCCCAGCACCTGCTGCTCCGTCACCGCCACCGACGCCTTCGGCAACCCGAAATGCGCAGGCCGCGTCTCCTGAAGCGGACGCGTCCCCCGCTTCTCCTGGTCCACCGCCGCCGTCGCCAGCCCACCGTGATGCCGCAACAACGCCTTCACCTCGACCGGAACCAGCTCAAGCCGCCGCGTCCCCGGCACGTGATGCCACGTCCAGCCGTGCGGCGTCGCCACCGACGGAATCGTGTCCCACAGGTCGTGCCCCGTCGCGGCCAGCGCGGCGTTCGCCGACACGTAGTCCGTCAACCGCAACTCGTCCACCCCGAAACCCTCCGGAGGCTCCGCGATCTCCGCGGCGGCACGCGCGTACGGCGAGAAATCCGGATAGCCGTGCTCGTCCACCCGTACCCCCTTGGGGTGACGCGCGGCCCGGACCGGATCCGGGAAATGCACGACCTGTCCGGCGTACGCCGCGTTCGGCGGCGCGGCTTGGCCCCCGGCCTGGCGGCCGGGAGGTGCCCCCAGCCCGAGCCGACCTGTCGTCATGACGATTGCCCCCTGCGGCGTTCTACGTACGGCTGTATGGATCCCGGATGTCGACAGCCTATGCGGTACGACGACACCGGTCACCGGGCCTCCGGATCCGTGACCAGCCGTCACAACGCAGTGACCGTGCGCCGAAGCCCGGGCGTGTCGCACCGCCCCAGCTTCCCCACCAGCCACGGCGTTTGGCAGTCTGTGTCCGCACCGGGCGGCGGTCACAACAGCGGCCGCCACCGCGGGACGGGAGGGGACGGCAACCATGAACGCGACGCAGACGGGCACGTCCGGCGACCCACGAGTCGGCTGGAGCAGCACCGACACACCCCACACCCCCACACTCCTCCACCGCCGCGACGGCATACTCCCCACCGTCGCCGCCGCCCTCTCCGTCCGCGGCGCCACCCTCACCGGCACCGCCGCCCGCGGCGACCAGCCACCCGCCCTGCACCACCTCGTCCAGGACTTCCTCGACACCCTCACCAGCGGCCAGCGCGACCGCTTCACCGGACGCTGCGCCGAGGCCATCCTCATCTCCCGGCACATCGCGACCGCCGACGCCGCCCGCAGCAAACGCGCCGCACGCCGGCCCATGACCAACGGCGAGGCCCGAAAAGCCCTCAAGCACGCCAAACTCACCGCCCGCCGCATCCGCGAGGACGGCGACCCCCTGCACGGCAGCTTCGCCGCCCCGTGCCGCTCCTGCACCGCGCTCAGCGACCACTTCGGCGTCCGCATCATCGACCCGACCGCGCAGGACGACTGACCCCCACCCCCCGCACCACGGCGACCACGCCGGTCCACGACACTCGACGAACGAAGGGCAGATGCACGCCGACCGCACCTCCACCACACGCTTCTCCGTACCCGTCGACGCCGCGCTGCGGGACGCGGGCTGGCAGCCGGGACGCTGGGACATAAAGCAGGCCGAATACTGGGCCGACACCCTGCGCGGACACGCCTCACCCGCCGGACACCGGCACACCGTCTTCCCCGCCGCCGTCGAAGCCTGGGCCGAATTCGGCGCCCTGCACATCACCCCGCAGGGACCCGGACGACGCGTCGCCCCCGCCGCCCTCCACCTCGACCCCCTGCACGGCCTCCACATGGCCCGCACCCTCGGCGACCTCGGCCGCGCCCTCGACACCGAGGTCTGCCCCCTCGGCGAGGAGACCGACACCGGCGCCGCCCTCGCCATCGACAGCGAAGGCCGCGTCTACACCCTCGACCACACCGGCGACTGGTACCTGGGCCACGACATCGACCAGGCCCTCACCACACTCCTCACCGGCCTCGAACCGGTACGCCTCACCGCCGCCTGAACCGGCCCCGGGCGCCCGACCCCGGGCGCCCCCAGGACACCTTCAGGCCGCCGGCAACACCGCCGACACCCGGTAACCCCCCGCGTCCGTCGGCCCCGACACGAACACACCCCCCAGCGCCGTCACCCGCTCCTTCATCCCCACCAGACCGTTCCCGCCACTCGGCAACCGCGCCGCCGCCGCCGAACCCGGCTCCGGCGGCGGCTCGTTCTCCACCTGCATCGCGATCTCCGACGAACGATGCGCCAGACGCACATACGTCTTCGCCCCCGCCGCGTGCTTGTGCACGTTCGTCAACGCCTCCTGCACCACCCGGTACGCCGTCTGCTCCACCTCCGGCGCATACGACCGCACCTCCCCCTCCACCGACAGATCCACGACCATCCCCGCCGCCGCCGACTGACCCACCAACTCGTCCAGCTCCGCCAGACACGGCCCGTCCGCCGCCTCGTCCACCGCCCGCGACGCCGCCTCCGCCGCCGCAACCCCCACCGCCACCAACGGCACCACCGGACGCTGCCCCACCCGGGAATCCGACTCCCCCGACCGCAGCACCCCCAACATCTCCCGCAACTCCGTCAACGCCTGCCGGCCCATGTCCCCCACCAGCGCGGCATTGCGCACCGCCTTCTCCGGATCCTTGCGCGCCACCGCCTGCAACGCCGCCGCGTGCACCACCATCAACGACACCCGGTGCGCCACCACGTCATGCATCTCACGCGCGATCCGCGTCCGCTCCTCGCCCCGCGCCCACTCCGCACGCTCCTCCGCGCGCTCCGCCAGCAACTGCAGCTCCCGCTCCAGCGAATCCGCCCGCTCCCGCAGACTCTCCATCAGCCGGCGCCGCGCCCCCACATACAGGCCCAGCAACAGCGGAGGCGCCGTCAGCCCCAGCGACGTCGTGATCGACAGGAACGGCACGAACCAGTCCCCCGTCGTCAGATCACCCCGCACCACGTCCTGGCTCGCCCGCACGAACGTCACGATCAACGTCCCCACCAACGACATCCCCGCCAGCGCCCCGATGATCCGCCTCGGCAGCTCCGACGCCGCGAGCGTGTACAGCCCCACGACCCCCATCAGGAAACCCATCTGCGCCGGCGTGATCGCGATCGCGACCAGCACCACCGCGATCGGCCACCTCCGCCGCAGCACCAGCGCCGAACCGGCCACAAGACCGAACACGACACCCACCGCGACCGGCAGCCCCGCGTCCCGCGCGAAGGGCACACCCTCCGCCGCGCACTCGATCGCCGACGCCAGCGCCAGACCCACGTCCAGCACCGCACTGCGCCACTTCGCCCACCACCACGGCCCTCTCCCGGCCGCGGTGTGGTCTTCCCCCGTCGTGGTCATGCCTCCAGCCTACGGGCGCACCCCGCCCGTTTTCCGGTGAGTTTCCGCGACCGACCCCCACCACACGCCGCAATCGAACAGAAGCGAAACCTGCCGGTATCCCTCGAACTACTGAATCGCACATTGTTCGCCCCCGGACCCTCACATTCCGCCCGAAGCCTGTGCCCATGGCATACGCACACGGCAAATACACCGACTTCGAAGCACTACGGGAACGAGCGGTGACGCTGCGCCGGGAGGGACTCAGCCGCCGGCAGATCCGCGACCGGCTCCTCGTGGACAACAACGACATCCTCAACCGGCTCCTGGACGGCGAGCCCGCGCCCGAGTGGACGAAGCGCCCCAACGCCAAGGACGACCTCCGCGCCCGGGCCCGAGAGCTGCGCCTCCGGGGCTGGACCTACGACCGCATCCAGCTGGAGCTCGGCTGCTCCAAGAGCTCGATCTCGCTCTGGGTGCGCGATCTGCCGAAGCCGGAGCGCCGGGACCCGGCCGAACAGGCGAGGCTCGCCGCCCGCAAGCGGTGGGAGCACGAACTGGCGGTACGGGACGAGGAGCGCCAGCGGGTGAAGGCGGCCGCCGCCGCGGAGGTCGGCAGCCTGTCGGACCGCGAGCTGTTCCTGCTGGGCGTGGGCCTGTACTGGGCGGAGGGGGCGAAGGACAAGTCGTACGACCGCCGCGAGAAGGTCGTCTTCGTCAACAGCGACCCGGGGATGATCGAGGTCTTCCTCCGCTGGCTGGACCTGCTGGGAGTGGACCGGGACCGCCTCCGCTTCTCCGTCATGATCCACGAGAGAGCGGACGTCGCCGGCGCCGAACGCCACTGGGCGGACCTGGTCGGGGCCGAGGACTCCGCCTTCTACAAGACGACACTCAAGAAGCACAACCCCAAGACGGTCCGCAAGAACGTCGGTGAGGCGTACCACGGTTGCCTGGCGATTTCCGTACGCCGGAGCGCGGACCTCTACCGTCGCATCGAAGGGGCTTGGTACGGCATAGTGTTGTCCGCGCGCAACGCCGGTCAGCCGAATCGGACATAACGCGCAGACCATCCCGGGTCGTCTAATGGCAGGACAAATGGTTTTGGTCCATTGAATGAGGGTTCGATTCCTTCCCCGGGAGCCGAGCACGAGCGGGCCCTGACAGGCATGTCGGGGCCCGCTCCCATGTCGTCCCCGAAACGCCCCGGTATCCTGCGGATGTCCACCCCGCCATCCGTAGCCGAAGGGCATCCCCGTGAGCGCCAACCGCCCGGCAGCCGTCGTCGTCCTTGCAGCGGGTGAGGGCACCCGTATGAAGTCGGCCACACCGAAGGTCCTGCACGAACTCTGTGGCCGTTCGCTGGTGGGCCATGTGCTCGCCGCAGCGCGTGAGTTGGACCCCGAGAACCTGGTCGTCGTGGTGGGTCACGCCCGCGAGCAGGTCACCGCGCACCTCTCCGAGACCGATCCGGGCGTGCGGACGGCGGTGCAGGCCGAGCAGAACGGGACCGGGCACGCGGTCCGGATGGCGCTGGAGGAGCTGGGCGGCCCGGTCGACGGGACCGTGGTGGTGGTCTGCGGGGACACGCCGCTGCTGACGGGCGCGACCCTGGAGCGGCTGGCGGCGACGCACGCCGAGGACGGCAACGCGGTGACGGTGCTGACGGCCGAGGTCCCGGACGCGACGGGCTACGGCCGCATCGTGCGGGACGGCGCGAGCGGCGCGGTGACGGCGATCGTGGAGCACAAGGACGCGACGGAGTCGCAGCGCGCGGTCCGGGAGATCAATTCCGGGGTGTTCGCGTTCGACGGGCAGTTGCTGGCGGACGCGCTGGGGAAGGTGCGTACGGACAACAGCCAGGGCGAGGAGTACCTGACGGATGTGCTCGGGATCCTGCGGGAGGCGGGTCACCGGGTGGGGGCGTCGGTGGCTGCGGACCACCGGGAGATCGCCGGCATCAACAACCGGGTGCAGCTGGCGCAGGCGCGTCGGACGCTGAACGACCGTCTGCTGGAGCGGGCGATGCTGGCGGGTGTGACGGTGGTGGATCCGGCGTCGACGTGGGTGGACGTGTCGGTGACGTTCGAGCGGGACGCGGTGGTGCTGCCGGGGACGCTGCTGCTGGGGGCGACGCATCTGGGTGAGGGTGCCGAGGTGGGTCCGAACACGCGGCTGAAGGACACGGTGGTGGGCGCCGGGGCCCGGGTGGACAACACGGTGGCGGACGGCGCGGAGGTGGGTCCGCAGGCGAGTGTGGGTCCGTTCGCGTATCTGCGTCCGGGTACGCGTCTGGGGCTGAAGTCCAAGGTGGGTACGTACGTGGAGACGAAGAACGCGACGATCGGTGAGGGGACGAAGGTGCCGCATCTGTCGTATGTGGGTGATGCGACGATCGGTGAGTACTCCAACATCGGTGCGGCCAGCGTGTTCGTGAACTACGACGGGCAGGCGAAGCATCACACGACGGTGGGCTCGCACTGCCGGACGGGTTCGGACAACATGTTTGTGGCTCCTGTCACGATCGGGGACGGCGCGTACACCGCGGCGGGCTCGGTGATCACGAAGGATGTGCCGCCCGGTTCGCTGGCCGTGGCCCGTGGCCAGCAGCGGAATATCGAGGGTTGGGTGGCTCGTAAGCGTCCGGGGAGCGCGGCCGCGAAGGCGGCGGAGGTGGCTTCCCGGGAGCCGGACGGCGAGGGCTGACCGGAAACCGGCACGTCGGACACGGCGTACCGTGATAAGTGCTCTACCCGCACCCCCCAGCTGAGATCACTTCTCAACGCCCAGCTGAGACACCTCTGAGGAGACAGTGCTGTGACCGGGATCAAGACGACCGGCGAGAAGAAGATGATGTTCTTCTCCGGCCGCGCCCACCCCGAGCTTGCCGAGGAGGTCGCCCACAAGCTGGGTGTCGGGGTCGTCCCGACGAAGGCCTTCGACTTCGCGAACGGTGAGATCTACATCCGTTATCAGGAGTCGGCTCGTGGTGCCGACTGCTTCCTGATGCAGAGCCACACGGCTCCGATCAACAAGTGGATCATGGAGCAGTTGATCATGATCGACGCTCTGAAGCGGGCCTCCGCGCGGAGCATCACGGTGATCGTGCCGTTCTACGGTTACGCGCGGCAGGACAAGAAGCACCGTGGGCGTGAACCGATCTCGGCGCGCCTGATCGCGGATCTGATGAAGACGGCGGGTGCGCACCGGATTCTGACGGTGGACCTGCACACGGACCAGATCCAGGGCTTCTTCGACGGTCCGGTGGACCATCTGTTCGCGCTGCCGATCCTGGCGGACTACGTGGGTGCGAAGGTCGACCGCAGCAAGCTGACGGTCGTCTCCCCGGACGCGGGCCGGGTGCGGGTCGCGGACCGCTGGTGCGACCGGCTGGACGCGCCGCTGGCGATCGTGCACAAGCGCCGTGACAAGGACGTCGCCAATCAGGTCACCGTGCACGAGGTGGTGGGTGACGTGAAGGGCCGAGTGTGTGTCCTGGTCGACGACATGATCGACACGGGCGGCACGATCTGTGCGGCGGCGGACGCGTTGTTCGCGCACGGTGCGGAGGACGTCATCGTGACGGCGACGCACGGTGTGCTGTCGGGTCCGGCGGCGGACCGGCTGAAGAACTCGAAGGTGAGCGAGTTCGTGTTCACGGACACGCTGCCGACGCCGGGTGAGCTGGAGCTGGACAAGATCACGGTGCTGTCGATCGCGCCGACGATCGCGAACGCGGTGCGTGAGGTGTTCGAGGACGGTTCGGTGACGAGCCTGTTCGAGGAGCAGTGAGCCGTCCGCGGGCTTGCTGAAGATCGATTTCTGGTACGGCCTTCCCGCCGAGTAAGCTGTCACAGTTGCTCGGCGAGGGAGGCCGTACCGCTTTGTG
Source organism: Streptomyces sp. NPDC028308 (assembly GCF_055565855.1). Lineage (NCBI taxonomy): Bacteria > Bacillati > Actinomycetota > Actinomycetes > Kitasatosporales > Streptomycetaceae > Streptomyces > Streptomyces sp. NPDC028308. Next base: position 134,983 of record NZ_JBVHTO010000010.1, read on the forward strand.
CGTACGGCTGTCCGTTATCGACGCGCTCTTCGTAGCAGGCCGTTCGTGGCCGGGTGACCACTTTCCCCACGTTCTACGAGGAGTGACATGTCCGAGGTCAAGATCGCCGCTGAGTCGCGCACGGAGTTCGGCAAGGGTGCCGCGCGCCGTATCCGTCGTGACAGCAAGGTTCCCGGTGTCGTCTACGGCCACGGTGCCGAGCCGGTCCACGTGACGCTGCCGGGTCACGAGCTGCTGCTCGCCCTGCGGACCCCGAACGTCCTGCTCTCGCTGGAGCTCGACGGCAAGTCGCAGCTGGCGATCCCGAAGGCCGTGCAGCGTGACGCGATCAAGGGCTTCCTGGAGCACGTCGACCTGCTGCTCGTCCGCAGTGGCGAGAAGGTCACGGTCGAGGTCTACGTGCACACCGAGGGCGAGCTGGCCCCGGGCGCGTACCTGCTCGAGCACGTGCTGAGCACGCTGACGGTCGAGGCCGAGGCGACGCACATCCCCGAGTCGGTCACCGTGTCCATCGAGGGTCTGGAGGCCGGTGCCGCCATCCTCGCGAAGGACATCCCGCTGCCGTCGGGCACGAAGCTCGCCATCGACGAGGACGCGGTCGTCCTCCAGGTGCTGGCCGCGCAGGCGGAGGAGGCTTCCGCCGAGTCCGAGGGTGGCGACGAGGCCGCCGAGGCCTGATCCCCTCGATCTGCTCGAATGTCAGCCGCCGCTCCGTTCCGGGGCGGCGGCTGGTGTGTATCTAGGACACATGGGAGACACGGACGTGACGACCGACGCCAATGCGCCCTGGCTGATCGTGGGGCTCGGCAATCCGGGGCCCGAGTACGCGATGAACCGGCACAACGTGGGCTTCATGGTGGCCGATCTGCTGGCGGAGCGGGTGGGCGGGAAGTTCAAGCGGGCGGGCAAGGCGCAGGCGCAGGTGATCGAGGGGCGGATCGGTCCGCCGGGGCCGGCGAACCGCCGGGTGATCCTGGCGAAGCCGATGTCGTACATGAACCTGTCCGGTGGTCCGGTGAACGCGCTGCGGGACTTCTACAAGGTGCCGGTGGGTCATGTGGTGGCGGTGCATGACGAGTTGGACATCGATTTCGGTGTGCTGCGGTTGAAGCTGGGGGGCGGCGACAACGGGCACAACGGGCTGAAGTCGATGACGAAGGTGATGGGTCCGGACTATCACCGGGTGCGGTTCGGGATCGGGCGTCCGCCGGGGCGGATGCAGGTGGCGGATTTCGTGCTGAAGGACTTCTCGTCGGCGGAGCGCAAGGAGCTGGGGTACTTCGTGGACCGTGCGGCGGACGCGGCGGAGGCTCTGGTGATCGAGGGGCTGGAGCGGGCGCAGAGCACGTACAACTCGTGAGCGGATGGGCGGGCCGGTCGATGTAGGGGGACAAGGGGCGACTTGTCGCCCGGGGCGGTTGACCGGGTGCAGTGCCATGGCCAAGGATCGCCGCCATGCGTTCCAAGGCCTCTTCCAGTCGATGCGCGTACGCGGCGCTGCGGTTCGGGCGGCTCGCGGTGATGGGCGCGGTCGCGGCGCTGATCCTGGTCGCGGGGGTGTGGGGTTCCTGGGGTACGGCGCAGCACGTGATGCTGACCAAGGGGCGTGAGCAGGGGACGATGCGGGTGACGTCCTGTGCGGACGACGCCTGTTGGGGGCCGTACCGGCCGGAGTCGGTGGGCTCGCGGGCGCGGTCGCGGGTGGTGATCGAGCAGCCGGTGGCGGTGGAGAAGGGGCGGACGTACTCGGTCGCGGTGAAGCCGGGCAGTGGTCATGTGGTGCGTACGGGTCCCGCGGGGCTGTTGTACGCGTGGGTGCCGTTGGCGGGTGCGCTGTTGCTGGCGTCGGTGGTGGTGGCGGGGGGTCTGCGGCTGACCCGGGCGGCGTGGCTGATGGCGGGCGCGGGGGTCACGTTCCTGACGGCGACGTTCCTGGTGCTCTGAAGTCTTCTGCCGGGGGCGGATGTTCTCCGTGTTCCCCGATCGTTATCCGTGCCTTCGTGGGCGATCGGGGGCGCATGGGGCACGGGGGACGTTGCGTCTCTTGACGGGCGGCCGTGGCGGCTGGATGCTGAGCCGCCCCCTCCACATCTTCTGTCGCTCCTCCCGAAGATGGACTGCCCATGCGTACCCTCATCCGTGCCGGCGCTGTCGTCGCCGGTTTCTCCGCCGCGCTACTGAGCGCGCCCGCCGCCCACGCCACTCCGCACACCGCTCCCGGTGACAACGGCACCGTCAAGATCCATGACGCCGTCACCGGTGAGGAGCTCCGCAGGAACGAGCCGCACGTGTGCGCGTTCTACCTGGACGCCTTCGGTTTCGACGGGGTGCAGGAGGTGGACTGGCACATCGAGGCCTGGGCGCCGACCGCCGGCGTCAAGGGCGAGACGGTGAAGTCCGGTGAGCTGACCCTGGACGCCGAGGGTCACGGCCGCAGTGACGACGTGAAGCTGCCCGACGGGCACTACAAGCTGTTCTGGACCTTCGAGGGGGAGAAGGGCGCCGCGAAGCACAAGGTGTTCTGGTCGGACTGCGAGGACGAGGCGGGTGGCGGCGGCACTCCGTCCGCGTCCACGTCGCCGTCCGCCTCCGCTTCGGCGTCGCCGTCGGGGTCGACGAGCGCGTCTCCGTCGGCGCCCGCGTCGCAGACGTCGTCGGCTCCGGCGGAGGGTGCTTCGCCGTCCTCGTCGCCGTCCGCGCAGGGTGGCGGTGACCTCGCGGAGACGGGCAGCGGTGCGCCGGTGGGCGCGCTGTCGGCGGCGGCCGCGGCGCTGGTCGCGGCGGGCGGCTACCTGGTGTTCCGTCGTCGGGCGAACCGCGGCTGAGCCTGCGGCGCCGTGACATGGGGGTGGCCCCCGTCCTCGTGGGTGCGAGGGCGGGGGCCACGTCCGTGCGGGGGTGCGGTCAGCCGGTGTTGCGCAGGCCGGCCGCGACGCCGTTGACGGTGAGGAGCAGTGCCCGGGAGAGCAGCGGGTCGGGTTCGGCGCCCGCTGCCGCCTCGTCGCGCTGGCGCTTGAGGAGGGCGACCTGGAGGTAGGAGATCGGGTCGAGGTAGGCGTCGCGGATGGCGAAGGTCTGCTGGAGCACCGGGTGGGTGTCGAGCAGCTGTTCGCCGCCGGTGATGCGCAGCACCTCGCGGACGGTGAGTTCGTGTTCGGCCTTGATGGTGTCGAAGACGTGCTTGAGCTCGTCGGGGACGAGGGTGTCGACGTAGTGGCCGGCGATCCGCAGGTCCGTCTTGGCCAGCGTCATCTCGACGTTGGAGAGGAAGTTGCGGAAGAAGTGCCACTGTTCGTGCATCTCGTCGAGGACGCTGTCGAGGCCGGTCTCGCGCAGGGCCTTGAGGCCGGAGCCGACGCCGAACCAGCCGGGGACGATCTGCCGGGACTGGGTCCAGCCGAACACCCACGGGATGGCGCGCAGGCCGTCGAGGGAGACGCCCGAGCCGGGGCGCCGCGAGGGCCGCGAGCCGAGGTGCAGGTCGGCGAGCTGGTCCACGGGGGTCGAGGCGAGGAAGTACGTCGGCAGGTCGGGGTCCTCGACGAGCTCGCGGTAAGCGGCGTGGGCGGCGTCGGAGACGACGTCCATGGCGGCGTCCCAGCGGGCGAGGGCCTCGTCGGACTGGCGGGGGGCGGTGTGCAGGGCGGACGCCTGGAGGGTGGCGGCGACGGTCAGTTCGAGGTTCTCGCGGGCCAGTGACGGCACGAGGTACTTGTCGGAGATGACCTCGCCCTGTTCGGTGACCTTGATCTCGCCTTCGAGGGTGCCCCAGGGCTGGGCGAGGATCGCGTCGTGCGAGGGGCCGCCGCCGCGGCCGACGGTGCCGCCGCGGCCGTGGAAGAGGCGCAGGCGTACGCCGTAGCGGTGGGCGACGTCGCGCAGGCGGCGCTGGGCGCGGTGGATCTCCCACTGGGAGGTGGTGATGCCGCCGAACTTGGAGGAGTCGGAGTAGCCGAGCATGACCTCCTGGACGTCTCCGCGCAGCGCCACGAGGCGGCGGTAGGAGGGGTCGGAGAGCATGTCCTCGAGGATGGTGTCCGCGGCCTTGAGCTCGTCGGTTGTCTCCAGGAGCGGGACGATGCCGATCTTGGCCCAGCCGGCGTGCAGGTCGAGGAGTCCGGCCTCGCGGGCGAGGACGGCGGCGGCGAAGACGTCGTCGGCGCCCTGGCACATGGAGATGATGTAGGACTCGATGACCTCGGGTCCGAAGACCTCCAGGGCCCGCTTGACGGTCTGGAAGACGCCGAGGGTCTTCTCGCCGGCGGCGTCGACGGGGGCGGGGCTGGGGGCGAGGGGGCGGCGGGAGCGCAGTTCCTTGGCGAGGAGCTTGCCGCGGTAGTCGCGGGGCATGTCGGCGTAGCGCCAGGACTCCTCGCCGAGCCGGTCGAAGAGCTGGCCGAGGGCGTGGTGGTGGGCGTCGGCGTGTTCGCGGACGTCCATGGTGGCGAGCTGGAGGCCGAAGGCGGCGAGGGTGCGGATGGTGCGGTTCATCCGGCCGTCGGCGAAGAGGGCGCCGCGGTGTTCGCGCAGGGAGGTCTGGATGAGGGTGAGGTCGGCGAGCAGTTCGCCGGTGCCGAGGTAGTCGCGGCCTTCCTCGTGGGGGGTGCCCTTGGCGAGCCGGGTCTTGGTGTTCTCCAGCTTCTGGCGGATGCAGGTGGCCTTGAGCCGGTAGGGCTCCTCGGCGTTGAGCCGCTTGTAGCGGGGGCTGATCTCGGGCAGCCGCTCCAGGTCGGTGCGCAGGGAGGTGAGCAGTTCCTCGGTGGCGCCCGTGTATCTGATGGAGTTGGACAGGAAGCCGCGGAGCTCGTCGATGGTCTCCAGGGCGTCGTTGATGCCGTGTTCGTGCTGGAGGATCAGGACGTCCCAGGTGACCTGGGGGGTGACGTTGGGGTTGCCGTCGCGGTCGCCGCCGATCCAGGTGCCGAAGGTGAGGGGGCGGGTGTCGTCGGGCAGGACGACGCCGACGCGCTCCAGTTCGGCGGTGAGGTCCTCGAGGACGTCGCCGACGGCGCCGGCGTGCAGTTCGTCGAGGTAGTAGATGGCGTTGCGGGCCTCGTCGGCGGGCTCGGGGCGGACGACGCGCAGTTCGTCGGTCTGCCACACGAGGTCGATGTTCTCGGCGAGCCGGGTGTCGTGGCGGCGCCGGTCGGACTCGATGACGGGGGTCTCCAGCAGGGCCGCGATGCGGCGCAGCTTGTTCAGTACGGAGCGGCGGGCGGCCTCGGTGGGGTGCGCGGTGAAGACCGGTCGGACGTTGAGGTTCCGAACGGTGTCGCGCAGGTGTTCGGGGTCGGCGTCCTTGAGGCGGTCCGCGGTGCGGGCGAGGAGGCCGCCCTCGGCGGCGCGCCGGGCGCGCAGCTCGCGGCCGCGGTGCACCTGCTCGGTGACGTTCGCCAGGTGGAAGTACGTGGAGAAGGCGCGGACCAGCTTGGCGGCGGTCTCCAGTTCCGTGCCGCGGAGCAGCTCGGCGGCGGCCTCGCCGTCCTCGCGGGTCAGGCGGCGGACCTTCTCGACCAGTTCCAGCAGCTCGGGGCCCTCCTGCCGGACGAGGGTCTCGCCCAGCAGGTCGCCCAGTCGGCGGATGTCGGCGCGCAGCTCGGTGCTGGTCGTCATGGTCTGATCGTCGGCACTGCTCACAGGTGCGGCTCCTTGCAGTGTTGAAGCTCGTCTGAAGCTCGTCTGGAGGGGAACCCGGGTGACGACCGCGCGGCGGGGTGCCGCTTAGGGACGTGGCATCCGGGAAGAAATCAGAACGGACCGCGCTGTCCGACCGACTCCAAGGATAGGTGTCCATGCGGACGCGCAGACTCTCGGGCTCGTGCCGTCTGCCTTCGCGCTGCCATACTTACGATGCCGTAGGTTACGGAACCGTAGGGACGCCCGTCGCCTCCAGGGATGTCTTCCGGATCCCTACCCGCGGCATCTCTCTCAACCCCAAACCCTCGACCCCACAAGGGGACGCCCATGACCGCAAGCTCCGATGTGATCGAAGACGCTCCGCAGGCGGACGACGACGGCACGCTCCCTCCGGCCACGCTGGGGGGTGAACAGAAGCGTTCGGTGGAACAGCTGGCGCTGCTGCTGTTCATCGTCTTCCCCTTCATCGCCCTGCTGGCGGCCGTGCCGCTGGCCTGGGGCTGGGGGGTGAGCTGGCTGGACCTCGGCCTGCTGGTGTTCTTCTACTACCTGGGGTGCCACGGCATCACGATCGGTTTCCACCGGTACTTCACGCACGGTTCCTTCAAGGCCAAGCGGCCGCTGCGGATCGCGCTGGCGATCGCCGGCTCGATGGCGGTCGAGGGGCCCGTGGTGCGCTGGGTGGCCGACCACCGCAAGCACCACAAGTTCTCGGACGCGGAGGGCGACCCGCATTCGCCGTGGCGTTTCGGTGAGACCCTGCCCGCGCTGATGAAGGGCCTGTGGTGGGCGCACATCGGCTGGATGTTCGACGAGGAGCGCACCTCCCAGGAGAAGTACGCCCCGGACCTGATCAAGGACCCGGCCATCCGGGCGATCTCGCGCCAGTTCATCGCGTGGACGGCGCTGTCGCTGGCGCTGCCGGCGCTGATCGGCGGTCTGGCGACGATGTCCTGGTGGGGCGCGTTCACGGGCTTCTTCTGGGGTTCACTCGTGCGGGTGGCGCTGCTGCACCACGTGACGTGGTCGATCAACTCGATCTGCCACGCGGTGGGCAAGCGGCCCTTCAAGTCGCGTGACCGTTCGGGCAACGTGTGGTGGCTGGCCGTGCTGTCGTGCGGCGAGTCCTGGCACAACCTGCACCACGCCGACCCGACGTCGGCGCGGCACGGGGTGGAGCGCGGCCAGCTGGACTCCTCGGCCCGGATCATCCGCTGGTTCGAGCAGCTGGGCTGGGCCTACGACGTGCGCTGGCCGTCACGCTCGCGTATCGATTCCCGCCGGAACACGGACGGGACGGGCTCCCGCCGCAAGCCGGAGACCGCCGACGCGGCATGATGGACGGCGTGGCGACCGACTCCAGCACATCCGGCAACGACAAGCAGCGGCGTCCTCGCCGGACCCGTATGACCGGTGCTGAAAGACGCCAGCAGCTTCTCGAGATCGGTCGCACGCTGTTCGCCGCCAAGGGTTTCGAGGCCACGTCGGTGGAGGAGATCGCGGCCAAGGCCGGGGTCTCCAAGCCGGTGGTGTACGAGCACTTCGGCGGCAAGGAGGGCCTGTACGCGGTGGTGGTGGACCGGGAGATGCGCCGGCTGCTGGACATGGTGACCAGTTCGCTGACGGCCGGGCATCCCCGTGAGCTGTGCGAGCAGGCCGCGTTCGCGCTCCTGGACTACATCGAGGAGTACACGGACGGTTTCCGGATCCTGGTCCGCGACTCCCCCATCCCGCAGTCGACGGGTTCCTTCGCGTCCCTCATCTCGGACATCGCCACGCAGGTGGAGGACATCCTGGGCCGCGAGTTCAAGAGCCGCGGCTTCGATCCGAAGCTGGCGCCGCTGTACGCGCAGGCCCTCGTCGGCATGGTCGCGCTGACCGGTCAGTGGTGGCTGGACGTGCGGCGGCCGAAGAAGGCCGAGGTCGCCGCCCACCTGGTGAACCTGGCCTGGCACGGGCTGGACGGCCTGGAGGCCAAGCCGCGCCTCATCGGCCACCGCAAGGCGTAGGCCGCGTCCGCGAAGCCCCTCCGGACACGGCCTGGGCCGGCGGTGCGGGTTCCAGGAACTCCAGCCGGTTGCCGGCCGGGTCCTCGGAGTAGAAGCGGTGGTGGCCCGGGAGCCCGTCGTCCCAGGTGACGGGCGCGCCGTGCGCCGCGAGGCGGTCCGCGTACGTCTGGATGCCGCGCACCCCGAGCCCCGGGTGCGCCTTCCTCGCCGCCCGGAAGTCCTCCTCGATCCCCAGGTGCAGCCGCACCGCGCCCGCCGCGAACCAGCAGCCCCCTCGGTCGGCGAGCGCGGGCGGCTTGGGGACCTCGGTCATGCCGAGGACGCCCACGTAGTACGCGCGCAGGGCGTCCTCGGAGCCGGCCGGGGCGGCGAGCTGGACGTGGTCGACGTGAGTCAGCACCGGATCAGCCCGCCTTCCGGGCGACGGCGAAGACACGGCGGAACGGGAACACCGTGCCGTGCTCGCCCGCCGGGTACGCCGTGCGCAGGGCCGCCCGGTACTCCTCCACGAACGCGTCCGCGTCCGGCCCGAGCTCGGTGAGCACGGGCCGCAGACCGGTCCCCTTCACCCAGTCCAGCACCGGGTCCTCGCCCCGGAGGAGGTGCAGGTACGTCGTCTCCCAGACGTCGGCGTCGCAGCCGAGGGCGGTGAGGCGGTCGAGGTAGCCGGCCGGGGTGAGGATCGCGCCGTCGTGGCGCAGTGTCCCGCCCAGGCGTTCGCGCCAGCGCGGGGAGGTGGCGATCTCGCGCATCAGCCGGTGGCTGGGCGAGTCGAAGTTGCCGGGGACCTGGAAGGCGAGGGTGCCGCCGGGGGCGAGCGCGTCCACCCAGGCCGGGAAGGACGCCGGGTGCCCGGGGACCCACTGCAGCGTGGCGTTGCTGATGATCAGGTCGTACGGCTCGGCGGGCGTCCAGGTCCGGGCGTCGGCGGCGGCGAAGTCGAGGTGGCCGCCGCCCGGGGTGGGGCCCTCGTGGTCGGCGCGGGCGCGCTCCAGCATCTGCGGCGAGTTGTCGTAGCCGGTGATGTGGGCGGTGGGCCAGCGGGCGGCGAGCAGGGTGGTGACGTTGCCGGGGCCGCAGCCGAGGTCGGCGATGCGGGCGGGCCGGCCGGGGAGGTCCGGGACGCGGGCGAGGAGGTCGGCGAAGGGGCGGGCGCGGTGGTCCGCGTGGCGCAGGTACTGGCTGGGGTCCCAGAGGGGGGCGGCGGCGGGCATGACGGGGGCCTCCTTGAGGTGTCGTCCGGCCGGTCGGATCCCGTGCGGGTCCGGTGCGGTGGCGTCCTGGACGGGCGGTCGGGACGATGGGTCCGGGGCGGTCGCGTGGGCGGCGGTGTCGGGCAGCGGGGCGTGTCCCGGACGGTCCGGCCTTGCGTGAAGGCGCGGCTCCGGGCGGTCTCCACCCTCACACCGGAAGTATCTTGACGTCAAGAGACTTCACGTCGACACAACCACTACACTGATCGTCATGGAGGACGAGGTCGATCGGCTGGTCGCAGCGTGGCGCCGGGAGCGCCCTGACCTCGACGTGGAACCGCTCGAGGTGCTCAGCCGGGTGAGCAGACTGGCCCGGCACCTGGACCGCGCGCGCCGCCTGGCGTTCTCCGAGCACAGCCTGGAGCCCTGGGAGTTCGACGTCCTGACGTCGCTGCGCCGCGCGGGCGCCCCCTATCAGCTCTCCCCCGGCCAGCTGCTGACGCAGACCCTGGTGACCTCGGGCACGATGACGAACCGTATCGACCGGCTCGCCAAGAAGGGCCTGGTGGAGCGGCTGCCCGACCCCAGCGACCGCCGGGGCGTGCTGGTGCGGCTCACCGAGGAGGGCCAGGACCGCGCCGACCAGGCGCTCGCCGGACTCCTCGCCCAGGAGCGGGCGATCCTGGCGGAGCTCAGCCGGGCCCAGCGCGGTGAACTGGCCGCGCTGCTACGCCAGTTGACCGCCCCGTTCGACAACATCCCCGGCTAGGTCGACCGGGCCCACCCCGGCCCGCCGGGCGAGCGCGACCGCCGCGAGCGTGGAGTGCACCCCGAGCTTGCCCAGGACGTTCTGCATGTGCGTGCGCACGGTGTGCGGCGACAGGAACAGCCGCTCGGCGACGGCCTTGCGCCCCAGTCCGGCGACCATGCACCGCAGCACCTCGCGCTCCCTCGGCGTGAGGGACTCCACCAGGCGCTCGCTCTCGGTGCGGTGCTTACGGGCGGCCGTCAGCTCCCGCAGCACGCCCGTGAGCAGGGCGGGCGGCAGATGCGTCTCGTCGCGCAGGACACCCCGTATGACGGTCAGCAGCCGGGACAGCGAACAGTCCTTGGCGACCCAGCCCGAGGCGCCGGCCTGCAGGGCGAGGGCCGCGCGGCGCGGGTCGTCCTTCTCGGCGAGCACCACCGTACGGACGTGGGGCTGGCCGGAGCGGACCCCGGCGACGAGCGAGATGCCGTCGACCAGCCCGTCCTCGTTGCTCTCCTGCACGGGAACAGCCGGGCGCATGCCCGGGACGTTGCCGCCCAGGTCCGCGTCGACGAGCAGGACGTCGAATCTGCGCCCTTCCGCGGCCCCCCGCTCCAGGCAGCGCAGCGCGGCGGGGCCACTGCCCGCCGCGGACACGTCGACGTCGGGCTCGGCGGCCAGGGCCGCGGCGAGAGACTCGGCGAAGATGCGGTGGTCGTCGACGACCAGGACTCGGATGCGAACCACTGAAACCCCCACTGTCGGAGGACGACCTGCGCAGGTACGACGCCCGGGAACGACCCCGGACCCCCGGGGCCCGGGGTGGGGCGCCGCAGCCGCACGGCCGCCGCCGTGCTGGAACTGCTACCCCCACTCCGGGCGTCGTACCCGGCTGTCTCGCCCCCTGATAGCACCGGCCCCCACCGGTGCTGTTCATCAGGGTAGGGCTGGGAGCGGGGAGGGGAAGGCAATTTGCAGAACTGGTTGGCCAGCGCGTTTATGGTGAGCCGTATGTTTCGTCTTGAGACAGAAGTGGACAGGGAACGGCGGGATCTGCTGCGCCGGCGGCTGCGGGAGGCCAACACGCAGGCCTCGCCGGTGCTGCGCTCCCTGCGGGGGACCCCCGGTGAGCGGGAGGTTCCGCTCCACGTCTGGGCTCTGGACGACGCCGGAGCGCTCGCGGGCGGACTCGTCGGGCACGCCTGGGCGACCTGGCTGCACGTCACGTATCTGTGGGTCGACGGCCGGCACCGGGGGGCGGGGCTCGGGAGCCGGCTGCTCGCGCGGGCCGAGCGGGCCGCGCGCGACGACCACGGCTGCCGCAGCGCCCGGCTGGAGACCTGGGACTTCCAGGCCCCCGACTTCTACCGCAAGCAGGGCTACGAGGTGGTGTGCGTGATCCCCGGCTATCCACCGGGGATCACGGAGTACACGCTCACCAAGCGGCTGACCCGCTGAGGGTCCCGCCGCCTCCGCGCCCCCCCTTGCCGAGGGGCTCAGCTCACCCGGTGGGCGCCCGCCGCCGGGACCGCCGGGAACACCCGGGGGGCGGTGTGACCGGCCGCGGCGAACGCCTCCGTCACCGCCTTGGTGACGGTGTCGACGTCGGCGGACTCCACCAGGACGACCGCCGAGCCGCCGAAGCCGCCGCCCGTCATCCGCGCCCCGAGCGCCCCCGCCGCGTTGGCGGAGGACACCACGAGATCCAGCTCCGGGCAGGAGATGCGCAGGTCGTCGCGGAGGGAGACGTGCCCCTCGGTGAGGACGGGCCCGATGGCGCGCACGTCACCCGCGTCCAGCAGCCCGATGACCCGCTCGACCCGGTGGTCGTCGGAGACGACGTGCCGGACGTAGCGGCGCACCCGCTCGTCGGACAGCCGCTCCAGCGCCGCGTCCAGGTCCTCGTACGCGACGTCGCGCAGGTGGGAGACGCCGAGCTGCCGCGCGCCCTCCTCGCATCCCTCGCGCCGCTCCGCGTAGGCGCCGTCGCCGAGGGCGTGCTTGACGCGGCTGTCGACGACGAGCAGTTCGAGTCCCTGGGCCGCGAGGTCGAAGGGGACCTGACGGATCGACAGATCACGGCAGTCGAGGTGCAGGGCGTGCCCCTCGGTGCAGCACGCCGACGCCGTCTGGTCCATGATCCCGCAGGGCACGCCGACGAAGTCGTTCTCCGCGCGCTGCGCCAGCCGGGCCAGTTCGGGCCGGGTGAGGCCGAGTTCGTACAGGTCGTTCAGGGCCAGGGCCGTCACGACCTCCAGGGCCGCGGAGGAGGACAGGCCCGCGCCGGTCGGCACGGTGGAGGCGAGATGCAGGTCGGCGCCGGTCACCGCGTGGCCGGCGGCGCGCAGCGCCCACACCACGCCGGCCGGGTACGCGGCCCAGCCGGTGTCGGTGAGCGGCTCCAGCGTGTCGACGTGCAGTTCGACGACGGGTCCCCGGACGTCGGCCGAGTGCAGCCGCAGGACGCCGTCCTCGCGACGGGAGACCGCCGCCACCGCGGTGTGCGGCAGGGCGAGCGGCATCACGAACCCCTCGTTGAAGTCCGTGTACTCGCCGATCAGGTTGACCCGGCCGGGGGCCGCCCAGACGCCCTCCGGCGCGGCCCCGTACAGCTCCTGGAATCCTTCGCGAACCCCCACCTGCTACTCCTCAGTCCCTGTTCTGTGCGAACGCCCACGCGTCCGCGACGATCCCCGCGAGATCCGCGCGGGACGGGTTCCAGCCGAGCCGCTCGCGCGCGGTGGCGGCCGAGGCGACCAGGACGGCCGGGTCGCCGGCGCGGCGCGGGGCCACCACCTCGGGGATCGGGTGGCCGGTGACCTGCCGGACGGTCTCGATGACCTCGCGGACGGAGAAGCCGTTGCCGTTGCCGAGGTTGCAGATGAGGTGCTCGCCGGGGCGGGCCGCGGCCAGCGCGAGCAGGTGCGCCTCGGCGAGGTCGGCGACGTGGATGTAGTCGCGGACGCAGGTGCCGTCCGGGGTCGGGTAGTCGTCGCCGTAGACCGAGATGGCGTCGCGGCGGCCCTGGGCGACCTGGAGCACCAGCGGGATGAGGTGCGACTCGGGGTCGTGCCTCTCGCCGCAGTCGCCGTAGGCGCCCGCCACGTTGAAGTAGCGCAGGGAGACCGCGCCGAGTCCGTGGGCCGCCGCCTCGCCGCTGATCATGTGGTCGACGGCGAGCTTGGAGGCGCCGTAGGGGTTGGTCGGGGCGGTCGGCGCGCTCTCGACGATCGGGGTGACCTCGGGCTCGCCGTAGGTGGCGGCGGTGGAGGAGAAGACGAGCTTGCGCACGCCCGCGGAGCGCATCGCGGCGAGCAGCGCCATGGTGCCGCCGACGTTGTTGTCCCAGTACTTCTCGGGCTTGACGACGGACTCGCCGACCTGGGAGAAGGCGGCGAAGTGCAGGACGGCGTCGTAGGAGGAGTCCAGCCATTTGGTGGCGTCGCGGATGTCGCCCTCGATGAAGGCGGCGCCGGCGGGGACGCCCTCGCGGAAGCCGGTGGAGAGGTTGTCGAGGACGGTGACCTCGTGGCCCGCCTCCAGCAGATGCCGGGCGACCACGCTGCCGACATAGCCCGCGCCGCCGGTGACCAGGTACTTCCCACTCATGAACTCGCTACCTCTCGCAGTCGCTGAGCCGCGGTCTCCGGCGGCACGTCGTTGATGAACACGCTCATGCCGGACTCGGAACCCGCGAGAAACTTCAGCTTGCCGGAAGTGCGGCGAATGGTGAAAAGCTCGAGGTGGAGGGCGAAGTCGTCGCGGCTGACGCCCTCGAACTCCTCCAGTGTGCCGAACGGCGCCTGGTGCCAGGCGGCGATGTACGGCGTCGGAGGCTCGCCCTCGCCCTCCTTCTTCCCGTCCCGCGCGTCGAAGATCCGGTCGAAGCGCCTCAAGAGTTCCAGATAGACCTGGGGGAACTCTGTGCGTGCGCCGTCCTCCAGGCCGAGCAGGTCGGGCACCCGCCGCTTGGGGTAGAGGTGCACCTCGTAGGGCCAGTGCGCGGCGTACGGCACGAAGGCGATCCAGTGCTCGGTCTCCAGGACGATCCGGGTGCCGTCGGCGCGTTCCCGGGCGACGACCTCGTCGAAGAGGTTGGCGCCGTCGGTGGCCTGCTTGTGGGCGGCCAGCGAGCGCAGCATCAGCGCGGTGCGCGGGGTGGTGAAGGGGTAGGCGTAGATCTGGCCGTGGGGGTGGCCGAGGGTCACGCCGATCTCGGCGCCGCGGTTCTCGAAGCAGAAGACCTGTTCCACGGAGGGGAGATGGGACAGCTCGGCGGTGCGGTCGGTCCACGCCTCCAGGACCAGGCCGGCCTGCTCCTCGGTGAGGTCGGCGAAGGACGCGTCGTGGTCGGAGGTGAAGCAGACGACCTCGCAGCGGCCGGAGTCGCCGGCCAGCGACGGGAAGCGGTTCTCGAAGACCACGACGTCGTAGGAGGAGTCGGGGATCTCGCTGAGCCGGTCGCCCTGGGAGGGGCACAGGGGGCATTCGTCGGCCGGGGGGTGGTAGGTGCGGCCCTGGCGGTGCGAGGCGATCGCGACGGCGTCGCCGAGCAGCGGGTCGCGGCGGATCTCCGAGGTGGTGACGGTGGGGTCGAGCGGGCGCCGGTCGACGGCGTCGCGCACCGAGTCGTCCCGCGAGTCGTAGTAGACGAGCTCCCGGCCGTCCGCCAGCCGGGTCGAGGTCTTCTTCACTGCCGGACTCCCCTGTCCCACCCATCAAACAGAACCGAACACAACAAACCACAAGTCCCCACGGACGTCAACATCACAATCAAACAAAGAACATCAACCGAAGTGTTCAAATTCTGAACGCGGAGGCGTAGGTTCCGGTCGGATACGTTCACGCAACGAAGCGAGTTCCCCTATGCAGTCCCCCACATATCTGCCCGGAAGCACCTATCTCGCAGAAGGGCTCCGGCTCCCCACGAACGGGCTCGACTACGCGATCCTGGCGATCTACTTCGTCGTGGTGCTGGGCATCGGCTTCGCCGCGCGCCGCTCGGTGAAGACGAGCCTCGACTTCTTCCTGTCCGGGCGTTCGCTGCCGGCCTGGGTCACGGGCCTCGCGTTCGTCGCGGCCAACCTGGGCGCCACCGAGATCCTCGGCATGGCGGCGACCGGCGCACAGTACGGCGTGGCCGTCGTCCACTGGTACTGGATCGGTGCCATCCCGGCCATGGTCTTCCTGGGCCTGGTGATGATGCCGTTCTACTACGGCTCCAAGGTCCGCTCCGTACCGGAGTTCCTGCTCCAGCGTTTCGACAGGTCCGCACATCTGCTCAGCTCGGTCCTGTTCGCCTTCGCCGCGGTGCTCATCGCGGGCGTCAACCTGTACGCGCTGGCGATCGTCGTCGAGGCGCTGCTGGGCTGGCCGCAGTGGGTCGCGATCGTCGTCGCCGGCTTCTTCGTCCTCGCGTACATCACCTTCGGCGGCCTGTCCTCGGCGATCTACAACGAGGTCCTGCAGTTCTTCGTGATCCTCGCCGCGCTCATCCCGCTGTCCGTCCTCGGCCTGAAGAAGGTCGGCGGCTGGGACGGCCTGAGCGACTCGCTCACCAAGAGCCACGGTGACAACTTCCTCTCCGCCTGGGGCGGTACGGGCATCGGCGACGCCAACCCGCTCGGCGCGAACTGGCTGACGATCGTCCTCGGCCTCGGCTTCGTGCTGTCCTTCGGCTACTGGACGACCAACTTCGCCGAGGTCCAGCGCGCGCTGTCCGCCAAGAATCTCTCCGCCGCCCAGCGCACCCCGCTGATCGCCGCGTTCCCGAAGATCTTCATCGTCTTCCTGGTGATGATCCCGGGCCTGGTCGCCGCCGTCCTCGTCCCGAAGATCGGCACCGGCGGCTCGGACCTCCAGTACAACGACGCGATCCCGTACCTGATGCAGGAGCTGCTGCCCAACGGCGTGCTCGGCATCGCGGTGACCGGTCTGCTCGCCGCGTTCATGGCGGGCATGGCGGCGAACGTCTCGTCCTTCAACACCGTGTTCACCACCGACATCTGGCAGCGGTACGTGGTCAAGGACCGCGAGGACGGCTACTACGTGAAGTTCGGCCGGCTGATCACCGCGATCGGTGTGCTGGCCTCGGTCGGCACGGCGTTCATCGCCTCCAGCTTCTCCAACATCATGAGCTACCTCCAGACGCTCTTCTCCTTCTTCAACGTGCCGATGTTCGTGGTCTTCATCATCGGCATGTTCTGGAAGCGCGCCTCGGTGAAGTCCGGTGTCTGGGGCCTGGTCGCGGGCACCACGGCCGCGATGGTCAACTACTTCTGGATCTACAAGCAGGGCATCATCTCCATCCCCAGCGACCAGGGCGCCAACTTCGTGTCGGCCATCGTCGGCTTCGTCGCGGGCGCGGTCGTCATGGTCGTCGTCACCCTGTTCACCGCCCCGAAGCCGGAGGCCGAACTGGCCGGACTGGTCTACGGGACGACCTCCCCGGGTCTCGCCGAGCCGCCCGCCAAGGGCGACGACGCCTGGTACCGCAGGCCGGCCCTGCTCGGCTGGGGCGCGATCGCACTCGCCGCGCTGTGCTACGTCCCGTACTCCTTCTGACCCGATCGGAGGCACTGACCATGTCCGACCTGCAACGCGAAGTCTCCGAGCTGGAGAGCAAGTCCGCGACCGCCGCCCGTCTCTTCGACATCCGGCGCATCATCGGCGGCCTGTTCGTCGTCTACGGCGTGATCGTCACGATCGCCGGCATCAACCCGTCCGACGCCGACCTGGAGAAGGCCCAGGACGTCAACATCAACCTGTGGACGGGCCTCGCGATGCTCGCCCTCGGGCTGTTCTTCCTGGTGTGGCTGAAGCTGCGCCCCATCGCCCCGCCCACCCCGGACGAGACCGGGGCGCAGGACGAGAGCGCCTGACGCCACGCACGGGGTCGCGCCCGATCCGCCCTCGCGGGGCCGGAGTTCACTCCGGCCCCGCACCCGTCTCCGTCGGGGGGTGCGGCACCGGGCCGGCCCGGTCGAGCAGCCCGGTGCGCGCGGCGAGCGCCGCCGCCTCCAGCCGCGAGCCCACCCCCAGCTTCATCAGCACCCGCTGGACATGGGTGCGCGCGGTGCTCGGCGCGATCCCCATGCCGGCCGCGATCAGCCGCGTGTCCTCGCCGTCGGCCACCCGCACCAGCACCTCCACCTCGCGCGGGGTGAGCATCTGCAGCAGCCGCTGGCCCTCGTCGTCGGGCTGCGCCGCCGGGTTGAGCAGCTCACCGAAGGCGCCCTGGAGCAACTGCGGGGCCACGGCGGCCTCTCCGGCCCGGGCCTTCATGATGGCGCGCTCGACGCCCTCTATCCGCTCGTCGTGCCGGACGTACCCGGAGGCACCGGCCGCGAACGCGGCGGCGATCCCGCGCGGGTTGGGCACCGGCCCGAGGACCAGCACCGCCACCTGCGGACGCTCGCGCTTGATCTTCACCACCGGGTCGAAGATCCCCGGCTCCGCCGGCGCCGCCGTGCCGATCAGGCACACCTCGGGCGCCCGCGCGATCACCAGCTCCGCGGCTCCCGCGGCCGGTGCGGCGGCGGCGAGCACCCGGTGCCCGCGCAGTTTCAGCGCCGAGGCCAGCGCCTCGGCGAGCAGCCGGTGGTCGTCGACCACCATGAGCCGAACTCCCATCGAGCAACCCCCCAGTCCCCCTGAGCATCCCCACTGGTTCCCCGTGGTAGGAGCCCCCCGGCTCTCCATCCCCCGGAAGCTACACGCTTGTTCGACGTTGCGCTTCCCCTACCGGAGAGAAGTGACCCGGAATACCGAAATCCCTCCCCTTCGCGAATGATGCGCGGTAATGCGCACGGCCCCGCCCCTGAGCAGGGGCGGGGCCGTCGGCCGGGCCGCGGTGCCGCGTGCGGCACCGGATACCGGCCGGTACTACTCGGCGCCGAACCCGAGGGCCGTGTACTCCTTCTCGTCCTTCGAGTACGGCTTGCTGACCAGGTCCTTGCCCATGAACAGCCGGCCGCCGGAGTAGAGCAGCTCGCAGGAGTCCGGAACCATACCGCTGATCGCGTCCAGGACGGTCTCGGAGGCCGGCGTCTCCAGAAGCTTCGTCTGCTTCAGCGACTTGCCGTCCACGGAGACGACCTGGGCGCCCTTGTTGTACGGCCCGTCCTTGTACGCGATGACGTTGGCGCCGTCCATCCGGATCGGGAAGATCGTGTAGCCGTCGCCCGCGTCGATCCGGTCACCGGTGGTCTTACCGGTGGCCAACGAGAACGAGATGATCTCGTTGGTCCGGCTGTACTCGCCGGTGCCCTCGTGCTCCTTGGTCGGCACGTACAGCTTGTCGTTGCCGACCGCGATGCTCTTGCAGTCGTTCACCTTGCCGACGTCGCAGTCGTGCTCGTACTTGCCGTCCGCCAGCGTGATCTTGGTGCGCAGCTTGCCGTTCTCGTCGAGCGAGAAGGCGTCCGTGACACCGGAGGCGGTGATGTCGCCGGAGTCCACGCCGAAGACCACCGGCTTGGTGGAGATCACCTTCGCGTTGTCGATGCCGGCCGGGAGCTTGTAGCTCCACTTGACGCTGCCGCTCTTCGGGTCGAGCAGCTGCACCTGGTACTTCTCGTTGCCGTAGTCACCGCACTTGCGGACCGCGACGAGCTGCTCGCCGCCCGCGTAGCCGACGTCCTCGCAGGTGCCGACCTTCGGCTGCCACAGGACCTTGCCGCTCTTGGCGTCGAAAGCGGCACCGCCGGAGAATCCACCGCCCACGGCGACGGTGTCGCCGCTGATGGTGATCTCACGGAAGGCGACCTTGGTGCCGCTGATGGCGACCGTGCCGGTCCACAGCTTCTTGCCGCTGTCCACGTCGAAGGCGACGACCTGCGTGCACGGTCGGCGGTCGTTCTTGTTCTTGCGCGGGGCCTCCTCGGTCACCACGGCGGCGACACCGGCCTCGGACATCTCGCGGGAGCCCGCGCAGGTCTGCCCGGGCAGGTCGAGGGTCCACTTCTCGGAGCCGCTGTCGGGCTCGTAACCGACGATCTTGTTGACGCCGGACTTGGCGTACACCGCGTCCGTCAGCCAGGAGCCGGCCACGCTGTCGATCTGGCTGTCCTCCTTGACCTCCGGCGCGGGCACCTGGAAGAGGACCTTCGCGGCCGGGTCGGACGGCGCCTTCTCCTTGGCGCCGCCGCCACCGGTGGTGCCGGAGCCGCCCTTGTCGTCCTTGCCGCCGGAGCCGCCGCCGGTTCCCGCGGAGGTGTCCTTGCTGTTGTCGTCCTTGCCGGAGGAGGACGAGTACCAGACGCCGCCGCCGATGATGAGGCCGATGACGACGACCGCCGCGACGATGATCAGCAACTGCGGGCTGACCTTGCGGCCGCCGCCGCCCTGCGGCACCTGCGGCTGCATCGGGTGGGTCTGCGGCTGCGGATAGCCGTACGGCGAGGGGGGCTGCTGCCCCGGGTAGCCGTAGCCGGGCTGGGCCGGCGGGGTCTGCGGATAGCCGTAACCCGGACCCTGCGGGGGCGGCGGAGGCGTGCCCTGCGGCGGGGCTGGCGGGGGCGTCTGCGGCGGCTGGGGGGTCTGCGGGTAGCCGTAGCCCGGACCCTGCGGCTGCTGGGGCGCGCCGAAGCCGCCGGGCGGCGGGCTCTGCGGGGCACCGAAGCCGCCGGGCGGCGGGTCCTGCGGTGCGCCGAAACCTCCCCCGGGCGGGGGCTGGTTGGGCGGTGGCGGTGGCGGCGGCTGGCTCATGACGTCTCTACCTCGGGGTGTTCGGGATGCGAAGGGCGCGCGGGGCGCACGGGGGCGGCGGGGAGGATCGTTCTGCGCGGGCCGACGGTCACTTGCCGTAGGCCAGCATCAGCTTCTCCTTCGACTCGTCGTTGCCCGTCAGCCGGGTCGTGGAGAGGTAGAAGCGCCCGTCCACGTAGTCGAGTGCCTTCGAGTAGAAGCCGTTCTCGACGTCCGCGGCGCCCTGCGGGTTCTGGAGCAGCACGGTCGTCTTGTGGGAGCTGCCGCCGGTCGGGACGGACACGATGCGCCCTCCCGCGTCGTACGACGGCTCGACGTACGCGACGAGGTCGCCGCCGTCGAGCTTCAGCGGCAGCATCGTCTGGTCCGTGGGCGACTTGACGCGCCACTTCTCCTTGCCGCTCTCCAGGCTGATCGCGACGATCTCGTTCGGGCCGCTCTTCACCTCGGTGGGCAGGTAGAGGGTGTTGGCGTCGGCCGCGACACCGGTGCAGCCCTGGAGGTCACGGTTGAGGATGGCCCAGCCGCACTCCGGCGCGAACGACTCGTCGACGTCGACCTGCGAGCGGATCGTCCCGTTGTTCTTCAGCGTGGAGATGTTCCACTGCTTCTTGTCCTTGTTGGTCAGGTAGAGGACGACGGGCTCGACGGAGTACGTCCGGGCGACCTGCCATCCCTTGGTGACCTTCTGCGTCCACCTGACCTTGCCCGTGGCCGGGTCCAGCTCCTGCACCTCGTCGTGCTGGTTGGAGGTACTGGCGCCGCAGGAGGAGACCGAGATCAGCTTGCTGCCGCCGGCGAACGCGGTCGGGAAGCAGGCCGTGCCGTACTTCTCCTTGTCCCACAGCTTCTTGCCGGAGGACACGTCGTAGGCGGTGCCGGACTGCGAGCGGCCGACCATCAACGTGTCGCCGGACAGGGTCAGTTCGACCGACAGGGCGCTGTCGAAGAGACCGCCGTCGGCGACCTTCCCGGTCCAGCCCTTCTTGCCGGTGGTGAGGTCGACCTGCTGGAGCTGGTTGCACTTGGCGCTGTCGCTCGCGCCGCTCTTGTACGCGACGACGATCTTGTCGTCCGACGTCTTCTGCGGGGTGGCCGCGCAGATCTTCTGCGGGAACGTGATCTCCCAGGCGGGCTTGCCGTCGCCGACGCCGTACGCGAAGAGCTGCTTGTAGGCCGCCTTCACCGCCGACTTGTCGGTGATCCACATGCCGGGGGCGTCCGCGCCGGAACCGGGGGCGTCGGGCGCCTCCTTGTACCAGAGGACCTTCGAATCGCCGTCCTGGCGGCCCTCGTTGAGGTTGTCCGGGTCCTCGCCGCCGTCGCCGCTGCCGTCGCCCTCGTTGACCGGGGCGGACTGGGTGGGCTTGTCGTCCTGGCTCTTCTTCGCGACGGGCTTCTTGTCGTCGCCGTCGTCGCCGGAGACGGCCAGCACGGTGCCGCCCACGACGAGGAGCGCGGCGACCGCGGCACCGATGATCACCGCGGGCCTGCCCTTGAAGGGGTTCCGCGAGCCGCCGCCGGGCGGCGGGGGCACCGGGCCGCCGGGGAACTGCGCCTGCGGGTAGCCGTGACCGGGCTGCGGCGGCTGCCCGTAGGGACCCGGCTGCGCGTACGGTCCTGGCTGCTGCGGCTGCCCGTACGGGCCCGGCTGCTGGGGCTGTCCGTAGGGACCGGTCTGCGGCGGCTGGCCGTAGGGGCCGGGCTGCTGCGGCGGGGTGTACGGGCCCGGCTGGGCGTACGGGCCGGGCTGCTGCGGGTAGCCGTAGCCGGGCTGCGGTGCCTGCGGAGGTCCGCCGGCCGGCGGGGCGGGCGGGGCCTGGGGCGGCTGCGCCGGCGGCGGGGGTGTCGCTCCCTGCCGCGGGTCCTGCGGCGCCCCGAAGGCGATCTGGGTCGGCTGGTCGTGCGGTGCTCCCGAGCCGCCCTTGGGCGGCTCGTTGGGCGGCTGAGTCATCAGCGCTCCCCCTCTTCACTGATTTTTAGCCACCCGCGGTCGCGCACTGGAGTGGTTCTCAGACTGTCTTCAGACGGCCCTTTCTATCACTGCGCAGCCCTCGAACAAGGGGCCGGTCCATCCCCTGTTCCCAAGGGAGGACCGGCCCGTGATGCCCTCGTTACGCGCCTTCACGCGCTCTTCACCCCGCCCGGCGGAGTGCTACGCGTCCTCGGCGAGCTCCAGCCAGCGCAGTTCGAGTTCCTCGCGCTCACCGGCCAACTCCCGCAGCTCCGCGTCCAGTCCGGCGACCTTCGAGAAGTCCGTGGCGTTCTCGGCGATCCGGGCGTGCAGCTTGGTCTCCTTGTCGGAGATCTTGTCCAACTGCCGCTCGATCTTCTGCAGTTCCTTCTTCGCGGCGCGGGCGTCCGCGGACGAGGCGGACCTGGCCGGGGCCGGGGCGGCGGCGAGGACGGCGGCCGCGGCGGCCTCCTCCATGGCGTGGCGCCGCTCCAGGTACTCGTCGATGCCGCGCGGCAGCATCCGCAGCGTGGCGTCGCCCAGCAGCGCGTACACCTTGTCGGTGGTCCGCTCGATGAAGAACCGGTCGTGGGAGATCACGACCATCGACCCGGGCCAGCCGTCGAGGACGTCCTCCAGCTGCGTGAGCGTCTCGATGTCCAGGTCGTTGGTGGGCTCGTCGAGAAACAGGACGTTGGGCTCGTCCATCAGCAGCCGCAGCAGCTGGAGCCGGCGCC
Organism: Streptomyces sp. NPDC028308; assembly: GCF_055565855.1. NCBI lineage: Bacteria > Bacillati > Actinomycetota > Actinomycetes > Kitasatosporales > Streptomycetaceae > Streptomyces > Streptomyces sp. NPDC028308. The sequence goes on from NZ_JBVHTO010000010.1 coordinate 156,969, forward strand.
GCTCACCGCCGGACAGGTCGCCGACGGGCGTCCACTGCTTCTCCTTGCTGAAGCCGAACGTCTCGCAGAGCTGCCCCGCCGTCATCTCCCGGCCCTTGCCGAGGTCGACCCGGTCGCGCACCGCCTGCACGGCCTGCAGCACCCGCCAGGTGGGGTCGAGTTCTGCGACCTCCTGCGACAGGTAGGCGAGCTTGACGGTCTTGCCCGTGGCGATCCGGCCGGCCGCGGGCTGCTTCTCGCCGTCGCTGCGGGCGGCCTCGGCCATGGCCCGCAGGAGGGAGGTCTTGCCCGCGCCGTTCACCCCGACCAGGCCGATCCGGTCACCCGGACCGAGCTGCCAGGTCAGGTGCTTGAGCAGCAGCTTGGGCCCCGCCTGGACGGTCACGTCCTTCAGGTCGAAGACGGTCTTGCCGAGCCGCGAGGAGGCGAACTTCATCAGCTCGCTGGTGTCCCGCGGCGGCGGCACGTCCGCGATCAGCTCGTTCGCGGCCTCGACCCGGAAGCGCGGCTTGGACGTACGGGCCGGGGCGCCCCGGCGCAGCCACGCCAGCTCCTTGCGCACCAGGTTCTGGCGCTTGGTCTCCTCGGTGGCGGCGATGCGCTCGCGCTCGGCCCGCGCGAAGACGTAGTCGGAGTAGCCGCCCTCGTACTCGTAGACGGCGCCCTTCTGCACGTCCCACATGCGGGTGGCGACCTGGTCGAGGAACCACCGGTCGTGGGTGACGCACACCAGCGCCGAGCGACGCTCGCGCAGGTGCTTCGCCAGCCAGGCGATGCCCTCCACGTCGAGGTGGTTGGTGGGCTCGTCCAGGATGATCAGGTCCTGCTCCTCGATGAGCAGCTTGGCCAGCGCGATGCGCCGCCGCTCGCCGCCGGAGAGCGGGCCGATCACGGTGTCGAGGCCCTGCGGGAAGCCGGGCAGGTCCAGGCCGCCGAAGAGGCCGGTGAGCACGTCGCGGATCTTGGCGTTGCCCGCCCACTCGTGGTCGGCCATGTCCCGGATGACCTCGTGCCGGACGGTCGCCGCGGGGTCGAGGGAGTCGTGCTGGGTGAGCACCCCGAGGTGCAGGCCGCCGGAGTGCGTGACCCGGCCGGTGTCCGCCTCCTCCAGCTTGGCGAGCAGCCGGATCAGGGTGGTCTTGCCGTCGCCGTTGCGGCCGACCACGCCGATCCTGTCCCCTTCGGACACGCCGAGGGAGACTCCGTCGAGCAGGGCACGGGTTCCGTACACCTTGCTGACGGACTCGACATTGACCAGATTGACGGCCATTTCTCTCCTGACAAGGGGGACGATCGACCCTCAAGGGTAGTCCGGGCCCGTCGTCGCCCGGGCCGCGGTCTCAGAGCAGGGTGGCGCCGGGTGCGGGGCCCTCGGTGACGCGCGCGGTCCGGCAGGTGCCCGAGGCGAGCAGCGCGTCCGCGATCTCCCGGGCGGATGCGGCGTCCCGGGCGAGGAAGGCGGTCGTCGGCCCCGACCCGGAGACCAGCGCGGCGAGGGAGCCCGCGGTGCGTCCGGCGTCCAGGGTGTCCGCGAGCGCCGGGAACAGGGAGAGCGCGGCCGGCTGGAGGTCGTTGGAGACGGCTGCCGCGAGGGCCGCCGGGTCGCCCTTGGCCAGGGCGTCGAGGAGGTCCTGGGAGGCGGCGGGCCCGGGAACCGTGACGTGCGCGGTGAGCCGGTCGAACTCCCGGTACACGGCGGGCGTGGAGAGCCCGCCCTCGGCGACGGCGAAGACCCAGTGGAAGGTCCCGCCGACGTCCAGTGTCCGCAGCCGCTCGCCCCGGCCGGTGCCGAGGGCCGCCCCGCCCACCAGGCTGAACGGCACGTCGCTGCCCAACTCGGCGCAGATGTCGAGCAGTTCCTCGCGCGGGGCGCCGGTGCCCCACAGCGCGTCGCAGGCCAGGAGCGCGCCGGCGGCGTCCGCGCTGCCGCCCGCCATGCCGCCCGCGACGGGGATGTCCTTGGCGATGTGGAGGTGGACGCCGGCCGTGCGCCCGTACCGTCCGGCGAGCGCGAGGGCCGCGCGGGCCGCCAGGTTGGTGGCGTCCAGGGGCACCTGCGCGGCGTCCGGGCCGGAGCAGGTGACGCGCAGCTCGTCGGCGGGGGTGGCCGTCACCTCGTCGTACAGCCCGACCGCCAGGAAGACGTTGGCCAGGTCGTGGAAGCCGTCGGGGCGGGCGGGGCCCACCGCGAGCTGGACGTTGACCTTGGCCGGGACGCGTACCGTCACCGTCACGATGCCCTGGGCTCCTTCTTCTCGGTGTGCTCGCCGTGCCCGGCGTCCGCCGGCTGTGTGCCGTCCGCGGCGGCGCGGTGCTCCGCGATGCGGACGAACTCCTCGACCGTCAGCGCCTCCCCGCGGGCCTGCGGGGAGACACCCGCGGCGACGAGCGCGGCCTCGGCGGCCGGGGCGGACCCCGCCCACCCGGCGAGCGCCGCCCGCAGGGTCTTGCGGCGCTGCGCGAACGCGGCGTCGACGACGGCGAACACCTCGCGCCGGGAGGCCGTGGTCTTCAGGGGCTCGGTCCGCCGCACCAGCGACACCAGCCCGCTGTCGACGTTCGGCGCCGGCCAGAAGACGTTGCGCCCGATGGCCCCGGCGCGCTTGACCTCGGCGTACCAGTTGGCCTTCACGGACGGTACGCCGTACACCTTCGAGCCGGGCGGCGCCGCGAGCCGGTCGGCGACCTCCGCCTGCACCATCACGAGCGTGCGCTCGATGGTCGGGAAGGCCTCCAGCATGTGCAGCAGCACGGGCACGGCGACGTTGTACGGCAGGTTCGCGACGAGGGCGGTGGGCGCGGGGCCCGGCAGCTCGGTCACGTGCATGGCGTCGGAGTGCACGAGCGAGAACCGCTCGGCCCGCTCCGGCATGCGCGCCTCGACGGTCGCGGGCAGCGCGCTCGCGAGCACGTCGTCGATCTCGACGGCGACGACCCGGTCGGCGGCCTCCAGCAGACCCAGGGTCAGCGACCCGAGCCCGGGCCCGACCTCGACGACCACGTCGTCGGGGCGCACACCGGCGGTCCGCACGATCCGCCGCACGGTGTTCGCGTCGATCACAAAGTTCTGGCCGCGCTGCTTGGTGGGCCGCACGCCGAGGACGGCCGCGAGTTCGCGGATGTCGGCGGGGCCCAGGAGGGCGTCGGGGGTGGGGCTGCTCACGCACCAAGGGTACGGGTGACCGACCCCCACCCCGCCCACCCCGTCCGAGCCTGGGCCGGAGGAAAATCTGAGCCCGTCCGGCGATCGAGGACAAGCGCGGCGACGCACACCGAGGCTTCGCCGGACAGCCGGGAAAATCTGAGCCCGTCCGGCGATTGACGACAAGCGCAGCGACTCACACCGAGGCTTCGCCGGACAGCCGGGAAAATCTGAGCCCGTCCGGCGATTGAGGACAAGCGCAGCGACTCACACCGAGGGTTCGCCCGACAGCCAGGGCCCGGAGAAAAATTCGAGCCCGTCCGGCGATTGAGGACAGGCGCGTCAGCGCGCACCGAGGGTACGAGCCGGCCCCGGCCGCGAAGGCGGTCAAGGGCGGGAACGGCAACCGGACAGCCGAGGCCCGGAAGATGATGGAGCCCGTCCGGCGATTGAGGACACCGCACCCCGGGCTTCGGGGCACAGCCCCGGAGACCGACCGGCCTCAGCCGTGCAGGCGCGCGCCGCAGTGGGGCCACGGACTGGCCCCACGCCGCACGTACAGCTTCTTCGCCCGGAACGTCTGCTCCGCCGCGGGAGCGTCCTGAGGCCGCCCGGCCCCGCCGAGGCTCTGCCACGTGCGGGTGTCGAACTGGTAGAGCCCGCCGTACGTCCCGGACGCGTCGACCGCCCCCGGCCGGCCCCCCGACTCGCACGCCGCGAGCCCGGACCAGTCGAGGTGGTCGGCCCCGGCGACCGACATCGGCGGCGCCTTCGTCCCCACCTTCACCACCTGCGTCAGCGGCTCCCGCACCACCTCGGTCCGCAGCCGCCGCGGCTTCTGCCGGACGCCGTTCACCGTGCGCAGGGCGTACGTGACCCGGCGGGTCCCCGTCCGCCCGGCCCGCTCGACCACCTCCGTGCCCCGGAACAGGGACGGGTCCTGCGTCCGCTCCACCGCGAAGGGGATCGGCTCCTCGCGGACCTCCTTGGTCCCGGTGATCCGCATGACGGTGACGGTCTGCCCGTCCCGCGGGAAGCTGCCCGGCGCCACGGAGGTGGTGTCCTGGCCGTGCAGGGTGATGCCGGCCTCCGCTACGGCCTCCCGGACGCTCGCGGCGTTCGTGCGGATCGTCCGGGCCCGCCCGTCCGCCATGATCGTGACGGTCCGCTCGGTGCGGACGTCCAGGGCCAGTCCGTCCCGGCCGATCCGCCGGGAGAGCGAGGCCGACAGGTACGCGCCCTCCGCGCGGACCCCGAGTTGGCGGAGCGCGCCGTCCACGGTGCGCGCGGTCGTCCACACCGTGTGCCGCTGCCCGTCGAGGGTGAGGTGCACGGGCCGCCCGTAGCGGACGGTGACCTCGTCGCCGCTGGCCAGCTCGGTGCCGGGGGCGGGCGCCACGATGTCGTGGGCGCCGACGTCGACCCCCTGGTCCGCGAGCAGTTCGCTCACGTCGTCCGCGAAGGTGTGCAGCGTGCGCGGCTTGCCGTCGACGCTGAGCTCGATCGCCTTGTCCTCGGCGACGAAGGCGCTGGTGCCGCCCGCCAGGAACGCCACGACCAGGGCCTGCGGAAGCAGCCGGCGCAGCGGGTCGGGCCTGGCGGCGGTGCGTCTGCGGCGGCCGGCGCGGCGCGCCTGGGCCCGTCCGCCGGGCGGCGGTACGACGGGGGCGGGGACGGTCGGGTACTCCGCGAACCCGCCCTCCGGGTACGCCTGCCGGGGCAGCGTCGGCTCCTCGTAGGCGGGCCGGTAGGTGTCCGCCCGGCTCCCGGCCGGGCCGCCGACGGCGTCGAGCAGGGTCCGGCCGCCGGGCCCGGCGTGCACGTCGTAGGGCAGCGTCGGGGCACCGTACGGGTCATGGACGTCGTACGGCACCGGCGGGTCATAGGTGACCGGGCCGGGACCGGCCGGGCCGTACGTCTCGTACTGCGAGTTGCTCACGACGACGCTCCAGGGGGATCGGGCGACCAGAACCTAGCGGAGTGGCCGTCACTCTCCAAAGCAACGCGGCTACGCAGTGTCGCGACACTCCCCCAAGGCGGGACCCCGGGAAAGCCCCTGGAAGCGTTATGGGTCAGTAATCGAACGCGCGGGCCGTGTTCGCGGCCAGTGCCGTCGCCAGCGCGTCCTCGTCGATGCCCCGGACGGCGGCCATCGCACGGACGGTCACCGGAACGAGATACGGGGCGTTGGGCCGTCCGCGGTACGGCGCCGGGGTCAGGAACGGCGCGTCGGTCTCCACCAGGAGCAGCTCCAGCGGGGCCACGGCGAGCGCGTCGCGCAGCGGCTGGGCGTTCTTGAAGGTCATGTTGCCGGCGAAGGACATGAAGTACCCGGCCCGGCCGCAGACCTCGGCCATCTCCGCGTCGCCGGAGTAGCAGTGGAACACGGTCCGCTCGGGGGCGCCCTCCTCGTCGAGGACGCGCAGCACGTCGGCGTGGGCGTCGCGGTCGTGGATGACCAGGGCCTTGCCGTGCCGCTTGGCGATCTCGATGTGCGCACGGAAGGACCGCTCCTGGGCGTCCTTGCCCTCGGGTCCGGTGCGGAAGTAGTCGAGTCCGGTCTCGCCGACGCCCTTGACGTGGGGCAGGGCGGCCAGCCGGTCGATCTCGGCGAGCGCCTCGTCCAGCGCGGCGTCGCCGCCGGGGGCCCTTGCCCCCTGCCGGGACCACCCGTCGGGGTCCCCGTGCACGATGCGGGGCGCCTCGTTGGGGTGCAGGGCCACGGTCGCGTGCACCGCGTCGTACTTCTGCGCGGTCTCGGCCGCCCAGCGGGAGCCCTTCAGGTCGCAGCCGACCTGGACGACCGTCGTCACCCCGACCGACGCGGCCTTGGCGAGGCCTTCCTCGACCGTGCCGGACTGCATGTCGAGGTGGGTGTGCGAGTCGGCGACCGCGACGCGCAGCGGCTCCGGCAGGGGTGGGGCTTCGGCGTTGGAAGGCATGCCCCGATCCTACGAAGGGGGCATGCCCGCCCTCTCGTCACGGTCGGCGGATCAGCTCGCCCTGCGGTGCTGGAACGGGTGCAGCAGGTCCGAGAGGTGCCAGTGGTGGTCCTTGTGCTCCGGGCCGTGCTCCGGGCCCCGCTCGGGTCCGGCGGGCTCCTGCCCGGCCTGCTGGGGCAGCGCGGGCGGCTGCGCGCGCCGCATGGAGGCCAGTACGGAGGACACCTGTCCAGCGCGCATGATGCGCACCACGTGGGCGTCGCAGTTCACGCAGGTGGGCCGGCTCAGCGGCGAGGGCACCACCAGGCCGTCGGCGACGTACGTCACGAACGCGGCGCCGTCGGCGTCGCGGTGGTGCTCGATCTCGTAGGACTGCTCCCAGCCGTGCCCGCAGCGCATGCAGGCGAAGGCGTACGACTCGTGGACGACGTCGGCCCCCGGGGTGCGGTGGCCGCCGGTCCGCCCGGCGATCTCACTCATTCCAGCTCCTCTTGTCCGCTGGACAAGCGCCTCCGTCACGGGAAGGGAGCGCGGCTCCCCTGCGTCCCACCGGAGGCGAGGGACGGGTGCGTCCCTTCGACCAGTGGACGCTTCTCCCGGCGCGAAAGCATCAGACCTGTCGAGTGTTGGAGGCGTCTTGGCCGTTCCTTGCCGGAACGCCCCCGGAACCCGTCCGAGCTTTGCCTTTCACGATAGTCCTTTGCCCTCCTATGGGGCGCTCTGCGCCGCGTTCTTTGCCGCCACCACGGCATCGAAGACCTCGCGTTTGGGAATCCCGGCATCGGCGGCCACGGCGGCGATCGCCTCCTTGCGGCGCTCCCCCGCCTCCTCGCGCACCCGCACCCTGCGCACCAGCTCGGCGGCGTCCAGGTCACCGGCGCCCTTCTCCGGCGCCCCCTCCACGACCACGGTGATCTCGCCGCGCACGCCCTCGGCGGCCCAGGCGGCCAGCTCCGCCAGCGGGCCGCGCCTGACCTCCTCGTACGTCTTCGTCAGCTCCCGGCAGACGGCGGCGCGGCGGCCCTCGCCGAACACCTCGGCCATCGCGGCTAGGGTGTCGTCGAGGCGATGCGGTGCCTCGAAGTAGACGAGGGTGCGGCGCTCCTCGGCGACGTCCTTGAGCCGCGACAGGCGTTCGCCCGCCTTGCGCGGCAGGAAGCCCTCGAAGCAGAACCGGTCGACGGGCAGCCCGGACAGCGCGAGCGCGGTGAGCACCGCGGAGGGGCCCGGCACGGCGGTGACCTTGATGTCCTTCTCGACGGCGGCGGCGACCAGCCGGTAGCCGGGGTCGGACACGGACGGCATCCCCGCGTCGGTCACCAGCAGCACCCGGGCACCGCCGACCAGCGCCTCGACCAGCTCCGGGGTGCGGGCCGCCTCGTTCCCCTCGAAGTACGAGACGACGCGCCCGGTCGGCAGCGCGTCCAGCGCCTGTGCGAGCCTGCGCAGCCGCCGGGTGTCCTCGGCGGCCACGACGTCCGCGGTCGCCAGCTCGTGCGCGAGCCGCGGCGGGGCGTCGCTCACGTCGCCGATGGGGGTGCCTGCCAGTACAAGGGTTCCTGTCACGTTTCCATCCTCGCAGGGCCCAGGGACGGGACTCCCACAGAGACGTTCCCTACGATGGCGCGGTGACCAGTACCGCGTCCTCCACGGACACCCGGCAGGGCCGGGCCACCGAAGAGCAGCGGCCGTCGTGGCAGCACCGGCTGCGGCGCTTCGGCTACTCGGCCGGGCCCCGAAGCGATGTCCGCGACCGCCTCGTGCCGCCCTACGCGGAACCCGGCGCCCGGTTCTGGCCCGCGATCGGGGTGCGCCGGGAGACCGGCGACCGCCTCGCGCGCTGGTCGGGGTGGGGCGGTCCGCTGCTCGTGACCCTGCTGGCCGGGGTGCTGCGGTTCTGGAACCTCGGCAGCCCCAAGGCGGTGATATTCGACGAGACGTACTACGCGAAGGACGCCTGGGCGCTGGTCCACCGCGGGTACGAGGTCAACTGGGCCAAGGACGCCAACGACCTGATCCTCCAGGGCAACGGCCACGTGTCGATCCCCACCGACGCCGCGTACGTCGTGCACCCGCCGGTCGGCAAGTACGTCATCGGGCTCGGCGAGATGCTGTTCGGCTTCGACCCGTTCGGCTGGCGCTTCATGACGGCGCTGCTCGGCACGCTGTCCGTGCTGATGCTGTGCCGGATCGGCCGGCGGCTCTTCCGCTCGACGTTCCTCGGGTGCCTGGCGGGCGCGCTGATGGCGGTGGACGGGCTGCACTTCGTGATGAGCCGCACCTCGCTGCTCGACGGCGTGCTGATGTTCTTCGTGCTGGGCGCCTTCGGCTGCCTGGTCGTCGACCGCGACAAGGCCCGCATGCGGCTCGCGGCGGCGCTGCCGCTCGACGCGGACGGCGTGGCGCGGCCCGACGCGCACGTCGCCGAGACCACCCGGCTGGGCCTGCGGCCCTGGCGCTGGGGTGCGGGTGTGATGCTGGGCCTGGCCATCGGCACGAAGTGGAACGGCCTGTACGTCCTGGCCGCGTTCTGCGTGATGGCGGTCCTGTGGGACGTCGCCTCGCGCCGGGTGGCGGGCGCCCGCCACCCGTACTCGGCGGCCCTGCTGCGCGACACCGGTCTCACCTTCCTGGCCACGGTGCCGGTCGCCGTCGCCGTCTACCTGGCGTCCTGGACCGGCTGGATCCTCTCCCCGGCCGACGGCAGCGGCGGCTACTTCCGCAACTGGGCCGCGACCGACGGCAAGGGCGGCAACTGGACCGTGCTGCCCGACTGGCTGCGCAGCCTGTGGCACTACGAGCACGAGGTCTACGACTTCCACGTCGGCCTGTCGTCCCCGCACACCTACCAGTCGAACCCGTGGAGCTGGCTCGTCACCGGCCGCCCCGTCTCGTACTTCTACGAGTCCCCGGCGCCCGGCAAGGACGGCTGCCCGGCCGACGCCGGCGGGAAGTGCGCCCGCGAGGTGCTGGCGCTCGGCACCCCGCTGCTGTGGTGGGCGGCGTGCTTCGCGCTGCTGTACGTGCTGTGGCGCTGGGCGTTCCGCCGCGACTGGCGGGCGGGCGCGATCGCCTGCGCCGTCGCCGCCGGGTACCTGCCCTGGTTCCTGTACCAGGAGCGGACGATCTTCTTCTTCTACGCCGTCGTCTTCGTCCCGTTCCTCTGCCTGGCCGTCGCCATGCTCGTCGGCGCGATCCTCGGCCCCCCGGGCTCAGGCGAACGCCGCCGCGTGGCGGGCGCCGCCGCCGCGGGCGTCCTGGTCCTCCTGATCGCCTGGAACTTCATCTACTTCTGGCCGATCTACACGGGCACGGCGATCCCGATCGACGACTGGCGGTCACGTATGTGGCTGGATACCTGGGTCTAACAATCGGGGAAACACCCTCCCCTCCCGTCACTCCCCCGGCTTAGAGTGCAACCGCTTACGGGGAGGGAGCGCGCCATGCGCAAGGGGGTCAAGGCCGCCGTCGTCGGCGGGGTGTTCGCGGTGATGGTGGGCGGTGCCGGGTACGGCGCCTACAACGTGGTGACCGCCATCAGCGGGGACGGCACGGCGGGCGGTCCCGCGCCCGTGCGGACCGGGACGCCCGACGGCGACGAGGTCGAGGAGACCACGGAGAAGTTCTTCGCCGCCTGGGAGAAGGGCGACGCGGCCGAGGCGGCGGCGTACACGAACGACTCCGGTTCCGCCGAGCCGCTGCTCGCCGCCTACCGCGACGACGCCCATCTGACCGGCGTGCGGATCAATGCGGGCACGCCGTCCGGGACGACCGTGCCGTACTCGGTCCGGGCGACGGTGCGGTACCGGGGGAAGAGCAAGCCGCTGTCGTACGACTCCGAGCTGACCGTCGTGCGCGGGGTCACCACCGGCAAGGCGCTGGTCGGCTGGAAGCCCTCCGTCGTCCACCCCGACCTCGTCGAGGGGGACACGCTGGTGACCGGCGAGGCGGCGAGCGCGCCGATCCAGGCCGTGGACCGGAACAACGTTGTCCTGACCGAGGGCAAGTACCCCTCGCTCGGCCCGATCCTGGACGCCCTGCGCGGCCGGTACGGCGACAAGGCGGGCGGCACACCGGGCATCGAGCTCGCCATCCGGCACGCGGACGAGAACGCGGGCGACAAGACGCTGGTGACCCTCGCCAAGGGCCGGCCGGGCAGGTTGCGCACCACCATCAGCGCGAGCGCGCAGGCGGCCGCCGAGCGGGCCGTCGAGGGGTACGCCGAGTCGTCCGTGGTGGCGGTCAAGCCCAGCACGGGTGAGGTGCTGGCGGTCGCCAACCACCGCAAGGACGCGTTCAACGCGGCCTTCGAGGGCCGGCTCGCCCCCGGCTCCACCATGAAGATCATCACCGCGGCGATGCTCATCGACAACGGCGTGACCTCGATGAACGGCCCGGCGCCCTGCACGGACACCGCCGTGTGGCAGAGCCAGACCTTCCACAACCTCAAGGGCATGGCGCCCAACGGGAAGGCCACGCTCGCGAACAGCTTCATGCGTTCGTGCAACACCGCCTTCGTGAAGCTCGTCGACGAGAAGCCGCTCACCGACGCGTCGCTGACCACGGAGGCGCGGGAGCGGTTCGGACTCGGCCGGGACGACTGGAAGACGGGGATCATCTCCTTCGACGGCCGGATCCCCGAGTCCGGCGGCCCGGACCGCGCGGCCAACGCGATCGGCCAGGGTCAGGTCCAGATGAGCCCGCTGAACATGGCGTCCGTCACCGCGACCGTCGTCACGGGCTCGTTCCACCAGCCCTACCTCGTCTCACCGAAGCTCGACGGCCGCGAACTCGCCACGGCACGCGGCCTGTCGAGCGGGACCGGGGCGCAGCTGAAGCAGATGATGCGGCTGACCGCGACGCAGGGCACCGGTGCGCGGGCGATGGCGGGGCTCGGCGGCGACATCGGCGCCAAGACCGGCTCCGCCGAGGTCGACGGCCAGGCGCGGTCCAACAGCTGGTTCACCGGGTTCCGGGGCGACATGGCGGTCGCCGCGATGACCGAGGAGGGCGGCCACGGAGGGGACGCGGCCGGGCCCATCGTCGCGGATGTGCTAAGAACGAGCGGCTGAAGTCACACCGGCCGCACCGGGACCCCGGGACGGTGCCCCTCGTTGAGCACGCGAGGGCAGCGGGGCATCAGGGGAACCAGCAAAGGATCTGTAGCTGTGGGCAAGAGAGGGCGCGCCGCCGAGCGCAGCAGGACGAGACCGGCCGTGGTCGGCGGGCTGATCGCCGTCGTCGTCGCGGGCGGGGGGTTCGGCGCCTACAGCCTGTACGGACCGGCGGGCGACGACGGGTCCACGAGCGCCGACCAGAAGCCGGTGAAGACCGGCCCGCTGTCGGCGGCCGAGGTCCGCACGGCCGCGACGACGTTCCTCACCTCCTGGCAGCGGGGCCGCGTGGCGAAGGCGGCCGCCGTCACCGACGACGCGGCCGCCGCCGAGGCCGCCCTCACCGGCTACCGCGAGGACGCGCACATCACCGGCGTGACGCTGACCCCGGGCCGACGGGCGGGCACCGCGGTCCCGTTCTCGGTGAAGGCGACGGTGACGTACAAGGGCAAGAGCAAGCCCCTTGCGTACGACACGAAGCTGACCGTCGTGCGGCGGGCCGAGGACGGTGTCCCGCTCGTCGACTGGCGGCCCTCCGTCGTGCACCCCGACCTGCGGGAAGGCGACCGGCTCGTCACCGGCGAGTCCGGCACGCCCCCGGTCAAGGCACTCGACGCGGCCGGCGGCGTGCTGACCGAGGCCGCGTACCCGTCGCTGGGCACGGTGCTGGACGGGCTGCGCGAGAAGTACGGCAAGAAGGCGGGCGGCAAGGCCGGCATCGAACTCCGGGTGGTCCGCAAGGCCGCCGCGAAGGGCGCCGACAAGACGCCCGACAAGACGCTGGTGGCACTGAGCGAGGGCACTCCGGGGACGGTGCGCACGACGCTCAGCCCGGCCCTTCAGGACGCGGCCGAGCGGCAGGTGGCGAAGAAGTCCCGGGCGTCGGTGGTGGTGATGCGCCCCTCGACGGGCGAGATCCTGGCCGTCGCGAACTCGGGCCACGGTTTCAACACGGCGTTCCAGGGCTCGCTCGCGCCCGGCTCCACGATGAAGATCATCACGTCGTCGCTGCTGATCGACAAGGGCCTCGCGTCGGCCGAGAAGCGGCACCCCTGCCCCAAGTACGTGACGTACGGCGGCTGGAAGTTCCAGAACGACGACAAGTTCCAGATCAAGGACGGCACGTTCAAGGCGAGCTTCGCCGCGTCCTGCAACACCGCCTTCATCTCCCAGGCGAAGAAGCTGGACAACGGCGACCTGACCGCGCAGGCCCAGCAGGTCTTCGGCCTCGGCATGGACAACTGGTCGATCGGCGTGCCCTCCTTCGACGGCGCGGTGCCGGTGCAGAGCGCCGCGTCGATGGCGGCCTCCCTGATCGGCCAGGGCGGCGTGCGCATGAACCCGCTGAACATGGCGTCGGTGGTCTCCACCGCCAAGACGGGCACCTTCCACCAGCCGTACCTGGTGTCCCCCTCGGTGGACCACCGCGGCCTCGCCAAGTCGTCCCGCCCGCTGTCCCCCGCGACGCGCGCGCAGCTGCGGGAACTGCTGCGGTACACGGCCGCCGCCGGCACCGCCGCCAAGGCCATGTCGGGGCTCGGTCCGGACTTCGGTGCCAAGACCGGGTCCGCGGAGGTCGACGGCCAGGAGGAGCCGAACGGCTGGTTCACGGCGTGGAAGGGCGACCTGGCGGCCGCGGGCGTGGTGCAGGCGGGCGGGCACGGCGGCGACTCCGCGGGCCCGATCGTGGCCGCGCTGCTGCGTACGGGGAGCTGACGTCCACGACCACGCCGCCGCCTGCGGGAAGCTGACGTCCACTTCGCGGAAACGGTTCGCGTGCCCCGTACACCCACCACTACGGTGCCGTGCATGACCGCCGCCGAAGAGCACGCCGCCCATCCCCGATTCGCCGAGGCCCTGCGTGAGGCGGGCCTCGGGGACCTGCTGCCGCGGGTCCGCCGCTTCCCGGAGGCGACGCGCACCGCCGCCGAGGCCGCCGCCGCGATCGGCTGCGAGCTGAGCCAGATCTGCAAGTCCCTGATCTTCGCGGCGGACGGGGTGCCGGTCCTGGTGCTGATGGACGGCGCGTCCCGGGTGGACCTGGAGCTCGTCCGGCGCGCGCTGGGCGCCGGGAAGGTCACCCGCGCGCGGGCGGACCTGGTCCGCGAGACGACGGGGTACGCGATCGGCGGCGTCCCGCCCTTCGGCCACCGCACCAGGACCCGGGTGCTGGCGGACCGCTCCCTGCTCGGCCACGCCACGGTGTGGGCCGCGGCGGGCACCCCCTACGCCGTCTTCCCGATGACGCCCGAGGAGCTCGTCGCCCACGCGGGCGCCACCCTGGCCGACGTCCGCGAACAGGACGTGCCCGCACCGGAGTCGGGCGGCGGGGCCGCCGGGGCGGACGTGCGCGAGCCGACTCCGTGACGCCGCTGGTCACCGCGGCCGTGCTGCTCGCGGCCGTGACCCACGCCGGGTGGAACGCGCTCGCCCACCGCATCACCGACAAGCTCGTCGGCTTCACGCTGATCGCGGGCGGCGGGACGCTCCTCGGGCTGGCCGCGATCCCGTTCGTGCCGTTCCCGGCGGGCGGGGCGTGGCCGTACCTGATCGCGTCGGCCCTCATCCACGTCGTGTACTACGCGCTGCTCATGCGCTCGTTCCGGCTCGGCGACTTCGGGCAGGCGTACCCGATCGCACGCGGGACGGCGCCGCTCGTGGTGACCGTGCTGGCGGCCCTCTTCGCGCACGAGGTCCCCGACCGGTGGGCGGCGGCGGGGATCGCGCTGTCCTGCGCGGGCCTGACGGGGGTCGCGCTGTGGGGTCTGCGCGGACGGCGGCCCCACTGGGCGGCGATCGGCGCCGCGCTGGCCACCGGCCTGTCGATCGCCGCGTACACCGTCGTCGACGGGCTCGGCGTCCGCGCCTCCGGCTCCTCCCTCGGGTACACCGCCTGGCTCATGGCCGCGGAGGGCTGGGTGATCCCGGCGTACGCGCTCCACAAGTGGCGGGGCTCCGCCGTCGCGCGCCTGCGTCCCTTCGCCGCCGTCGGGCTGCTCGGGGCGGTCCTGTCCGTCTCGGCGTACGGCCTGGTCCTGTGGGCCCAGACCCGCGCCGAACTGGCGCCGATCGCGGCACTGCGGGAGTCCTCGATCATCGTCGGCGCGGCCATCGGCGCGGTCTTCTTCAAGGAGCGCTTCGGAGCGCCCCGGGTCGCCGCGGCGGGGCTGCTGGTGGCGGGCATCGGGCTGATGCTGCACGCCGGTTGAGACGGCGGCGCGGGGACGGTCCGGTCCCGGCCGGGCGCCCGCGCGCCCTGCGCCCCCCGCTCAGCCGGCGAGCGCCGCCCGCACCCCGCGTACCAGCGCCTGCGCCCGCGGGTCCGCCGTCACCGTCTTGCGGAAGCCGTTGGTGACGTAGCCGAAGGCGATGCCGGACTCGGGGTCGGCGAAGCCGAGGGGGCCGCCGCGGCCGGGGTGGCCGAAGGAGCCGGGGCCGAGCAGCGGGGACGCCGTGCCGTGCAGCATCCAGCCGAGGCCGAAGCGGGTGCCGACCACCAGGACGCGGTCCGCTCCCGAGGACTCCTCCGCGCGGGCCAGTTCGACGGTCGCCGGGGTGAACAGGCGGGCGCGGCCGTCCACGTCACCGATGAGGGAGGCGTAGAAGCGGGCCAGCGCCTCGGCCGTCGCGATCCCGTTGGAGGCGGGCAGCGCCGCCGCCCGGTACGCCGGGTCGTTGTCGTCGGGGTGCGGGGTGATCGCGGCGAAGGCGCGGCTGGTCAGCGAGGCCGGATCGGCGTAGGCCTCGGCGACGGACCGCTTCGGGCGCATCCGCAGGCTGCTCTCCGTCTCCGGCGGCGCGACCCGGCCCGAGCGCCCCACCCGGTCCCGGCGCGCGTCCGGCAGCCCGACCCACAGGTCGGCGCCGAGCGGTCCGGCGATCTCGTCCGCGATCCAGTCGCCGACGCCCCGGCCGGTGATCCGGCGGACCAGTTCACCGACGAGCCAGCCGTAGGTGTGCGCGTGGTAGCCGTGGTCCGTGCCGGGCTGCCACACGGGCGCCTGCCCGGCGACGGCCTCCGCGGTACGGGCGGGGTCCGCGGCCTCGGCGGGCGTCAGCGGGCGGTCCACCACCGGTACGCCGGCGCGGTGCGACAGCACGTGGCGGACCAGCACCGCCTCCTTGCCCCGGGCCTTGAACTCGGGCCAGTACACGCCGACCGGGGCGTCGAGGTCCACCTGCCCGCGCTGGTGCAGCAGCAGGAGTACGGCGGCGGCGACGCCCTTGGTCGCGGAGTGCACGACGTGCGCGGTCCCCTGCTCCCAGGGCTCGGTGCCGTCCACGTCCCGCGTGCCGCCCCACAGGTCGACGACCTTGCGTCCGTGGCGGTAGACGGCCACCGCGGCGCCCCGCTCGCCGAGCGCGTCGAAGTTGCGTACGAACGCCTCCCGGACCGGCTCGAAGCCCTCGGCCACTGTGCCGTTCACGTCCACGCCCGCCACTCCGTCCACCCGGCCGCCGGTACTCGTACCCGCGTCTGACCTCATACGCGCCGAAGCCGGCGCCAGCGGGTGCAACAGCGGCGCGTCCCGCCCGATTCCTGCGCCCGCGTCATCCGAGCAGGATCGTGACGTCGATGTTGCCGCGGGTGGCGTTGGAGTACGGGCAGACCTGGTGGGCCTCGTCCACGAGGCGGGCGGCGAGTTCCTGGTCGACGACGGGCAGGGAGACGTTCAGGGCGACCGCCAGACCGTAACCGTGCCGGGCGTTGGGGCCGATGCCGACCTTCGCGGCGACCGCGGAACCGGACAGGTCGTATCCCGCGCGGCGGCCCACGAGCACGAGCGCGTTGTGGAAGCAGGCGCTGTACCCGGCCGCGAACAGCTGCTCCGGGTTCGTGCCGTCGCCGTCGCCGCCGAGCGCGGGCGGCATCGCGACCCGCAGCTCCAGCCGGCCGTCCTGGCTGGTCACGTAGCCGTCCCGGCCCCCGTGCGCGGTGGCCTCGGCCACGTACATGATCTTCGTGGGACGCGTGTCGACAGCGGTGCCGTCACTCATGGCCGGCCCTCCCCTGGAAAGGTGTGCGCAACTACATTGCCCACAACGTACCTAGTGGTACGGACTCCTCGTTACCCGGGGGTAGCGACCGCCGGTAACCCACGCGCGCACCGGAGTTCGCGGCCCGCCCCGGGACGGCGGCCCCCGGTGTCAGCGACCCGCGGCGCTCTCCGCACGGCGGGCGAGCTCCCACAGCTCCCCGCGCAGCCGGGCCACCTCGTCCCCGCTCACGCCGGTCGCCGCCGACAGGGCCCGCGGCACGTGCTCCGCGCGCTCCCGCAGCGCCTCGCCCCGCCCGGTCGGCGCCACGAGCACGGACCGCTCGTCGCGGGCCGACCGCTCCCGGCGCAGCAGCCCGGCCGACTCCAGGCGCTTGAGGAGCGGCGACACCGTGCCGTAGTCGAGCCGCAGGGCGCCCGCCAGGTCCTTCACCGTGGTCTCGCCGCGCTCCCAGAGCACCAGCATGACCAGGTACTGCGGGTAGGTGAGCCCGAGATCCTCAAGGAGAGGGCGGTACGCGGCGGTCAGCGCGCGCTGGGCCGCGTACAGCGCGAAGCACAGCTGGTCGTCGAGCAGCAGCGAGCCCGCCGGGGCCTCCGGCGCCGCGGGACCGCCCGGGCCCGTCTCTTCGTTCGTCACGCGCCCATTGTCACGGAGCGCGGGTCGAAGCCGAACGGAAGCTCCAGCCGGTGGCCGCGCATCAGGGCGTCGTCGGAGAGCAGCTCGCCGGTCTTCCCGTCGGCCGCGATGACGCCCTCGCTGAGGATCAGGGCGCGGGGGCACAGTTCGAGGGCGTACGGCAGGTCGTGGGTGACCATCAGCACGGTCACGTCCAACGAGCGCAGGATGTCGGCGAGTTCGCGCCGCGAGGCGGGGTCCAGGTTGGAGGAGGGCTCGTCCAGGACGAGGATCTCCGGCTCCATCGCGAGCACCGTGGCGACGGCCACCCGGCGGCGCTGGCCGAAGGAGAGGTGGTGCGGCGGACGGTCGGCGAAGGACTCCATGCCGACCCGCTCCAGCGCCGTACGCACCCGCGCCTCCAGCTCCTCCCCGCGCAGGCCCGCCGCGGCGGGCCCGAAGGCCACGTCCTCGCGCACGGTCGGCATGAAGAGCTGGTCGTCGGGGTCCTGGAAGACGATGCCGACCTTGCGGCGGATCTGAGCCATGTGCTTCTTGCCGACGGGGAGTCCGGCGACCGTCACGGTCCCGGCGCCCCCGGTCAGGATGCCGTTGAGGTGCAGCACGAGGGTGGTCTTGCCGGCGCCGTTCGGCCCGAGCAGCGCGACGCGTTCGCCGCGCCCGATGGTGAAGTCGACGCCGAACAGGGCCTGGTGGCCGTCGGGGTAGGCGAAGGCCAGCCCGGCCACGTCCAGGGAGGGCGGCGTCACGGCGGTGGGGGTCACGGGGTCCATCCAGACGGGGTCACAGGGTCCATCCCAGCAGACAGACGACGAGGGCGGCGAGGGGGAGGGTGAGGGCGTACGTCCACTGCGCCCGGGACGCGGTCACCTCGTCGATCACCGGCATCGAACCGGCGTATCCGCGGCTCACCATGGCGAGGTGCACGCGCTCCCCGCGTTCGTAGGAGCGGATGAAGAGCGCGCCGGCCGACTTGGCGAGGACGCCCCACTGCCGGACGCCGCGGGCCTCGAACCCGCGCGATTCGCGGGCGATGCGCATGCGCCGCATCTCGTCCGTGATGACGTCGCCGTAGCGGATCATGAAGGACGCGATCTGCACGAGCAGCGGCGGCAGCTTCAGGCGCTGGAGTCCGAGGAGCAGTTCGCGCAGCTCGGTCGTGGAGGCGAGGAGTACGGAGGCGGCGACGCCGAGGGTGCCCTTGGCGAGGACGTTCCAGGCGCCCCAGAGGCCGTTGACGCTCAGGGACAGGCCGAGCACGTCCACGCGCTCGCCCTCCGCGACGAACGGCATGAGCACCGCGAAGGCGACGAACGGCACCTCGATCAGCAGCCGCTTCAGGAGGAAGGGCGCGGGGACGCGGGCCTGGTGGGCGACTCCGGCGAGGAGCAGCGCGTAGAGCGCGAACGCCCACATCGCCTCGCGCGGGGTCGAGACCACGACGACCACGAAGCCGAAGGCCGCGGCGAGCTTGGTGTGCGGCGGCAGGGCGTGCACGGCCGAGTGCCCGTGCCGGTAGAGCTTGTGGGCGTGGCCCGCGCCCATCTCAGACGCCCTCGGGGAGGGACACGGGCGTGGCGTCGGCCGTACGCCGCCTGCGGACCGCCCAGAAGACGCCGCTGCCCGCGACCACGGTGGCGCCGACGCCGATCACGCCCGCGAGGCCGCCGGAGATCCGGGCGTCGGAGACGTCCTTGACGCCGTAGTCGGCCAGCGGCGAGCCGGAGGCGGCGTGCTCCTCCGCCTTCTTGTCGATGCCCTGGTCGTGGGCGACCTTCTCCAGTCCGTCGGGGCTGGCGGAGGCGTAGAAGCTGACGAACCCGGCGAGCACGAGGGAGGCGGCCAGGCCGGCGGCCCACACCCCGCGCCGGGAGGTCCGGGCGGCCACCGGGACGGCGACGGTGCCGGGGGCGTCGACCAGCTCCCCGTTCACGCGCAGCTTCAGCCGCTGCCGCAGGCCCCGCGCTCCGTACACGAGGTCCGGCCGTACGGCGATCACGGCGCCGACGGTGAGCGCGGTGATCGCGGCCTCGCCGAGGCCGATGAGGACGTGGACGCCGATCATGGCGGTGGCGACCTTGGTGATCGAGACGTCCGTGGTGCCGCCGACGGCGTAGATGAGGGTGAAGGCGACGGCGGCGCCCGGGACGGAGAGCAGCGCGGCGACGAAGGCGGCGGCGGTGAGGGAGCGGCGTCCGCGCGGGAGCACCTTCACCAGTCCCCGGAAGACGGCGTAGGACAGCACCGTCGTGACGATCGCCATGTCGGTGATGTTCACGCCGAGCGCGGTCAGGCCGCCGTCCGCGAAGAGGATGCCCTGCATCAGCAGCACGACGGACACGCACAGGACCCCGGTGAAGGGGCCGACGAGTATCGCCGCCAGGGCGCCGCCGAGCAGATGGCCGCTGGTCCCGGCGGCGACCGGGAAGTTCAGCATCTGCACGGCGAAGATGAAGGCGGCGACGAGTCCGGCGAGCGGCGCGGTCTTCTCGTCCAGTTCGCGGCGGGCCCCCTTGAGGCTCACGGCGATGGCACCGGCGGCGACCACGCCGGTGACCGCGGAGACCGGGGCGTTGATGAATCCGTCAGGCACATGCACCGTACGAGGATAGCGCCTTGTTGCGAACAGTTTGCAAGAGCGGTGCCTCATGAATAGTCCCGGTGACCGGGCGCCGACCGGGGCCACTTTTCGGGAAATATGGGACATTGGAGAAGAAGCGGACGCACAGCCTCCGCTCAGGTCACGCAGCGTGAGGAGCCGTCCGATGTCCGTCGTCGAACAGTACGCGCGAGTCCACATAGTCACGGGGTCCCAGGAGGGCGAGAACGCCGTCCCGGTCGTCCTGCGCTACGACCCCGAGGCCGACCCCCGCGTCGTCCGGATCGGCCTGCCCGGCCCCCACGAGTGGAAGTTCTCCCGCGACCTGCTGGAACGAGGCCTGCGCGCCCCCGTCCGCAGCGGCGACGTGGAGATCTGGCCCTGCGGCCGAGTCCAGGCGATCATGGAATTCCACTCCCCCAAGGGAACGGCGGTCGTCCAGTTCGACGCGAAGACCCTGATCCGCTTCCTCCGCCGGACGTACCTGGCGGCGGAGGTCACGCCGGTGGCGCACTGACGCGGGGCGCGGACACCCGCCGGAGCTGCTGCCGGGCTCTGCCCTCGTCCGCCGCCGCGAAGGCGTAGTGCAGTGCGGGCCGGGACGCGGGGCCCAGACGGAGCGGGCGCGGGTCCGCCACTCCTTCCGCGGCGGCTCGGCCGGCGGCCTGCACGGCGTCGGGCCCCAGGGTGAACGCCACAGGCGTCGCGGGCGCTTCACGGCGGGGCCGGATGGTGAGGTCGGCGGGGGCCGCGCGCCTGTGGACGTGCATCGAGGTGAGGCCGTGCCTGGTCGCGAGGATCTCGGCGAGGCCGGTGACCGCGTCCACCGGCAGAGCCCGGCCTGACGAGTAGCCGACGGCGAGACCGACGTGTTCCTCGATCCCCGCGGGCGTATGTGCGACGCGAAGAGTTGCGATCGCCGGCCGGGCGGGGTCGCCCACTGCGACGAGCCAGGTGGCAGCCGACCTACGGGCCCTGGCGCGGGCCAGTTCGGTCAACTGCCGTGTCGACCACGGCAGGTTGACGGGCTCGGCCGTGGACCAGCCGAGCGGCGCGACTCCGGTGAGCGCCACGCAAGCGGCCTCCAGCGCGCCGCCCAGCAGAAGGTGCTCGTCCGCGGGGTGGGTGGTGCGGACGGACAGCACGAGCTGCTTCTCGCCGTCGTCCCCGGCGGTATGCGGTCCGTCGAAGGCCGACGCGGTCGAGCCGGACTCCTCCGCCACCGCGACCGGCGTGAACCGCCCCTCGTGCCAGTGCAGTACGGCGCCGGTGAGCCCGTCGTAGTAGCCGTCTCCGGGGTCCCGGACGACCCAGCGGGAGGGAAGCCGGGTCAGCAGGCCGCGGGTGGGCATGGTGAGCCGGGCGCCGGGCGGGGTGACGATCTGCAGCTCGCGCCCCGTAGCGGTGGCGGTGCGCAGAGCGTCGATGAGCCAGGTCGTGGCGGCGATGACGGGACGGTCCTGGAGGACGACGGCCGCACGGTCGGTGACGATGTCGGGACCGTCCGGGGATGCCTGGTCCTCCGGAATGCCGGCCGGTGGCACGGTCACGACTCCCGTGTGCGCGACGTCCCGCGGCCACGTGGCACCGCCCAGCACCGCGGTCAGCCGCCCCGCGACGGACCCGGCCAACCGTCCGGCCTCCTCGACGGACGTGACCGCCCGCGCCTCCGTCCACCAGAACGGGGCGTCGCAGGCCATGTCCGGTCCCAGCAACCGGGCAGCCTCGCCCGGCACCTGTACGAGGCAGGGGGCCTCGACGGCCACGAGCGCCCGCCCGTCCGCCGCACACAGCCGGACAGCGGCCCCGCCCGCCACCCTCTCCACCTGCAACTCCGGCCCACCGGCGTGCAACCCGGCCAGCAGGGTCAGCGGATCCGGCATGAGCGGCGTGAGGGCTATGACGTCGTGGGTCACGGGATCACCGGTCCTGGAGGTGGGAGGGGCTCGTGGCTCCTACGTCCTGTTGCCGGTCACTCACGGCCGGAGAGGTCCTGAAGCTCCTCCAGCGAGGAGAAGACGCGACGGGACGCCGCGACGACAGCGCCGGCACGGGAGTCACCAGTCCACTTCGACAACTCCCTCAAGGCCCGCGACGGCGGCAACCCTCGCTGCTTCGCCTCACCCAGGCGTGTGAGCCAGGAGGCCGCGACGTCGAGCGCCACGTCACCGGCCGGGGTGTACGGCTCGTAGCCCGCGGCCGCGTCGCCATCAGCCGCCCACAGGTAGCCGACGACCCGACCGCCGAGAGCAACCTCGACAGACTCGACGGGCGAGTCGGTCTCGGCCGCGAACAGTGCCGTGCCTGGAGGCAGCTCCGCCTGAATCCGCGCGGTACGACGCGGAACCTCGAACATGTACCAGGAATCCAGAAGATCCGGGTCCTCGTCCGGCAGGTCCTCGAAACCGGCTTCAGTCGGAATGCCATAGGCAGTGGGGTCGGCCGGAATGACGTCCGCTTCGGTCAGCCGGCTGAGAGCGACGAGCGCGGACCTCAGACGCGGCGCGTTCTCCTGCCGGACCTCGGGCTGCTTGTGGCCGCGCAGGTCATGGGAGAGCCAGGCGTCCGAGAAGGTGTGGAGTGTCAGCGTGCCCGCGCCGCTCGCCCACGCGTCGACGGAGAGCATGAACAACTTCTCGACTCGGCGGGGGCCGCCGCCGACAAAGCTCGTCCCGGGTGTGGACACGTCGACCGTGACCACTCGGATGCTGCTCCGGTCGATCGCGGTGAGGCCGTCGAACAGCCCCTCGCCGGCACGGACAGCCTCGAACTGCGCCCGCCGTCCCTTCACACGGGCCGGAACGGCTTCCCCGTCCTTGGCACCGACCGTGAGTTCAGCACGCGCTTCACCTTCGGCGAGTCCGAGCGCTCTCAGGGTGGACCAGCCGTCGAGAACCTGCCGGGTGGCCCGAGCCAGGAGGTCGTCCCCAGACGCCTGCGTCTTGGTCTCCCACGACCAGCTGCCGACGGGAATCGTCGTAATCACAGAACACCTCGCGGATCGACCTTGGAGCCCGGCGGAATGACGATCGTCCCGTCGTCGAGCCGCAGCACGAACAGGATGCCACGCCCCTTTTCGCTCTTGAACGGATGTTCGCCACGGTGCACTTGCAGGAGTTCTTCCGGGATCCCGCGGGCTTCCCACTCGGCGATTGTCCCCTGACCGTCGATGAGCATGACCTTGCTGTCGGCCGCCGACTTGGTCAGCTGGCCCAGGTTGTCAGGCTTGGTGATCGAGTCGAACGGGTTCTTGGGGTTGTTCAACCGCTTCATCTGATAGCCGTAGCGCCTGCCCGCGTCGTCGGTCACCCTCACATCGATATCCGCCTTGATCGCCGGATTCTTGACCTCGAACTCGATCTGGCGCAGACCGCTTCGGTAGAACTGGTCCCCGAGCCGCAACTGGTCCACCGCACGCGGGAACTGGTCGGCGCGGCCGGAGCCCAGCATGGAGACGGTGTCCTTGTACCCGGGCGCCTGTGACAGGTGGCCGGAGCTGATGATGTCGGCGACTTCCCGCCCGGAAGGCGACGCACCAAGCCTCTCCACGATCTTCTCGACGACCTTGGGCTTCATGGTGTTCTTGGGGATGCCGCGAATTCCTTCGCGCAGCCGGTGCTCGGCCTCGCCGCCCAGCTCCAGAGGCTCTGGGGAAGCGGAATCGGGCACATCACCATCGGTAGGACCGCCATGGGTATTCCCGGGAACTCCCGCGTGATCGGCCGCCGGTGCGGGCTCCGGCTCGGCAGGCAAGCCGTGGCCGGTATCGGAACCACCGCTGCCGTGCCCGCCCCCCGAGTGCGTCCCCGACCCGGCTTGCTGGGGCCCGTGCCCGCCACCCGAGTCCACGTGCCCGGCGTGGGCACTGTCGTGAGGACTCATTCGGTCCGCGGCGTCGTGCGAGGCCTGGGAAGGAAGGTCGTCGCCCGTGCGGGCCGTGGCCTCCGGGGCGCGGGCTCCCGCGCCGACCAGGTCCCGGGGGCGCGCGGTCTCGACCTTCGGAGCCCGGGCCGCGGCCGACGGCTCGTGCGGGGCCGGGCTCGTGTCGGCGACGCCCCCGCGGCCGGGGATGAACTCACCGTCCGAGACGCGCAACTGCGACCCGTCGGAGAGACGGATGACGCTGTGCGCGGCCTCCGAGGCACCGGCCACGTCCGTGGCCGCTCGGATGCCGGAAGTCAGCTCGGAGACCTTAGGGAGAATCCGCGCCGCCGCTCCCACCGTCCTAGTCGCCGCGCCGATCGGGTCGAGGACCTCTCCGATCTTGGCCAGGCCGCCCGCGACCCGCGCGCCCGCACCCGCCTTACCCGCCGCGCCACCCGCTCTGGACGCCGCACCCAGGGGGCCCGCTCCGAGCGTGAGGCCGTTGAAGACGACGGTGCCGGCGGCCTTCGCCGGGTTCGTCCCCCAGTCGTCCCACCCGACCAAGGACTTGGCGAACTCCTTCGCGTACGGCCTGTTCTCGTCCAGCAACCGGTCGAACCCCGGACTGAGGTCGTCCCGTTCGTTCAACGGATCCAGCGCGTAGCCGCCGATGCCGATGAACACCCTTCCCAGGCCGTCCCTCGTCGCGTCCCCCTCCTCACCCGGGCTGAAGAGATTCACCAGACCCTCCACCGCGCCCGCGGCGTTGTCGTAGACGCTGACGCCGAACTCCCTTAGGTGGTAGTCCATTCCGAAGGGCAGCGAGGTGTGGTGTGCCGGGCTGCCCCAGGGAAGCTCGTCGGCCTGCCCCAGCTGGTCTGCACTGAAGCCATAGGCGTTCTTCTGCTTCGGACTCCCGTCGTCGATGTGCCACCGCGTCCCCTGAACCGTCGCGGTGATCCTGTCGGCGCAGGCCACCTCGGCCGCCTGGAAGGCCGCGACAGCCGCGTTCACTCCGTTCCAGATCGCCTGGTGCTCGTCGACTTTGTCCTGATCACTCGTCCAGTCCCGGAAGGCGCCCTGATCACCCTGAACGGATTCCACGAACACCGCTGCCTGTCCGCGCAGCGACTCCAGTCGCTTGACGATCTCGGCGACTTCGACCACGTAGTCGGACAGCGCGCCCGCAACCGTCTCCAGGTCGTCCGCGAAAGAACTCGCCGTTTCCTCCACGGCCTGAGTGGTCGCGAACAGCTGTCCCGCTTCGGGGGCGCTATAGGAAGCGTCGAGATGCTGGAAGCGCGCGTTCACATCAGCACCGTGCTCGCGTATCGCCTGCGCCGCCTGGCGCATCAAACCGATCTCGCGCTGGAGTTCGACCAGATCTCCGGTGAAGGTCGGTATCTTCTCCGGACTGATCACTCGCCGCCGCCCGCCTTCTTATGAGCGGCCGCCAGCAATGACGTCACATCCGGCGCCAACATCGCCTGGCGCTGGGCGTTCCAAGCCTGCTCCAGGTTCCCCGCGACATAGGCGTTGGTCGCCTCCACCGCCCCGTTTGCCGAGTTGCTCGCACGTAACGGCAAAAAGGCCACGTCCGTCTCGGTCCCCTGGACGAACTGGCCCAGCGCCACGGCGACGAGGCCTGCCGCCTGGCCGGCGGCACCCGCCTCACCGCCGAACGTCAGGGTCCCGGCCGACTCCATGGCACCCTGCACGGACTGGCCGTACAGCGTGATTCCCGCGTTCATTCCGTCGGCGGAGTCCCGCACCTTGGAGATCACCGACTGCACTCCTGCGGGCGCGATGTCCCAGCCTGTCACGCCAACCCCCGTGATTCACGCGTGTGTTCAGGAGATCCATGTGTATCAGGGGGTCATTGCAGTCGCAATGCATATCCGGCCAACGCGGGGGGCACGTCCTCCTACTCGGCGGACACGTACCCCACGAACTCCACCCACGCGACCGGGGCCACCGTGACGCGAGGGCCCCGGGTGTTCTTGGAATCTCGGATGTGGATCGTCGACGGGGTGGTGGCTATCTCGACACACTCGCTGCTGTTACTGCTGTCGCTGTAGCTGCTTCTGATCCACGTCAGCCCGGCGACGGTCTCGACAGAGGTCCCAAGTGTCATGTCTCTCCCAGCACTTGCTCGATGAAGGCCGTCGACTCCCGGGGCGTGAGAGCCTGAGCCCGGATCATGCCATGGCGTAACTCCAGGATCCGAAGCTGCCTCGGTTCGCACACCGCACGGCCGCTGAACGCCCCCTCGGAGCGCCCCACTGCCGAGCCGTCCTCGAACTTCAGGACCTGGGTCTCGCCCTGCATACCCGCGTGCTCCTCGCGGTCCGTAGGCATCACCTGAACGGTGACGTTCCTCAACTGCGCAACTTCCAGCAGGCGTTCGAGCTGGCGGCGCATCACCATTCTCCCCCCGAGGGGCCGCCGTAGCGTCACCTCTTCCTGGACGAAGACGAGAGCGGGAGCGGGGTCGCGGTCGTAGATGGACTGCCGTGCCATGCGTGCCGCCACCGCCCGCTCGACCTCGTCACGTGAATACGCGGGCTGGCGCATCTCGAAGAGGGCGCGAGCGTACTGCTCCGTCTGCAAGAGACCATGCAGGTTGTGGTCGCCGTAGGCGACAATCTCCACCGCCCGCTCCTCCAGCAGCTTCAGCTCCCGTACCTTTCTCGGGTACCGGGCCTTCTCCATGTCCTCGCGGAACGCGCGGATGCGGCCCCCCGCGTTCAGGACCTCGTCCGCCCTGTCCAGGAACTCGGGGCGGGGGATGCGCGCCCCGCGCTCCACCTTGCGGACCAGGTCCTCGCCGTAGCCGACGGCATCCCCGAAGTCGGCGGCCCGCAGGCCCGCGGCCTCGCGCCAGAGCCGGATCTGGCGCCCCGTCGCCTCCACCACCGGAGCGATCTCGTCCTCCGGGCTGACATCCCACCCGGGCTCGTCCACACCCTCGTCACCGCTCACGCCCACCCCCTTCCAACCCCCAGCCCTACCCGCACGGCACTCCGGACAGCCCGGACAGAGCGGGACAGCGAGCGGACAGTCCCCGTACGTACCGTGGTGATGGCCGCTCCGAGCGAGCGGGGTCGGCCACGCTGAGTGACGTGAATCAAGAGACCCATGGGCCGCGGCCGCAACTCGCCCATCCCCCGCGCAACTTCAGCGTCCTGCTGTCCCCCACCCCACGCGGCGCCCGCCTGGCGCGGCTGCTCGCGGTGGAGCAACTGCGCTGCTGGGAGCTGCCGTCGGCCAGGACGGCCCACATCGTGGCGGAGCTGGCCGCCAACGCCGTGACGCACGGCCGGGTGCCGGGGCGGGACTTCCGGCTGACGCTCTACGTGGTCGGCGACACGCTCCGCGTCGAGGTGACGGACACGCGCGGTGACCGGCTGCCCGCCCTCCCGCGGGAGGTGTCCCCGGAGTCCGCGTCGGGCCGGGGACTGCTGCTCGTGGACGCCCTCGCCGACCGCTGGGGCGTGTCCTCGGGGCCGCCCCCGCGCAAGACGGTCTGGGCGGAGGTGCGGATCACCGGCCCCGGGAGCGCCGGGGAGGGTCCACCTGACCCCGGCGTACCTGACCCCGGCGTACGGGATGGCGGCGTACGTGATGGCGGCGTACCCCGGAACGGCGGCGGCCGCCGGTGAGGGCACCCCGTGCGGGGGGCCTCACCGGCGGCCGGCGAGAGGGCGGGAGTCCGGGTCAGACCCGTACGAGCTCCCGGTCCCCGTCGTCGTCCTTCGGGCCGTCGGAGTCGTGGGCCCGCAGCCCCTCGCCCTCGACGTCGACGTTCGGGATCGCCCGGTCCAGCCACTTCGGCAGCCACCAGGCCCGCTTGCCCAGCAGGGCGAGCACCGCGGGGACGATCGCCATGCGGACCACGAAGGCGTCGAAGAAGACGGCGATGGCCAGACCGAAGCCGATCATCTTGATCATGGACTCGCTGGAGCCGATGAAGCCGGAGAAGACGGCGATCATGATGACGGCGGCGGCGGTGACCACGCGGGCGCCGTGCCGGAAGCCGGTCACGATGGCCTGGCCGGGCCGCTCCCCGTGGACGTACGCCTCGCGCATCCGGGTCACGAGGAACACCTCGTAGTCCATCGCGAGGCCGAAGACCACGCCGACCATGAAGATCGGCATCATCGACATGATCGGGCCGGTCTCCTCGACGCCGATCAGTCCGGCCAGCCAGCCCCACTGGAAGACCGCGACGACGGCGCCGAGCGCGGCCATCACCGAGAGCAGGAAGCCGAGGGCCGCCTTCAGCGGGACCAGGATCGAGCGGAACACCACGATCAGCAGGAGGAAGGCGAGGCCGACCACGAGCGCCAGGTACGGGACCAGGGCGTCGTTGAGCTTCTGCGAGAAGTCGATGTTCATGGCCGTGGAGCCGGTGACCAGGACCGTCGCGCCGGAGTCGGCCTTGATGTCGCCGCCCGCGTCGCGGATCTCGTGGACCAGGTCCTCGGTGCGCACCGAGGACGGCTTGGAGTCCGGGACGACACTGATCATGGCCGTGTCGCCGGCCTTGTTGAAGGTCGCCGGGGAGACCGAGACGACGTCGTCGAGCTTCTTGACGGTGCCGGACACCGCCGCGACGGCGTCCTTCGGGTCGTCGGCGGCCTTGGCGTCGACGACGACCATCAGCGGGCCGTTGAAGCCGGGCCCGAAGCCCTCGGACAGCAGGTCGTAGGCGCGGCGCTGGGTGGTGGACGTCGGCTGCGAGCCGTCGTCCGGCAGGCCCAGTTCCAGCGAGGCCGCGGGGACGGCGGCGGCACCGAGGCCGATGACGCCGAGGAGCAGGACGGCCAGGGGACGGCGTACGACGAAGCGGGCCCAGCGGGTGCCCATGTTGGGCCGTTCCCCGGAGGCGGCCTCCCGTGCCTTCTTCCGGCCGCCGCCCAGCAGCCGGCTCTTCTGGCCGGCGGGCTGCACCTTGCGGCCCGCGTAGCCGAGCAGCGCGGGGATCATGGTGAGGGCGATGAGGACGGCGATGGCGACCGTGCCGGCCGCGGCGACGCCCATCTTGGTCAGCATCGGGATGTTGACGACGGCGAGGCCCACGAGGGCGATGACGACGGTGAGGCCGGCGAAGACGACCGCGGAGCCCGCCGTGCCGACGGCCCGTCCGGCCGCCTCCTCGCGCTCGCGCCCCTCGGCCAGCTCGGCCCGGTAGCGGGAGACGATGAACAGGGCGTAGTCGATGCCGACGGCGAGGCCGATCATCATCGCGAGCGTGGAGGTGGTGGAGCCGAGGTCGAGCGCCTTCGCGAGGGCGGTGATCGTGGAGACGCCGATGCCGACGCCGATCAGCGCGGTCAGCAGCGGCAGCCCGGCCGCGATCAGCGAACCGAAGGTGATCACGAGGACGACGGCGGCGATCGCGATGCCGATGATCTCGGTGGACCCGGTCTCGGGCACGGCCTGGAGGGCGTCACCGCCGATCTCGACGGTGAGCCCGGAGGCCCGCGCGTCCTGCGCGGCCTCCTTCAGGGCGTCCTTGGAGACCTCTTTCAGCTCCATGCCGGAGACCTCGTACGACACCTGCGCGTACGCGACGGTGCCGTCCTTGCTGATGGTCTTGGCCTTGAAGGGGTCGGTGACCGAGGTGACCTCGGAGCCGTCGCCGAGCTCCTCGACGGTCTTCTTCACGGCGGCCTTGTTGGGCGCGTCCGCCATCTTCCCGCCGTCGGGCGCCTTGAAGACGACGCGTGCGGTCGCCCCGTCGGCACTCATACCGGGGAAACGATCCTCCAGCAGGTCGAAGGCCTTCTGCGCCTCGGTGCCCGGGATCGAGAAGGAACTGGAGCCCGCGGTGGGCGCCGAGGCGGCGCCGACGCCGGCGAGCGTGAGCAGGGCCACCCAGATCAGGGCGACGAAGTGGCGTCGCCGGAAGGCGAGTCGGCCGAGTTTGTAGAGGAACGTGGCCACGAAGGCGTACTCCCGGTCAGGTCGTGGACGGCAGGGGGCTGGTGCGCTCACCCGATGGGGCACGGGGAACGGCAGGGGTGATCAGCCCGACGACGTGAGCGGTCGCGTCAGGTGGGACAGGGACACAACGGGGATTGGGGGGGAGGGTCAGGCGCCGAGAGCGGGGAGGACCACGGCGTCGATGTACGAGGTGAGGAAGGCCTGCGTGGGCGGCAGTTCGTCGATCATGGTGCGGGCCGCGAAGGCGCCGATCATCATGTGCATCACGTACTCCGCGGCGGGGTTGTCCGCACGGATCTCGCCGCGTTCCACGGCGCGCCGCAGCACGCTGCGCATCTCTTCCCTCTCGGGCTCGACGAGGTACTCACGGAAGGCCTTGAGGAGATCGGGGTTTCCGTGCGCCGCCATCGCCAGACCCCGCATCAGCGCGGAGTCCTGCTCCATCTGGCAGTCGTCGTGCCGGGAGGCGAGTGCGTGGAAGTCGCCCCGCAGGGACCCCGTGTCCAGGTCGGCGAGTCTGAGCGGCTTGTGGTGCCGCATCGCCCGCACGACCAGCTCGGCCTTGCCGCCCCACTGACGGTAGAGGGTGGCCTTGCTGGACCGGGTCCTGGCGGCGACGGCGTCCATCGTCAGGGCGTCGTAACCGACCTCGCGGAGCAGATCGAGCACGGCCCCGTACAGCTCGGCCTCGCGCTCGGGCGTGATGCGACTGCGACGCACCGTTGCGGCCTCAGTCATCCCACTCACCTCTCCACCTCGAACGACACCGTTCCGTACGCTCCACCGCGTCCGTACGCCACCGAAGATACCCCTCCCGGCAGCGAAACGAAACCGTTTCGTACGTGTCCTCGGTCACGACCGTACCCGGAGGCACCCGACTTGCCGCTACCCCGTCGTCGGCAAAGCATGGGGAGGTGAGCGACGAGCACGAGAAGGCGACCACCGACGAGACCGCCCCCGGCTATCTGCGTCTCCCGCACCTGAGCGGTGACCTGCTGTGCTTCGCCGCCGAGGACGACCTGTGGGTCGCCCCCCTCGACGGGGCGGGACGCGCCTGGCGCCTCACCGTCGACCGCACCAAGGTCGGACACCCCCGCTTCTCCCCCGACGGCCGCCACATCGCGTACACGAGCTGGCGCAGTCTCGTGCCGGAGATCCACCTCGCGCCCGTCGACGGCGGCCCCGGCCGGCGGCTCACCTACTGGGGCAGCGCGGACACCCAGGTCTGCGGCTGGGCACCGCCCGACAAGGACGGGATCTGCCACGTCCTCGCCGTCGCCTCGCACGGCCAGCCCTTCTCCTACTTCACCTGGGCCTACAGCGTCCCCACCGACGGCGACCCCGGCCGCCGGCTGCCCTGGGGCCCGGTCTCCGACATCCAGGTCGCCGACATCGACGGTGAGCGCAGGACCCTCCTGCTCACCGGCACCCCGCCGCACGAGCCCGCCGCGTGGAAGCGCTACCGGGGCGGGGCGACGGGACGGCTGTGGCTGCACGGACGGCAGCTCCTCGCCGGTCTCCAGGGGCACCTGCACTCGCCGATGTTCGTCGGCGGACGCGTCGCCTTCCTCTCCGACCACGAGGGCATCGGCAACCTCTACTCCTGCGCGTACGACGGTTCCGACCTGCGCCGGCACACCGACCACGACGCCTTCTACGCCCGGCACGCGTCGAGCGACGGCACCCGGGTCGTCTACCAGTGCGCCGGCGACCTGTGGATCGTCGACGACCTCGCCGCCGACTCGGTGCCGCGCAGGATCGACGTCCGCCTCGGCGGTCCGCGCGCCGGGCGGCGCCGCTACCAGGTGCCCGCGGCCCAGCACGTCGACGGCATCTCCGTGGACGAGACGGGCCGCGCCAGCGCCGTCGTCGTCCGCGGCTCCCTGTACTGGCTCACCCACCGCGACGGCCCCGCGCGCACCATCACCGACACCCCGGGCGTACGCGTCCGGCTCCCGGAGATGCTCGGCTCGGGCGGCCAGGTCGCCTACGTCACCGACGCGGACGGCGAGGACGCCGTCGAGATCGCCCATCTGCCGCGCGCCACCGGCGACCGCGCCCCGCGCCGGCCCGCCGCGGGCGACCTGGGCCGCGTCCTGGAGCTGGTGTCGGACCCGCGGGGCGAGCGCCTCGCCGTCGCCTCGCACGACGGACGGGTCCTGCTGATCGACGTGACGGAGGAGCCCGAGGAGGAGGCGGCGCCGGAGGGAGACGGCGAGGCCGCGCCGGAGGGGACCGGGGAGCCGGCCGACGCGGGCCGGGTGGTGGAGCTGGTCCGGTCCGCCAACGGGCCGGTGCGGGACCTGGCGTTCTCGCCGGACGGGAGCTGGCTGACGTGGTCGCACCCGGGGATCGGGCGGTCGCTGCGGCAGATCAAGATGGCCCGGATCAAGGACGGCCTGGTCGTCGACGTCACCAACGGCCGCTTCGAGGACGAGAACCCGGTGTTCACCCGGGACGGCCGCTATCTGGCGTTCCTCTCCTGGCGCGGCTTCGACCCGGTCTACGACGTGCACACCGGCGACCTGTCCTTCCCGCTGGGCTGCCGCCCCTACCTCGTGCCCCTCTCGTCGGCGACCCCCTCCCCCTTCGCGCTGAACCCGGACGGGCGGCCGGTCGCGGGCGGCCTCGACCCGGTCGAGGACGGACCGGACGGCGGCGGCACGACGACCGTCGAGACCGAGGGCCTGGAGAGCCGGGTGACGCCCTTCCCGGTGACCGCCTCCAAGTACTCGGCGCTGTACCCGGTGGCGGGCGGCGGGCTGGTCTGGCTGCGCTGGCCGATCTCCGGAGCGCTCGGCGAAACCTTCGCCAACCCCGACGACACGACCGGCCGCCCCACCCTGGAGTACTTCAGCATCGCCAAGGCGAAGAAGTCCGAACTCGTCGACCACCTGGACTTCTTCGCGGTCAGCGGCGACGGCAGCCGGCTCGTGGTCGCCGACGAGGGAGACCTGCGGGCCGTGCCCTCCACCGAGTCCGGCGACGGCGACTCGACCGTCTGGATCGACCTGCGCCGCATCCTGCACGAGGTCGACCCGCCCGCCGAGTGGCGCCAGGCGTACGCGGAGGCCGGCCGCCTCATCCGCGCCTACTTCTGGGACCCCGACATGTGCGGGATCGACTGGGACGCGGTCCTCGCGCAGTACCGTCCGCTGGTCGAACGGGTCACCTCCCCCGACGAGTTCGCCGACCTGCTGCGCGAGGTGCTGGGCGAGCTCGCCACCTCGCACGCCTACGTCTCGGCCGCCCGCCGCAACGAGGGCCCGCCCCACTACCAGCGCCGGCAGGGCCTGCTCGGCGCCAACTTCGTCTGCCGCGACGGCCGGTGGACCCTGAAGCGGATCCTGCCCGGCGACTCCTCCGACTCCAAGGCCCGCTCACCGCTGGCCGGTTCGGGCATCCGCGAGGGCGCGGTCCTCACCCACGTGGACGGCCGCCCGGTGGACCCGGTCGCGGGCCCCTACCCGCTGCTCGCGGGTGCGGGCGGTACGACGGTGGAGCTGACGTTCACCCCGGCGGAGGGCGGGGGCCGCTCCCGCCGGGTGGCCGTGGTGCCGCTGGTCGACGAACGGCCGCTGCGCTACCAGGACTGGGTGGCCAAGCGCCGCGAGGTGGTGCGCGAGCTGAGCGGCGGCCGCTGCGGCTACCTGCACATCCCCGACATGGGCGGCTCGGGCTGGGCCCAGTTCAACCGCGACCTGCGCATGGAGGTGTCGCGCCCCGCGCTCATCGTCGACGTGCGCGGCAACGCGGGCGGCCACATCAGCGAACTGGTGGTGGAGACGCTGACCCGCCGGATCCTGGGCTGGGACCTGACCCGCGACGCCCAGCCGGTCTCGTACGCCTCCAACGCGCCGCGCGGTCCGGTGGTCGCCCTCGCGGACGAGGCCACCTCCTCCGACGGCGACATGATCACGGCGGCGTTCAAGCTGCTGAAGCTGGGGCCGGTGGTCGGCCAGCGCACCTGGGGCGGAGTCGTCGGCATGACCGGCCGGCACCAGCTCGGCGACGGCACGGTCATCACGGTCCCGATGAACGCGGCCTGGTTCGACGCCTACGGCTGGTCGGTCGAGAACCACGGCGTCTCCCCCGACTTGGAGATCCTGCGGACCCCGCTGGACTGGGCCGAGGGCCGCCACGCCCAGCTCGACGACGCCGTCCAGCTGGCCCTGGAGCTGCTGTCCACCCACCCCGCCGCCGCCCCGCCCGACCTCTCGGACGTCCCCGACCGCGCCCGGCCACCGCTGCCACCGCGCACGACGGGCTGAGCCGCCGCCCCCGCGCACGACGGGCCGAGCGGCGCACGGTGGCTGCGGCGCGTGGCACGCCGAAAGGGTGCCCCCCTCGCGGAGGGCACCCTGTTCCGGCCAAGGCCGGGCGCAACGGTCAGGCGTCGTAGTCCTGGTCGAGGCGGTCACGCGCGTCCTGCTGAGCGTGCTCCGCACCCTGCCGGGCACGGTCGCGCTCCTGCGACGAGCGCTCGCCCGCCTCGTCGCGCCGCTCGCCGAACTTCTTCTTCGCCTGCTGCTGCAGCTGCTCGGACTTGTCCTGGAACTGGTCCTTCATGCCCATGGAAATTCACTCCCGTAGTGGGTGAGGGGATCGGGGCTCGACCAGAGTTGCACGGGCGGACACACCGCGCATTTCGACCGATCACGCACCGTGAACAGGGGCCTGGCGAGGGGCCCGTGGGCTCACGGGGACGGGGTCCGGCGCTCCGTCTCGTCCGCCGCGCCGCCCGCGCCCACGAGCCCCTTGGAGACTCCGGTCAGCCGCGGCTCGAAGCGCCGCATCTCCCGCTGCCCCACGGCCCCGATGAGCGCCGGCAGGTACCCGCGGACGCCCTGCATGCCCCGCAGCCACCATTGCGCGTACACATGGCTCGACCGCCGCTCGATCCCGGCGACGATCCGGTCGACCGCAGGACCCAGCGGATACGTCTTGTTCGCGGGCCACGGCAGCCGCTGGCGCAGCTCGCGCATCACGTCGTCCTGGTCGGCGCCCCGCACCATGTCCGTGTCGGTCCACGAGAGGTAACCCACGCCGACGCGGACGCCCTTGTGCCCGACCTCGGCGCGCAGGCTG
Organism: Streptomyces sp. NPDC028308; assembly: GCF_055565855.1. Taxonomy (NCBI): domain Bacteria; kingdom Bacillati; phylum Actinomycetota; class Actinomycetes; order Kitasatosporales; family Streptomycetaceae; genus Streptomyces; species Streptomyces sp. NPDC028308. Next base: position 191,304 of record NZ_JBVHTO010000010.1, read on the forward strand.
TGCGCGTACGCCTCCACACCCGACTTGGACGCGCAGTACGCGGACATCATGGGGGCCGGGGTGATCGCGGCCAGGGAGGCGATCTGGAGCAGATAGCCGCGGCTCTCCGTCAGCACCGGCAGGAAGGCGCGGGCGGTCACGGCCGAGCCGATCAGGTTGACCTCGATGACGCGCCGCCAGGCGACCGGGTCGGAGTCCACGAAGGGACCGCCGCTCGCGACACCGGCGTTGGCGACGACGATGTCCACCTTGCCGAAGCGCTGCTTGACCTCCTGGGCGACCCGCACCATCGCCTCGTGGTCGGTGACGTCCGCGTACCAGTGGTCGCTCTCGCTGTGCAGTCGCTCGGAGACCTGCTTGAGCTCGTCCGCCTCCAGGCCGACCAGGGCGACCTTGGCGCCGCGCGCGGAGAGCTTGCGGGCGAGGAGTTCGCCGACGCCCCGCGCGGCTCCCGTGACCACCGCGACCTGTCCTTCCAGGCTCACCCTGCTCATGCGCCCGCCTCCTTCAACTCGTCGTGTCCGAGCGGCTGTTCCTGCCGCAGGGGCTGTACGTAGGTGGTGACGAGCCCGCGGATCCGGGCGGTCACCAGCTCGGGCGCCTCGATGGGCGTCATATGGCCGAGGCCCGGCAGTTCGGTGGCGCCGACGCACTCGGGCAGCGCCGCGACCAGCGCGCGGGCGTGCACGGCGGGCGTCAGCCGGTCCGCCGTACCGACCAGCACCTCCGTCGGCACCCGCAACTCCCTTACGCCGTGGTCGAGATCGAGCAGGTCGAGCACCTGCGACCAGGAGTACCGCACCCGGCGCGGACACGCGTGCACGATCCGCGCGCACGCCTCCACCATTGCCGGGGACGAACCGGGGCCCATGGTCCCGTACTTGAGGATGCGCCTCGCGATCGGCGACACCGGCCCGAGGGGCGCCCGGGAGCCGAGCACCGACTTGGTGAGCCGGGTGCGCAGCCGTCCGGCGCGCAGCGGGATCACCAGGGACTCGGCGACCAGGCGTGAACTGCCGGTGCTGCACAGCAGGACCGCCGCCGCGTGCTCCCGGAAGGCGGCCCGCCCGGAGGACGCCATCAGCGTCATGCCGCCCATGGAGTGACCGGCGAACACGGCCTTCTCGCCGGGGGCGAGCGTCGCCCGGATCACCGCCTCCAGGTCGTCGGCGAGTCCGTCGGTGCTGCACGCGGGGCTCGCCGGACTGCGTCCGTGCCCGCGCTGGTCGTACGCGACGACTTTGTGGTCGACCGCGAGGTCGCGTATCTGCGCCGCCCAGAAGGCGGTCGAGCAGGTCCAGCCGTGCGCGAGGACGACGGTGGGAGCGCCCTCGGGTCCGTGCACCTCGACGTGCAGCCGGGCGCCGTCGGCGGAGTCCACCGTCAGCACCCGCGCGGGCACGGGAGGGGCGTAGGGACCACTGGACACGTGGGTGATCCGGCTCATGCCTGGGCCTCCGCCTTCTCCTGCGCCGGGGAAGCGGCGACGGGCGCCCGCAGCACCTCGTACTCGGCGAGGTCCACGCGCCGGGTGGCGCCGCGGAACTCGGTCGTGGTGCCGGGCCAGATGGTGGTGTTGCGGCCGTTGGCGTCGAGGTACCAGCTGTTGCAGCCGCCGGTGTTCCAGACGGTGCGCCGCATCCGCTCCTGGACCCGGTCGTTCCAGGCGTCGACCGCGGCGGGGCGGGCGTCGAGCGCCACCCGGCCGCCGAGCACGTCCAACTGCCGTACGAAGTCGGCCAGGTAGTTCAGCTGCGACTCGATCATCAGGATCATGCTGGAGTTCCCGAGGCCGGTGTTGGGGCCGATGATCGTCATCCAGTTGGGGAAGCCGGCGGCGGTGGCGCCGCGCAGCGACCGCATGCCGTCCTTCCAGGTCTCGGCGAGAGTGCGGCCGTCCGCGCCGACGACCCGCTCGGCGATCGGCATGTCCGTGACGTGGAACCCGGTGCCGAAGACGATCGCGTCGGCCTCGGTGGTGGTGCCGTCGGCGGCCACCAGGGTGGAGCCGTCGATCCTGGCGAGGCCGGAGGCGACGACGTCGACATTGGGCCGGGCGAGCGCCGGGTAGTAGGTGTTGGAGAGCAGGATGCGCTTGCAGCCGATGCGGTAGTCCGGGGTCAGCTTGGCGCGCAGCTCCGGGTCCTTGATGGCGCGGGCGATGTTCCGCTTGGCCAGCTTCTCCACCAGGCCCAGTTCCTCGGGCCGCTTGGTGAACGCCTGGACCTGCAGCTCCCGGATGCCCCAGAGCAGTCCGCGCCGGGCCTTGGTGGTGAACGGCAGCCGCCGGTGCAGCCAGCGCTCGGCTCCGCTGATGGCGCGGTCCATGCGCGGCATCACCCACGGCGGGGTGCGCTGGAAGAGGGTCAGCCGCTCCACCTCGGGCTGGATCGAGGGCACGATCTGGATGGCCGAGGCGCCCGTGCCGATCATGGCGACGCGCTTGCCGCGCAGATCGTAGTCGTGGTCCCAGCGGGCCGAGTGGAAGACCTTGCCGGGGAAGGTGTCGATGCCGGGCACGTCCGGGATCTTCGGGTCGGAGAGCGGCCCGGTGGCGGAGACCACGAGGTCGGCGGTGAGGGTGCCGCTCGCGGTCTCGATCTCCCAGTGCAGCTTCTCGTCGTCCCAGCGCATCACCTTCACCTCGGAGTCGAAGCGCAGGTGCGGGCGCAGCCCGAAGAGGTCGGTGACGTGTTCCAGGTAGGCGCGGATGTGCTCCTGGCCGGAGAAGGTGCGCGGCCACTCGGGGTTGGGGGCGAAGGAGAACGAGTAGAGGTGGGAGGGCACGTCGCAGGCGCAGCCGGGGTAGCTGTTGTCCCGCCAGGTGCCGCCGACGCCGCTCGCCCGCTCCAGGACGACGAAGTCGGTCACGCCCTCGCGACGCAGCCGCACGGCGGCTCCGAGACCTCCGAACCCGGAGCCGACCACCGCCACCCGTACATGCTCGTGCTCGGTCATCCCGACGCCTCCCTGCTCCGCACGACTCTGCCAGTGAACACTGGCGCAATGGGGAGACTAGAGGAGCTTCGTACTCATGGGTAGGGGTCTGCGGCGGGAAAGTTACCCCGGGTACGACGTAGGGTGCCGACGTGGCCGACGGATCAGGAGAACGGAGCCCAGGGGTGCGGACGCAGGCGCAGGCGGGCGCGTCCGAGCCGGGCAGGCGCGAGTACCGCATGGAGGAACTGGCCGCGGCGGCCGGCATCACCGTGCGCACCCTGCGCTTCTACCGCGAGCGCAAGCTGATCCCGCCGCCCCGCCGGGAGGGCCGTATCGCCTGGTACGACGAGAGCCACCTGGCCCGGCTGCGCACGATCTCGGCGCTGCTGGAGCGCGGCCACACCCTGAACGGCATCGCGGAGCTGGCCGAGGCCTTCGACCACGGCCGGGACGTCGGCGAACTGCTGGGCCTCGGCGAACCCAGCGAGGAGACCCCGGTCCGTCTCTCCCCCGAGGAACTGGCCGACGTCTTCGCGGGCCAGGCCACCCCGGAGAACCTGGCCGCCGCGCTCGACCTCGGCTACCTGGGCACCGACGGCACGGAGATCGTGCACATCAGCCGGCGGCTGCTGGACGTGTCGGCGGCCCTGGTCCGCGAGGGCATCCCGCTCGCGGACGTGCTGGCCGCCGCCGGGCGCGTACGCGAGCACACCGAGGCCCTCGCCGCGCTCTTCACCGACCTCGTCCTCACCGAGGACCGCACGCCCGAGGATCTCGACCGCCTGCGCCCGCTGGCCAAGAGCGTGGTCGAGGCGGAGCTGTCGATGGCCCTGGACCGCCGGCTGCGGCAGTCGGGCACCACGCCCTGACCGCCGGCCGGGGCGCCCGCCGGACCGGTGGCGCCTACAGGTCGTAGACCACGGTCACGGGGGCGTGGTCCGACCACCGCTCCTCATGGGTCGCCGCCCGCTCCACCAGCCCCTTGACGGCCTTGCCGGCCAGCCCGGGCGTGGCGACCTGGAGGTCGATCCGCCATCCCGTGTCGTTGTCGAAGGCCCGCCCCCGGTAGGACCACCACGTGTACGGCCCCTCGACACCGGGGTGCAGCGCGCGCATCACGTCGACGTACCCGGCGCCCTCCCCGAGGACCCGCCCGAGCCACTCCCGCTCCTCCGGCAGGAAGCCGGAGCTCTTGCGGTTGCCGCGCCAGTTCTTCAGATCGGCCTCCTGGTGGGCGATGTTCCAGTCGCCGCAGACGACGACCTCGCGCCCGTCGGCCGCGGCCCGCTCGCGCAGGCCCTTCAGATAACCGAGGAACTCCTCCATGAACCGGATCTTCTCGTCCTGCCGCTCGGTCCCGACCTCGCCGGAGGGCAGGTAGAGGCTGGCCACGGTGACACCGGGCAGATCGGCCTCGACGTAGCGGCCGCTCGCGTCGAACTCGGCGGACCCGAACCCGATGCGGACGCGGTCGGGCTCGCGCCGGGTGTAGAGGGACACCCCGGCGCGCCCCTTGGCGGCGGCGGGCGCGTGCAGCACGTGCCACCCCTCGGGCTCCCGTACGGCGTCCGGGAGCTGCGCCGGTTCGGCCCGCACCTCCTGGAGGCACAGGACGTCGGAGGAGGTCCCGGCGAGCCACTCCACGAAGCCCTTCCTGGCAGCGGCCCGGAGCCCGTTCACATTGGCGGTGGTAACAGTCAGCACCCGCGAACGATACTTAATCCGGAGCTCCGTCCCGACGCATAGATGTACGATGCATCGCATGGATATCCGCCCGGTCCCCTACGACCACCCCGACGCCGTCAAGCTCGACGACCAGGTGCAGCTCGAATACGCCGTCCGCTACGGAGACGGGGGCGACGCCACCCCGCTCGACCCGTCGATGTTCCGGCCGCCGCTCGGGCTGTACCTCGTCGCGTACGACGAGCGCGAGCGTCCGGTGGCCACCGGCGGCTGGCGGACCCAGGACGAGAACGACGAGGGCTACTCGGACGGGGACGCCGAGCTCAAGCGGATGTACGTGGTGCCGGAGGCGCGCGGCCTCGGTCTCGCCCGGCGCATCCTGTCGGCCCTGGAGGACGACGCCCGCGCGGCCGGCCGCACCCGCATGGTCCTGGAGACCGGCACGAAGCAGCCGGAGGCCATCGCCCTGTACGCCTCCAGCGGCTACGAGCCCTGCGCCAAGTTCGGCCTCTACCGCCACGAGCCGCTGAGCCGCTGCTTCGCGAAGCCGCTGTGACCCGTTGAAGACGCCGAACACGCAAGAACCCCGCCGGACGAATCCGACGGGGTTCTGAATTGCAGTGGACCTGAGGGGATTTGAACCCCTGGCCCCCTCGATGCGAACGAGGTGCGCTACCGGACTGCGCCACAGGCCCTTGCAACGAGTGAAACTCTAGCATCCCCGTCCGGGTGCTTGGAAATCCGTTCCCGGGCTGGTCACCAGGGCCACGGACGGCCGTCCCTCGTCACTCGTTGGCCGCGCGCGGCCGGTCCCCGTCCTCGTACTGGTCGAAGAGCGGGGTGCGCCCACGCTCACGGGCCCGGCGGGCGGACGCGGCCCGGCGGGCGTCGCAGCGGCCGTCGTCGGCGGCGGCCTCCGGCCGCTCCTCGGCGGCGGGCTCGGCCTCCGGCGCACTCGGCTCCGCGGCGCTGGACCGCGCCGAGCTCCACGCGTCGGGCGCACCGAGGTCGACGCTGGGCGTGGCCCGCGGGGCGACCGGAGCGGTCACGTAGGTGGGCAGCGGGACCGGCACCGGGTCCCAGCTGTCGCCGTGGCCGGGGCGGCGCTGGCGCTCGCGCTGCTGGTCGACCCACTCCGCGTGGTCGGTCTGTTCGACCAGGGCGCGGCGGTCGGCGGCGAGCGCGGACAGGCCGGGGTCGGCCTCCGGTTCGGGCGACTCGTCGGGCTCGTCCGCGCCCGGGTCCAGGGGCGGCCGCCGCCGGGGCTGGCGCTCACGCAGCCGCTGCGCCGCGACCTCGGCTCGCTGCCGGTCCATCACGTACGTGAAGCGGCGCCGCTCCTGGGCGCGCAGATAGGCGATGTACCCGCTCAGGAGCACGGCGGGAACGCCGGGCGCCCACAGGAAGGCCAGCCCGCCGACCGCCGCGACGATCGCGCCGAGGGTGAAGGCGAGGAAGAGCATGACGGTCGTACGCCGGCGGCGCGCGAGCACCTTCAGGCGCCGGGCGCGCGCTGCGGCCTCCGCCGAGGAGGCCCGGCGCGCGGCCGGCACGGAGTGCGCGACCGTCTCCGCGGGTTCGGGCGCGTCGGAGGCGGAGGTCTCGGGCCGGGCCGGGTGTCCGGACCGGGCCGACTGCCGCGGCAGGGGTCTGTCGACGTCGCGGGACGCGGGCCGGCCGGCCGCGCGCGCCGCGGATCTGTCGGCGGACGGCGTCTCGTGCCGCTCGGGGCTTTCGACCGGTACCTGGGCCTGTACCTGGGGGCGCTGCTGCGCCTGCGCCTGCGTCCGGGGCCGCGGCGGCGCGACCGGCACCTGCGGCTCGGTCGGGGGCACGGCGAAGGCCCGGACGTCCACCGAGTCGGTGGCACCCTCCGGTTCGGCGCTGGGCTCCCCCTCGTCGGCGGAGCGCGCCTGCAGGTCCTTGGCGTACCGGCGCTCCATCGCCGCCCGTCCGGACAGCAGCCGGATGGCGGTGCTGAAGCGTTCCGTCGGACGGGCCTCGTTCAGCTCGTCCTGCCTACGGAGCCACATCGGCACCAAGTAGGCGGCCCAGGCCCCGACAATGACTGCGTAGATGAGGCCGCTGCTGCTCACGCCTCACACGGTAGAGGGGTTTGCGTGAGGCCATCTGCCAATTGCGCCGGTGTGTCGCACGATCTGGCTGATATTTCGAGCTTTTTTTGTGACCGATGCGATCAGCAGCCCGCCGACACCGCCAAATTAACGCCCCCAGGTGATCGCGCGCCGATCAATTTCGAACACCTATTTCATTTATCGCCGCGATCGGGCTGTGAACCGGCCAACTCCGCATTCACAGCGTCACACGCCGTCGCGCGGGGCGTACGTCACTGGTCCCCGGGGGTGCTCTGCCGAGGTCCGTGCGCACGTCGGCGCTGCCAGCGGGCGAGCAGGCCCTCCGGCGCCTCCTCGGCGGTGAGCGCGAAGACGAGATGGTCGCGCCACGCCCCGTCGATGTGGAGATAACGCGGCCGGAGTCCTTCCTCGCGGAATCCGAGTTTCTCCACGACTCTGCGGCTCGGCCCGTTCTCCGGGCGAATGCAGACTTCCAGGCGGTGCAGTCCGACCGTGCGGAAGCAGTGGTCGGTGGCGAGAGCCACGGCCGTCGGCATCACGCCCCGCCCGGCCACCGCCTCGTCCACCCAGTAGCCCACGTGCCCCGAGCACATCGAGCCCCAGGTGATCCCCGCGACCGTCAACTGCCCGACGAGACGCCCCTGGTACTCGATGACGAAGGGCAGCATCCGGCCCGCGTTGGCCTCGGCGCGCAGATGCCGCACCATCTGCCGGTACGTCGGCCGGTGCGCCATCGGACCGCTCGGCGTGGGCGGCGGGATCGTCGCCTCCCAGGGCCGCAGCCAGTCGCGGTTGCGCCGGTTGACCTCGCGCCAGGCCCGCTGGTCGCGCAGCTTTATCGGCCGCAGGACGACATCGCCCTCCCGCAGCTCGACGGGCCAGGATGGGCTGTTCAGCTCGCACCCCCACTGCCGCTCGGTCTCGGGTGGTCGCCGCCGCGGATCTGGTCGACGGCGTGGATCAGCAGGGGCTCCAGCACGGCCAGGCCGTCCCGGACCCCGCCGGTGGAACCCGGCAGGTTGACGATCAGCGTCCGTCCCGCGACGCCCGCGAGCCCCCGGGACAGCGCCGCAGTCGGCACCTTGTCCCGGCCGAACGCCCGGACGGCCTCCGCGATGCCCGGCACCTCGCGGTCGATGACCCGGCGGGTCGCCTCGGGCGTGCGGTCGGTCGGCGAGATGCCCGTGCCGCCGGTGGTGACGACGACGTCGTACCCGGCCTCGGCGGCGGCGCGCAGGGCGGCCTCGACGGGATCCCCGTCCGGCACCACCCGCGGGCCGTCCACCTGGAAGCCGTACGAGGTCAGCGCCTCGGCGATGAGGGGGCCGCCCCGGTCCTCGTAGACCCCCGCGGCGGCGCGGTTGGAGGCGGTGACGACGAGCGCGCGGTAGGGCTGAGCGGTCATGCCCGGCTCCAGTCGCCCGACGCGCCGCCCGTCTTCGTCTCGACCCGTACGTCCGTGATGACCGCTCCCTTGTCGACCGCCTTGACCATGTCGATCACGGTGAGCGCCGCCACGCTGACCGCGGTGAGGGCCTCCATCTCGACCCCCGTGCGGTCCGTGGTCTTCACGGTGGCGATGATCTCCACGGCGTCGTCCGCGACCGACAGGTCCAGCTTGACACCCGACACCGACAAAGGGTGGCAGAGCGGGATCAGGTCGGGGGTGCGCTTGGCGCCCATGATGCCGGCGATGCGCGCGGTCGCGAGGGCGTCGCCCTTGGGGACCCCCTCGCCGCGCAGCAGCTCGACCACCCGGGGCGAGACCAGGACGCGGCCGCTGGCGCGGGCGGTGCGCGCGGTCACGTCCTTCCCGGATACGTCGACCATGCGGGCGGCGCCCGCCTCGTCGATGTGCGTCAGTCGGTCCTGCGTACTCATCTGCTGTGGCGCTCCCGGTAAGGGCCCCTCGCGGTGCGGCGCGTGGCCTGTCGTGCGCGACACGGTACCGCCAACTCGGGGCGGGGAGCGGAACGGGACCCTCCCGGGCCCGGCCCGCCGGGCGGGGACGACCCGCCCGGCCCCGCGGCTCAGCCCAGCAGGACGACCTCGACGTCGGCCCCCGGCTCGACCGAGGTCGCGTCCTCGGGGACGACGATCAGCGCGTCCGCCTGCGCCAGTGCGGCCACCAGGTGGGACCCGGCGCCGCCGACGGGCTTCACCTTCCCGTCCGCGTACGTCCCGCGCAGGAACTGGCGGCGGCCCGCCGGGGAGGTCAGCGCCTTGTCCGTGTCGAGGGCGGCCCGGGTGGTCGGCCGGTGCAGGTCGTCCAGGCCCATCAGGGCGCGGATCGCCGGGCGGGCGAACAGCTCGAAGGAGACGTACGACGACACCGGGTTGCCGGGCAGCGCGAGCAGGGGCGTGTGGTCGGGGCCGATGGAGCCGAAGCCCTGCGGCTTGCCGGGCTGCATGGCGAGCTTGCGGAAGTCGATGCCGGCGCCCTCCTCGTCCTCGTCCCCGACGGAGGACAGCGCCTCCTTGACGACGTCGTAGGCGCCGACGCTGACACCGCCCGTGGTCACCACGAGGTCCGCCCGGATGAGCTGGTCCTCGATGGTGGAGCGGAGCGTCTCGGCGTCGTCGGCGACCGCGCCCACCCGGTAGGCGATCGCTCCGGCGTCCCGGGCCGCGGCGCACAGGGCGAAGCTGTTGGAGTCGTAGATCTGGCCGCTGCCGAGCTGCTCGTCGGGCTGGACCAGTTCGCTGCCGGTGGACATGACGACGACGCGGGGGCGCGGGCGCACGCGCACCGTGCCGCGGCCGATCGCGGCCAGCAGGGCGATCTGCGGCGGGCCCAGGATCGTGCCGGCCTCCAGGACACGGTCGCCGGCCTTCACGTCGCTGCCCTTGGCCCGCACGTGCGCGCGTGCCTGCGCCGGGCGGTGGACGCGGACCTGGCCGCCGGCGCCCTCGGGCGCCGAGCTGTGGGCGCGCATCCCCTGGACGGCGCCCTCGCCCAGTCCGCCGTCGGTCCACTCCACCGGGACGACCGCTTCCGCGCCGGGCGGCAGCGGGGCGCCCGTCATGATGCGGGCGGCCTCGCCGGGTCCCACGTAGGGCAGTTCGGCGAGGCCCGCGGCCACGTCTCCGACGACCGTGAGGGCGGCCGGGAACTCCTCGCTCGCGCCCGCGACATCGGCGACCCGGACCGCGTACCCGTCCATCGAGCTGTTGTCGAAGGGCGGCAGCGAGACCGGCACCGTGACGTCCTCGACCAGGACGCAGCCCTGGGCGTCGAGGAGTTGCAGCTCGATGGGTTCCAGGGGGCGGACGGTCGCGAGGATGTCCTCCAGGTGCTCGGACACCGACCAGAGGCGGTCCTGGCCGGTGGCGCGGGTCGCGGCGCTGCTCACGTTGCTACATCTCCTCGGCTACGTAACTGCGAAGCCAGGCCCGGAAGTCCGGTCCCAGGTCTTCACGTTCGCACGCGAGTCTGACAATGGCACGCAGATAGTCGCCGCGGTCGCCGGTGTCATAGCGGCGGCCCTTGAAGACCACGCCGTGCACCGGTCCGCCGACCTTCTCGTCCGTGGCCAGCTGCTGGAGGGCGTCGGTGAGCTGGATCTCGCCGCCGCGGCCCGGCTCGGTCGTGCGCAGTATGCCGAAGATGCCCGGGTCGAGGACGTAGCGGCCGATGACGGCGTAGTTGCTGGGGGCGTCCGCGGCGTCGGGCTTCTCGACCAGGCCCGTCACCTTGACGAGGTCGCCCTCGCCGGTGGGCTCGACGGCGGCGCAGCCGTAGAGGTGGATCTGCTCGGGCGCGACCTCCATCAGCGCGATGACGCTGCCGCCGTGCTGTTCCTGGACCTCGACCATGCGCGCGAGGAGCGGATCGCGCGGGTCGATCAGGTCGTCGCCGAGCAGGACGGCGAAGGGTTCGTTGCCCACGTGCGGGGCGGCGCACAGGACGGCGTGGCCGAGTCCCTTGGGGTCGCCCTGGCGCACGTAGTGCATCGTCGCGAGGTCGCTGGACTCCTGGACCTTGGCGAGGCGCCCCGCGTCGCCCTTCTTCTGGAGGGCCGACTCCAGCTCGTAGTTGCGGTCGAAGTGGTCCTCCAGGGGACGCTTGTTGCGGCCCGTGATCATGAGGACGTCGTGCAGCCCCGCCGACACGGCCTCTTCGACCACGTACTGGATCGCGGGCTTGTCGACGACCGGCAGCATCTCTTTGGGAGTGGCCTTGGTGGCCGGCAGGAACCGGGTGCCGAGGCCCGCTGCGGGGATGACAGCCTTGGTGATCCTGGAGTGCGACTCAGTCATGCCCGCAACCATATCCGGTGGCTATGTGCGGATTCTGTGGCTCCGGTTAATTCGTTCTCATATGAGCACATTACGAAGGGTACGGGAGCAACCTGTGAGCCGTCCGGGACACGAAGCCGAGCCTGCCAAACGAATGTTGCGGCGAGAGCTCCTCTCGGTGAGGAGCCGGTTGACGGCGGATGACGTGCGGGAAACCGGGCGCGCCCTCGCGGCACGCGCCCTGGAGCTGCCCGAACTGGCGCACGCGGGCACGGTGGCGGCGTACGTGTCCATGGGGAGTGAGCCGGGCACCCTCGCGCTCCTCGACGCGCTCCGCGCGCGCCGGGTGCGGGTGCTCCTGCCGGTCCTGCTGCCCGACAACGACCTCGACTGGGGCGAGTACGCGGGAGAGTCGTCGCTCCGGCGCGTGCAACACGGCGGGCGGATGGCCCTGTTGGAACCGGCGGGCGAGCGGCTCGGGCCGCCGGCCGTCACGGAGGCGGACGCGGTCCTGCTGCCCGGCCTGGCGGTCGACGGACGCGGGATGCGCCTGGGCCGCGGCGGCGGCTCCTACGACCGCGTGCTGGCCCGGCTGGAGCGCGCGGGGGCGGATCCGGCGCTGGTGGTGCTGCTGTACGACACCGAGGTCGTCGAGCGGGTCCCCGAGGAGCCCCACGACCGGCCGGTGCACGCGGCGGTCACCCCGTCGGCCGTACGGCGCTTCCGCTGACCTGCTCCCCGGGGGATCACCCGGGGACACGGGAACGGCCCTCCACGCACGCGTGGAGGGCCGTTCCCGTGTGTCCGCCGGAGGGCGTCAGGGCTTCAGCAGCAGCGTGTCGCTCGTGCTCTTGCCTACCGCCTTGTCCGAGAAGGACCAGGACAGCAGCTCGCCCTTGGCCCACTTGTCCGTCTGGTCGGTGTAGTGGGCGCTGTAGGCGTGCCCCGAGGCGCCGGACAGGTTGATCCACTTGGACTTGTCGAGGTCCCCGAGGTTGACCACCATGCGCATCGACGGGACCCAGACGACTCCGTAGCCGCCCGCCGCGTTCCAGCCGGTCGCGTTGACCGTCGCCTCGCCGCCGCTGAGCTTCCACGGGCCGCGGTTGAGCAGGTACTGCACGACGCGCGGGCCCTCGGTGCCGAGGGTCTGGTTCTTCAGGAACAGGCGGTGCAGCCGTCCCCAGCTCCAGGTGTCGATGTCCTTGCCGAGCTTGGCGGTCAGCTCCCAGCGGGCGTCCTTCATGGCGCGGGCGAACAGCGCGTCACGGGTGCCGGTCGCCTTGTCCAGACGCGTCTTGGGCGAGGCCCACCAGAAGTTGTCCTCGTCGTCGACGATCGAGCGGACCACCTCGAACCAGCGGTCGCCGCCGTCCGGCTGCGCCTGGTCCGCGTCGCGCTGGCCGCACTCGCGCACCGTCTCGTCCTCGTCCGCCGGCCCGGTCGTGTCGACCCGGTCGACGTACAGGCACTGGCCCTTGACTCGCAGCTCCTTGGGCAGCTTGTTGCCGAAGGCGAGCTTGAGGATGTTGCGCCAGGTGGCGTTGAAGTACGCGGCCGCCGCCGAATCGGCGTCCTGGGTGTAGTCCCAGCCCTCCAGGAGCTTCTGGGCCTGGCGCACGTCCTTGTCGGCGATGTCGATCTTGAGCAGCTTGGGCACCAGCAGCTTGGCGATCTCACTGCTGTTGTCGAGCTGCATCTGCCGCATGTCGTCGGTCGAGATCTTGCCGCCGCCCTTGATCTTCGACTCGATCAGGTCGGTGATGCGCTGGCTGCGCGAGCCGTAGCCCCAGTCCGTGGTGAGCGTGTAGGGGTACTTGTCCTCGTTCACGACGGCTTGGTTCGCCGTCACGATGTATCCGCGCTCGGGGTTGTACTCGAACGGCAGCTCGGACTGGTCGATGTAGCCCGTCCACCGGTACTTGGCCTCCCAGCCCGGCGAGGGCAGCGAACCGTCGCCCGAGCCCCTCGTGGGGATTCTGCCGGGCAGCTGGTAGCCGATGTTGCCCTCGGTGTCGGCGTAGACCAGGTTCTGCGAGGGCACGTCGAAGGACCGAGACGCCTTGCGGAAGTCGTTCCAGTCGGCGGCCCTGTCCATCTCGAAGACGGCGTCCATGGAGTTGCCCGGCTCCAGCGCGGTCCAGCGCAGCGCGATGCCGTAGCCGTCGCCCCGGTCGGGCGCCGCGCTGTCGACGGTGGCCCTCTTGCCGACCTTGACGAGCTCGTCGTCCCGGTCGGACAGCAGCGGGCCGTTGTTGGTCTCCCGGACCACGATCGTCTTGGCCCGGCCGCCCGCGACCTGGATCTTCTCCCTGCGCGTCTCGAAGGGCAGCACCTTGTCGCCGTACTGGTAGCCGTCCCCGGTGAGCTTCTCCAGGTAGAGGTCGGTGACGTCCACCCCCGAGTTCGTCATGCCCCAGGCGATGTCCTGGTTGTGGCCGATCACGACGCCGGGCATCCCCGCGAAGGTGTAGCCGGCGACGTCGTAGCGGCACTTGTCGCCGACGCTGCGGCAGTGCAGGCCCATCTGGTACCAGACCGAGGGCAACGACGCCGACAGGTGCGGGTCGTTGGCGAGCAGCGGCTTGCCGGTGATGGTGTGGTCCCCGGCGACGACCCACGAGTTGGAGCCGATGCCGTTGCCGTTCACGCCGACGGCCGCGGGGACGTCCTCCAGCTCGTCGTAGAGCCCCGACAGCTGGCTCTGCAGGCCCTCGGGGGCCGCGGTGTTCCCGGCCAGCCCGGTGCCGGCGGCGGAGCCCGCCGTGCCGGTACCGGTACCCGTGCCCGCGGCCGTGCTCCCCTGGACGTAGGTCTTGGTGACCTCGTCGTACTGCCCCTCCTGCACGATCGCCTTGTTCCGGCTGTACGGGTAGTCGGGGTACAGGTCGGCGATCTGCTTCGGCCCGAGGCGGCTGGTCATCAGGGAGCGGTCGATCTCGTCCTGCATGTTGCCGCGCAGGTCCCAGGCCATCGCCTTGAGCCAGGCCACCGAGTCGACCGGGGTCCACTCCTGCGGCTTGTAGTCGTTGGCGAAGCCGAGGGCGGCGTACTCCAGCGACAGGTCCGCGCCGTCCTTGCCCTTCAGGTACGCGTTGACCCCCTTGGCGTAGGCCTGGAGGTACTTCTTCGTGGAGGGCGACAGCTTGGTGTCGTACTCCTTCTTCGCCACCCGGTCCCAGCCGAGGGTGCGCAGGAACTCGTCGTTCTCGACCTGTCCCTTGCCGAACATCTCGGACAGGCGCCCCGAGGTCATGTGCCGGCGCACGTCCATCTCGTAGAACCGGTCCTGCGCCTGGACGTAGCCCTGCGCCATGAACAGGTCCTCGTCCGAGGAGGCGTAGACCTGCGGGATGCCGTAGCCGTCCCGCTTCACGTCCACGGGGCCTGACAGCCCGTCGAGTTCGATCGAACCCTTGGTCTGCGGGAAGGAGGCCCGGACGGTGCTGATGCTCCAGTACGCGCCGTAGGCGACGCCTCCGACGATGGCCAGAACCAGAACGATCACGAGCAGACGGGCTCTGCGCCCCTTCTTCCTGCCGGACTTGCCGGGCTTTTGGCCGGAAGAGGCGGTGGTGTTGGGGGGCATCGCTGTCCTTGCTGTCCTAACGCGAGCGGCAGGGCGGGCTGTGCTTTTGACTGAGCGCAGGAGCAACCATAGGCGCAGGGCCCACCGCGCCTTGACGCGGAGTCGGGAACCCGAGAGCACGGGCGTTCGATCTTGCCCCAGGAGTGTCAAGAAAAAGTCAAGACTTAGGTAAGGTAATGAAGTACTTGGGTCCGTAGTACGTGTGCCCGCGCCGACCCGCGCGGGCCAGAGAAGGGAACGGCCGCTGACTGTCCACCACCTCAACCAGCTCCTGCTCGTCTGCTCGCTCGTTCTGCTCATCGCGGTGGCAGCGGTCCGCATCTCGTCGCGCAGCGGGCTCCCCAGCCTGCTCGTCTACCTCGGCATCGGCGTCGCCATGGGCCAGGACGGCATCGGCGACATCCACTTCAACAACGCCGAGATGACCCAGGTCATCGGGTACGCGGCCCTCGTCGTGATCCTGGCCGAGGGCGGCCTCGGCACGAAGTGGAAGGAGATCAAACCGGTCCTCCCGGCCGCCTCCGCCCTGGCTCTCGGCGGCGTCGCGGTGAGCGTGGGAGTGACGGCCTCGGCCGCCCACTACCTGATCGGGCTGGAGTGGCGGCAGGCGCTCATCATCGGGGCGGTGGTGTCCTCGACGGACGCGGCGGCGGTCTTCTCGGTCCTGCGGAAAATACCCCTCCCCGCGCGCGTGACGGGCGTCCTGGAGGCCGAGTCCGGGTTCAACGACGCTCCGGTGGTCATCCTGGTCGTCGCGTTCTCCACGGCCGGCCCGGTGGAGCACTGGTACGCGCTCCTCGGCGAGATAGCGCTCGAACTGGCCATCGGCGCCGCCGTCGGCCTCGCGGTCGGCTGGCTCGGCGCCTGGGGGCTGCGGCACGTGGCCCTGCCCGCCTCCGGCCTCTACCCGATCGCCGTCATGGCGATCGCGGTCACGGCGTACGCGGCCGGCGCGCTCGCGCACGGCAGCGGGTTCCTCGCCGTCTACCTCGCGTCGATGCTGCTCGGCAACGCCAAGCTGCCGCACTGGCCCGCCACGCGCGGCTTCGCCGAGGGGCTCGGCTGGCTCGCCCAGATCGGCATGTTCGTGCTGCTCGGACTGCTGGTCACCCCGCACGAGATGGGCGACGACATCTGGCCCGCGCTCGTCATAGGGCTGGTGCTCACGGCGGTGGCCCGCCCGCTGAGCGTCTTCGCCAGCCTCCTGCCGTTCCGCATGCCGTGGCAGGAGCAGACGCTGATCGCCTGGGCCGGCCTGCGGGGCGCCGTGCCCATCATCCTGGCGACCATCCCGATGGTGAGCGGCATCCCGGAGAGCCGCCGGATCTTCAACATCGTCTTCGTACTGGTCGTCGTCTACACCCTCATCCAGGGACCCACCCTGCCCTGGCTGGCCCGGAAGCTGAACCTGGGAGCGCCCACCGAGGCCGCCGACCTCGGGATCGAGTCGGCGCCCCTGGAGCGCCTGCGCGGGCACCTGCTGTCCGTGGCCATCCCGCCGCGGTCCCGGATGCACGGCGTGGAGATCAACGAGCTCAGGCTGCCCCCGGGCGCCGCCGTCACCCTGGTGGTGCGCGAGGGCACCTCCTTCGTGCCGCTGCCCACGACGACGCTGCGGTACGGCGACGAGCTGCTCGTGGTGGCCACCGACCCGGTCCGCGACGCGGCCGAGAAGCGGCTGCGCGCGGTCGCGCAGGGCGGCAAGCTGGCCGGCTGGCTCGGCACCCGGGCCGAGGGGACGGAACACCGGGCCGGTCACTAGGCACCCGCGCGCGTGACGACCGCACCGGTACTTACCGGGACATAAGCCTCATCGCGCATTCACAGGCCGCAGTCTCCATGGTGCTCGCTTTCACAGGCGCCACAGGCCCGCCCCCCTGTACGATGAAGGCACAGCTTTGATCGAACCAACTCTGCCTGACGCAGAGCTGGCGCGACCGTATGGCGGCCGTGACGTCCCCCTCCGGGGCTCCGGTATCTACCGCAGTTCCGCGCAAGAGGACAGCTCTCGGCGCCGTCGCCCACCAGGGGGGCCGCGCTACCAGGCGGCAGAAAGGCACGGGCCGTGGCATCCACGGTCACCTCCCGCCCGGGATACGGACAGCTGCTGCGCACCCGCGGCGCCTGGACGTTCCTGCTCCCCGGCTTCGCCGCGCGACAGCCGTTCGCCATGCTCACGATCTCCATCGTGCTCCTCGTCCAGCACACCACCGGCTCCTACGGGGCGGCGGGCGCCGTGGCGGCGGCCACCGGCGTCTCCATGGCGCTCTTCGCCCCCTACAGCGGGCGGCTCGCCGACCGCCACGGCCAGCGCGCGGTGCTGCTGCCCGGCGTCCTCGTGCACACCCTGGCGGGCCTGTCCCTCACGCTGCTGGCGCTGACCGGCGCCCCGCTGTGGGCGCTCTTCCTGGCGGCCGTCCCGACCGGCGCCTCGGTGCCCCAGGTCGGCCCCATGGTGCGGGCCCGCTGGGGCGTGAAGCTCCAGGACTCCCCCCTGATGACGACCGCGGCGGCCTTCGAGTCCGTCACGGACGAGCTGACCTTCGTACTGGGCCCGCTGCTCGCCACCGCCCTGTGCACCGCCGTGGACCCGGCGGCGGGCCTGCTGACCGAGGCCGCGCTGACCCTGGTCGGCGGACTGCTGTTCGCGGCACAGAAGAGCACCCAGCCCGCCGTGGCCGCGGTCGAGCCGGGGCACACGCGCGTGAAGCCCGCCTCCGCGCTCGGCATCCCCGGTGTACGCGTCCTGATCGTCGCCTTCCTCGGCATCGGATCGGTCTTCGGCGGTATGCAGGTCGCCCTCGCCGCGTTCAGCGAGTCGATCGGCGAGCCCGGCCTGAACGGCGTCCTGTACGGC
Source organism: Streptomyces sp. NPDC028308 (assembly GCF_055565855.1). Classification (NCBI taxonomy): domain Bacteria; kingdom Bacillati; phylum Actinomycetota; class Actinomycetes; order Kitasatosporales; family Streptomycetaceae; genus Streptomyces; species Streptomyces sp. NPDC028308. The sequence continues at coordinate 208,708 of NZ_JBVHTO010000010.1, forward strand.
GTCTTCGCCGCGGGCAACATGCTCTCCGGCGTCGTCTGCGGCGCCGTCGCCTGGAAGGTGGCCCCCCAGCGCCGCCTGGTCGTCGGCTACGCGGCGCTCGCGTTCACCGCGTCGGGCCTGTGGGCCGCCGAGTCCGTGGTCGTCCTCGCCGGGCTCGGCCTGCTGGTCGGCATGTGCATCGCGCCCGCCCTGATCACCGGCTACACGCTGGTCGAGGGACTGGTGCCGGCCGGCGCCCGCACCGAGGCGTTCACCTGGCTGACCGGCGCGGTGGCCCTCGGCCAGGCGGCGGCCGTCACGGTCGCCGGGCAGCTGGAGGACCGCCTCTGGGACGGCGCCGGTTTCCTGGTGCCGATGGCCGGAACCGTACTGGCCCTGGTGACCCTGGTGGCCCTGCGTTCACGCCTGTCCCGGAGCCCCCGGAGCCGCACCGTCGCACGTGGCGTCGGTCACCGCACGCCTGTGGCGGTGGACTGATCCCGAGGAATACGTCACTATGGACCGTCGTTAGCACTCACTGAGTGAGAGTGCCAGGAGGAAGACAAGTGCCGACCTACCAGTACCAGTGCACCGAGTGCGGCGAGGGCCTCGAGGCGGTGCAGAAGTTCACGGACGACGCCCTGACCGTGTGCCCCAACTGCGATGGCCGCCTGAAGAAGGTGTTCTCCGCGGTCGGCATTGTCTTCAAGGGCTCCGGGTTCTACCGCAATGACAGCCGCGGTTCCTCGTCGAGCAGCAGCCCGGCCTCGTCCTCGAAGTCGTCGAGCTCGTCGTCGGACGCGAAGTCGACGTCCTCGTCGGACTCGAAGCCGTCGTCCGGCTCGTCGTCGAGCAGCTCTTCGTCGAGCGGCTCCTCGTCGGCCGGCAGCACCGCCGCGTAAGCCTTTCTTACGAGACCCTGTCGTCCTGGACGGCGGGGTCTTCGGCGTGTCCGGCCCCGGTTAGGGTGCCGTCATGGCGAACACGGAGAACGCACAGGACCCGGCGGGCGCGGGGCGCCCCGCACAGGCACAGCCGCCGGTCACGGCCGAGATCGGCGTCATCGGCGGCTCGGGCTTCTACTCGTTCCTCGACGACGTGACCGAGATACGGGTCGACACCCCGTACGGGCCGCCCAGCGACTCCCTCTTCCTCGGCGAGATCGCCGGCCGCCGGGTCGCCTTCCTGCCCCGCCACGGCCGCGGCCACCATCTGCCGCCGCACCGCATCAACTACCGGGCCAACCTGTGGGCCCTGCGCTCCGTGGGCGTGCGCCAGGTGCTCGGCCCCTGCGCGGTCGGCGGGCTGCGCCCCGAGTACGGCCCGGGGACCCTGCTCGTGCCGGACCAGATGGTCGACCGCACGAAGGCCCGGACGCAGACGTACTTCGACGGGCTGCCGCTGCCCGGCGGCGAGGTGCCGAACGTCGTGCACGTGTCGCTGGCCGACCCGTACTGCCCCGTCGGACGCCGCGCCGCGCTGGCCGCCGCCCGCGGGCGCGACTGGGAACCGGTCGACGGGGGCACCCTCGTGGTCGTCGAGGGGCCGCGGTTCTCCACCCGGGCCGAGTCCCTGTGGCACCAGGCGCAGGGCTGGTCGGTGGTCGGCATGACCGGGCACCCCGAGGCCGCGCTGGCCCGCGAACTGGAGCTCTGCTACACCTCGATGACCCTGGTCACCGATCTGGACGCGGGCGCCGAGACCGGCGAGGGCGTCTCGCACGAGGACGTGCTGAAGGTGTTCGCGGCGAACGTGGACCGGCTGCGGGGCGTGCTCTTCGACGCGGTCGCGGGACTCCCGTCGAACGAGACACGGGACTGCCTGTGCACGACGGCCCTGGGCGGGATGGACCCGGGGTTCGAGCTTCCCTGAGGGGGATGGGGCCTGGGCTTCAGCTTGCCTGAGGGGGGATGGGGCCGGGATTCCAGCTGGTCTGCGCCCGGTGGCGGCGCCTGACGGTGCGAGCTGGGCGGCGGAACTGCTCGTTCGGGTGAGGGAGTTGTCCACAATCCGCCGGCCGTCCACGGGCTCCGGCGGGCCGGGCGGCGAGGCCTCATCGTGGGATCGCAAGCCGATCTCTCGTCGCAGGTGGTGGCAGTCATGGCACAGCTCTCCCCGCTCGTCTCCCCCGTCACGGGCCCCGTGGGCACGGACGCCCCTCCTCCGTGCGAGGTGCCGCACTTCGCCCCCGTGCGGGTGCGGGGCGCCCGCTGCCGGCTCCAGCGCCTGCTGCGGTACCGGAGGCGGGCGATGGCCACGGGCCTCGCGGTCACGGCGGCCGCGCTCGTGGCGGCCGGACCCCGGGACGCCGAGCGGGCCCGGGACCGTCCGACGGCGGCTCCCCCACGGGCTCCGGCCTCCGCTCCCGCACGCGAGCGCCCCGCGCCCGAGAGCGTCACGGCGCCCGTGCGCATCGCCGACGGAGCCACGGTCGGGCTGCTGCGCCCGGGCGACCGCGTGGACGTCGTCGCGGCGGACGGCTCCGGCCGGGCCCGCGTGGTGGCGGCCGGCGCGCGTGTCACCGAGGTGCCGGACATCGGCGCCACCGAGGCGGGGGCACTGGTCGTGCTGTCGGTCCCGCGGGCCACGGCGACCCGGCTGGCCGGCGCCGGCACCACGGCCCGCCTGGCGGTGACGCTGTGCTGACCGGGGCCGGCGTCCTGGCCGACGTCGCCGTCCCGTCCGGCGGGGAGACGAGCACGGTCGCGGAGCCAGTGAGCGGGAGGGAGGAGTTGCCCGGGAGCGGGTCACCGTCCGGGAAGCCGTTGCCACCCAGAAGGCAGTCGCCGCCCGGGAAGCAGTCGTCGCCCGGGAGGCAGTCGCCGGCCGGCGAAATGGTGTCAAGTCGCACGATCGAGCGGCCCAATTGGACAGTCCCGGGACACCCTGACGTAGGTTGCGGAACTGTTTGTTCCACAACTTGTGCAGAGGGGCCTCTCGGTGAGCGAGAAGAAGAAGCCGGGCGTTCTGGAGGGCTTCAAGGCCTTTCTGATGCGTGGGAACGTCATCGACCTGGCCGTCGCCGTGGTCATCGGCGCCGCCTTCACCAACGTCGTCAACTCCGTGGTGAAGGGCATCATCAACCCGCTGGTGGGAGCCTTCGGCACCAAGGACCTCGACAAGTACCACTCCTGCCTGAAGTCGCCCTGCGCGATGGCGAAGGACGGCACGGTCACGGGCATCCCCATCATGTGGGGCACGGTGCTCAGCGCGACGCTCAGCTTCGTGATCACCGGAGCCGTCGTCTACTTCCTGATGGTCCTCCCGATGTCCAAGTACCTGGCCCGCCAGGAAGCCCGCCGGAAGGCGAGGGAGGACACGCACGAGATCATCGAGGTGACGGAGCTGGAGGTGCTCAAGGACATCCGCGACGCCTTGGTGGCCCAGCGCGGCTCCGGCCACGACCGGGACTGACACCGGACGCGGAATCGGCACCGGCACCGGCACCGGGACCGGCGAAGGCAGCGGCACGGGCACCGGCACCGGCACCGGACGCGAGCACAGACGCAGTCCGGCGGGCGGCGGCTCAGATGTGGTGCGGCGGCTTCTCGTCGAGGAAGCGCCGCAGGTCCGCCGCGCTGTCACCGTCACCGCCGGGCCGCTCGCCCCACCCGCGGTCGGTGTCGTCCGAGGACTGCTCGCTCAGCGGGTCGTCGAAGACCAGCGCGGCCTTGGGGTCGCGCGGCTCGGGTGCGGGGGCGGTACTCATGCCTCCAGGGTACGTGCCGGGGCCGAGGGGGCATGCGGGCCGCAGCTCGCCGGAGCCGACGGAGCGTGGTCACGGCCTGCCGCGACCGGAGGAGCGTGCCCGGCGCCGCCCTGGGCCCGGAAGCAGGCAGTCACACGGTGGCGGACGGCCTTCATGTGAACGTCTTCACAAGACTTTCCGCCGTATCTCTGCTGTGCTTGGCCCCATGACCACCAGTTCCGCCGGTTCCCCCGGTTCCGCCTCCGCCCCCGACGACCGGGCGGCGCGACCGGCCGACCGAAGCCCGCTGCGCAGGATGACCGCCCGGGGCCGTGACGAGGCGCACCGGGTCGCGACGCCCCTGGAGCTCTTCTTCGACCTCTGTTTCGTCGTGGCCGTCGCGCAGGCCGGCGCGCAGTTGGTGCACGCGGTCGCCGAGGGGCACGCGGGCGAGGGCATCCTGAACTACGCGATGATCTTCTTCGCGATCTGGTGGGCCTGGATGAACTTCTCCTGGTTCGCCTCGGCCTACGACAACGACGACGTCCTCTACCGGGTCGTCACGCTGATCCAGATCGCCGGCGCCCTGGTGCTCGCGGCGGGGGTGTCGCAGGCGTTCACCGACCACGACTTCCTGCTCGTCTGGCTCGGCTACGCGATCATCCGGTGCGCGATGATCACCCAGTGGCTGCGGGCGGCGCGGGGCTGCGAGGGCCATGAGAGAACCACCGCGCTGCGGTACGCCGGCGGCGTGCTGCTCTGCCAGATCGGCTGGCTCGGGCTGCTGTCGCTGCCGGAGCCCGCCCGGCCCTGGCTGTTCCTGGTGATGGCGATCGCCGAGATGGCCGTCCCCCTGTACGCGGAGAAGGACACCGCCACGCCCTGGCACCCGCGTCACATCTCCGAGCGGTACGGCCTGTTCACCATCATCGTGCTGGGCGAGACGATCGCCGCGGCCACGGTCGCCGTGAAGTCCGCCGTAGACGAGCACGAGGCGCTGGGCGAGCTGCTGCCCATCGCGGTGGGCGGGCTGCTGGTGGTGTTCGCCGCCTGGTGGATCTACTTCGCGGTGCCGATCCACGGCCATCTGCGGACGAGCGTGCAGGCGTTCGTGTGGGGGTACGGCCACTACCTGATCCTCGCCTCCGCGGCCGCGATCGGCGCGGGGGTCGAGGTGGCCGTCGAGCAGGCGGTCGGCCAGGCGCACATCTCGACGCTGGCCGCGTCCGCCGCCGTGACGCTGCCGACGGCGCTGTTCTTCCTGACCGTGTGGGCGCTGCACGCCCGGTACTTCAAGGTGGGCGTGGCCCAGCAGCTCGTCCTGCCGACGTCCGCGCTCCTCATCATCCTGAGCACCTTCCTCGGCGACTGGGCGGTACTCGCGGCGGGGATCGTGGGCGCGGCGACGGTGGCGGCCGGGGTGGCGCTGACGGCACGGACGGCGAGACGGGAAGAGGCGGGACGCAAGGAGGAGGCGGCCGCGCCGCGGTAGCGGGGACCCGGTGCCGGAGGAGCGGCGAAGGAACACTGGGGGTATGACACTTGACGCTCTGACGGATGTGGCGGGACTGCGGGTGGGCCATGCGACGCTCACCGGCGAGGGCCGGCTCACCGGTACCACCGTGGTGCTGGCTCCCCCGGGCGGCGCGGTCGCGGCCGTGGACGTCCGCGGCGGTGGTCCCGGTACCAAGGAGACCGACGCGCTGGACCCCCGGAACCTGGTCCAGAAGGTCGAGGCGATCGTGCTGACCGGCGGCAGCGCCTACGGGCTGGACTCCGCGTCGGGGGTGATGGCCTGGCTGGAGGAACGCGGTCGCGGGGTGCGGGTCGGTCCCGACGCTGCTCACGTGGTGCCGGTCGTGCCGGCCGCCTGCGTCTTCGACCTCGGCCGCGGGGGCGACTTCCGGGCCCGGCCCGACGCGGCCACCGGACGCGCCGCGGTCGAGGCCGCCGAGGCGAGCGGCCCGGGTGCCCCGGTGCGGCAGGGCTGCGTCGGCGCCGGTACGGGGGCGGCCGTCGGTCCGCTCAAGGGCGGGGTGGGGACGGCGAGCGTGCTGCTCGACTCGGGGATCACCGTGGCCGCGCTGGTGGTGGCGAACGCGGCCGGTTCCGCGGTGGAGCCGGGGTCGGGGGCGCTGTACGGGGAGTTGCTGACGGGCACCGCGTCGTACCCGCCCGCCGAGGTGCACGAGGCGGCGGGGCGGCGGCTCGCCGAGGCCGCCGCGCGGAACGCCCCTCCCCCGCTGAACACGACGCTGGCCGTCGTCGCCACCGACGCCGACCTCACCCGGGCGCAGGCGCAGAAGCTGGCGGGTACGGCGCACGACGGCATCGCGCGGGCGGTCAGGCCGGTCCATCTGCTCAACGACGGGGACACGGTCTTCGCGCTCGCCACGGGTGACCGGCCGCTCGCCGCGGACCAGCCCCTCGCGCTCAACGAGGTGCTCGCGGCCGGCGCGGACGTGGTGACGCGGGCGATCGTCCGGGCGGTGCGGGCGGCCGGGCCGGTGGAGGGGCCGGGCGGGACGTGGCCGTCGTACGAGGAGCTGTACGGGGCCCGGTAGCGGGCGGGTGCCGGGGACGTAAGGGCGTCGGGTGGGGCGGGGATTGTCGCGGTTCTGTCACGCGATGGCGTCCGTCGGCTACGGAAGGAACCCTTCCAGGCGCGTGGCGCTCTTTCTCCACGCAACGGAGCGGATCACCCACACCACACGAACCTGGAGCAGCCCGTGACAACGCCGGACATATCAATGCGGCGCACAGTGGGGGCCTGTGCCGCCCTGATGGTCGGCGCCCTCACCCTCACCGCCTGCGGCGGCGACGCCAGCGCGGACAACAAGGACGGGAAGAACGGAGGTTCGTCCAGGACGTCGGCGGCGAGGATCGTCATCTCCGCCGAGGACGGCTCGAAGAACGCGTCCATCAACGCGACCGGCGTCAAGGTCAGCGGGGGCAGGCTGACCGACGTGAAGATGACGGTCTCGGGGACCGGGGCCGCCGTGCCCGGTGCGCTCTCCGGCGACGGGAAGGCGTGGAAGCCCAAGGAACAGTTGGAGCGCGGGACGAAGTACCGGATCTCGGCGAAGGCCGAGGACGGCGACGGGCGCAAGGTCGCCGCCGACTCCGCCTTCAGCACGGTCTCCACGGCCAACAGCTTCATCGGCACGTACACACCCGACGGCGGCGCCACGGTCGGGGCGGGCATGCCGGTCTCCTTCACCTTCGACAAGGCGATCAGCGCGAAGAAGAAGGTGCAGTCGCACATCACCGTGCGCTCCAGCAGCGGGCAGAAGGTCGTGGGTCACTGGTTCGGGGCGCAGCGGCTGGACTTCAGGCCCGAGCAGTACTGGAAGGCCGGCTCCAAGGTCACCGTGAGGATCGGCCTGGACGGCGTGGAGGGCGCGAACGGCCTCTACGGCGTGCAGGACAAGACCGTCACCTTCACCGTGGGCCGCTCGCAGGTGTCCACGGTGGACGTGGCGACGCAGACGATGACGGTGGTACGGGACGGGAAGACCGTCAAGACCATCCCGATCTCGTCGGGCAGCGCCGAGAACACCACGTACAACGGCCAGATGGTCATCTCCGAGAAGTTCCGGCAGACCCGGATGAACGGCGCGACGGTCGGCCACGGCGGCGAGTACGACATCGCGGACGTGCCGAACGCGATGCGGCTGACGACGTCGGGGACCTTCATCCACGGCAACTACTGGTACAACCGCGGGAATCCGCCGTTCGGCCGGGAGGGCACCAGCCACGGGTGCGTGGGTCTCGCCGACGAGCGGGGCGCGCAGAGCGCCACGGCCGCCAAGTGGTTCTTCGACAACTCGCTCGTCGGGGACGTCGTGACGGTCAAGAACTCCCCCGACAAGCCGGTCGCACCGGACAACGGGCTCAACGGCTGGAACATGCCGTGGAGCGAGTGGACCGCCGGAAGTGCCGTCTGACAAGGGCTTTTCGAGGGTCGCAGGGGCCGCGCGGGAACACTCCGCGCGGCCCGCGCGTTTTCCCTCCGCACGTTTTCTCGGTTCGCGGACATGATGTCCGACCGAGGGGCTACGGTATGCACCCACAAGGTGACATGCAGCAACGCCGGGAGAAGCCTTGAGCGTTCCGTACGAGACAGCAGCGTACGAGCCACCCGAGTCGCCCGAGTCTCCTGAGGAGCATCTCGCGCGACTTCTCGGCCGTGCCCTGAACTCCTTCGAGCTGCCGGACGAGACCATACGGCTGCTCGACTGCGCGCTGGCGCACGACAGTTCGCTGCACTCCGCGCACCACAGCGCGGGGCTGCACCGTGAGACGTACCGGCACACCTGGCTTCTCGCCGACGGCTCGGCGGTCACGCTGTGGGAGCTCGTCCACAACACCGCGCGGGGCGCCGAGGCGCAGCACGAGGTGTACGTGGACGAGGAGGAACTGCGGGCGGCGACGGGCCGCTTACCCCTGCCCTCGGACACACCGGACTTCGAGCTGCCCGTGACGGTGCAGCTGTCCCCCATCCCCGAGCCCCGGCACACGTACGTCCCGGACGACTCGGCGGACCACGCCCGCCGGCTGCTGCGCCGCGCGGAGAACGCGGACCGGCCCGACGCCGGCCTGACCGCCCTGCTGCTGCGCGAGGCGTGTGCCCACCAGATCACCCAGGCCTTCGGCCGTCCCGGCCGCGCGGGCCAGACGTCCCGCCTCAGCTTCTCGCTCTACGAGCACGCCTTCCTGCTGCGCGACGGACGCGAGATCTCCCTGTGGGAGGTCGAGCACACCGCGACCCCGGACCGCCGGCACATGTGCGAGGTGTACGCGACGGAGAGCGCGGCCCGCGAGGCGATGGAGCGCCGGGCCGCACGCCTCGGCTGATCCGGCACCCTCTCGCACCACGCCGACCGGGACACCTCCGCGCCCGCACTCCCACCCACGCCCGCAAGGGCACACCGGCGATCCCCGGACTCGCCGCGGCCGTGGCCCTCCCGTCAGGGCCGCTTCAGGAGCGGTTGTCGCTGAACTGCCGTACCAGGCCCGCGAACGCCGCGCGTTCCTGCGGGGTCAGCTCCACGCACTCCGCGCCCGGGCCGGTCCGCCGCTGGCCGGGCACGGCCCGCAATGTGCCGACGGGGCGCCGCGCGGCCGTGGACCGGCTCCGGCGCAGCAGCCGTACCAGGCCGACGACCCAGACGGCGGTCGCCAGGGCGAGGACGCTCGCGCCCGCCAGCTGAAGGTTCGACACATGCTCAGGCATGCGTTCCAGTAGACACCACGGTCCGGGACTTTGGCCCCGGACCGTGACGCATCTCGCAGATGCGGTGAACGACTCAACGCCGCCCTAAAGGGGCATGTGCGCGGCCCCTGTTCGGCTGCTCAGGCCGCGACCGGCTCCTTGGTGCCGCCGCCGGCCGGTGCCGGAACGTCGGGCACCGTCCCCGTGCCCTCCGGTGCCGGCCTGCGCATGCCCTTGAGGACGATCACCACGGCGGCGGTGACGCAGACGCCCGCTGCGATGGCCAGGAGGTACAGGAACGGGCTGCCGATCAGCGGGACCACGAAGATGCCGCCGTGCGGGGCGCGCAGGGTGGCGCCGAAGGTCATCGACAGGGCGCCGGTGACCGCGCCGCCCGCCATCGACGCCGGGATGACCCGCAGCGGGTCACCCGCGGCGAAGGGGATCGCGCCCTCCGAGATGAAGGAGGCGCCGAGCACCCAGGCGGCCTTGCCGTTCTCGCGCTCGGTCGGCGTGAACAGCCTGCCGCGCACGGTCGTCGCCAGGGCCATCGCGAGCGGCGGGACCATGCCGGCCGCCATCACCGCGGCCATGATCTTCATCGCGGAGTCGCTGGGGCTCGCGACCGCGATGCCGGCGGTGGCGAAGGTGTAGGCGACCTTGTTGACCGGGCCGCCCAGGTCGAAGCACATCATCAGGCCGAGGAGGGCGCCGAGCAGGACGGCGTTGGTGCCGGTGAGGCCGTTCAGCCAGTCGGTCATGCCCTTCTGCGCGGAGGCGATGGGCTTGCCGATCACCACGAACATCAGGAACCCGACGATCGCCGCGGAGATGAGCGGGATCACCACCACCGGCATGATGCCGCGCAGCGCCGCCGGGATCGGCACCCGCTGGATGCCGAGCACCACGCCACCGGCGATGAGACCGGCGGCCAGGCCACCGAGGAAGCCCGCGTTGATCGTCAGGGAGATCGCGCCGCCGACGAAGCCCGGGACGAGCCCTGGCCGGTCCGCCATGCCGTACGCGATGTAGCCGGCCAGGACCGGGACGAGGAAGCCGAAGGCCACGGCGCCGATCTGGAAGAACAGCGCGCCCCAGCTGTCCGCCTGCATCCACATGAAGTGGTCCATGACGGAGGGCGCCTTGTTGACCTGGTAGCCGCCGATCGCGAAGCCGAGGGCGATCAGCAGGCCGCCCGCGGCGACGAACGGCACCATGTAACTCACGCCGCTCATCAGCCACTTGCGCAGCTTGGTGCCGTAGCCCTCACCGGACTCACCGGTGCGCTCCACCGGACTGCCGGGCGCGGAGCCGGCGGTGACCTCGCCGCGTTCGGCCTTGCCGCGGACCTCGGAGATCAGCTCGGCGGCCCGGCTGATGCCTGCCTTCACGCCGACGTCGACGGTCGGCTTCCCGGCGAAGCGGTCCTTGTCGCGTACGGGCACGTCGTGGGCGAAGATCACGCCGTCCGCCGCCGCGACGACCGCCGGGTCGAGCCAGGTGAAGCCGGCCGAGCCCTGGGTCTCGACGACGATCTCGACGTCGCCGGCCGCGCGGCCCGCGTTCTCCAGCGACTCGGCCGCCATGTAGGTGTGCGCGATGCCGGTGGGGCAGGAGGTGACGGCCACGATCCGGAACGGCCGCGCGCCCCCGGCCGCGGCGGTGTCCGCGCCGCCCGTGTCGCCGGGTGCCGGGGTCGTGTCCGCGCCGCCCGTTTCGCCTGGTGCCGGGGGCGTGTCCACGCCACCGGTCTCCCCCGGTGCCGGAGTCCCGTCCTGGCCGGTCCGGTCCGGGGCGGGGGCAGAGGGGACCGCGGCGGCGTCGGCGGAGGCCGCCGCGTTCGACGCCGCCGCGGAGTCGTCGGGTGCGCTCGCGCCGGAGCCGGCCGGGGCCGCGGCGGGCGCCGGGGGCCGGTCGCCACGGACGAGCGCGGCGGCGGTCGCCGCGTCGTCCGCGGCCCGCAGCGCGGAGGTGAACTCGGCGTTCATCAACTGCCGGGCGAGCGAGGACAGGATCGTGAGGTGGGCGTCGTCCGCGCCGGCCGGGGCGGCGATCAGGAAGATCAGGTCGGCGGGACCGTCCGGCGCGCCGAAGTCGATGCCGGTGCCGCTGCGCCCGAAGGCCAGCGTCGGCTCGGTGACATGGGCGCTGCGGCAGTGCGGGATGCCGATGCCGCCGTCGAGGCCGGTCGGCATCTGCGCCTCGCGGGCCGCCACGTCGGCGAGGAAACCGTCGAGGTCGGTGACCCGGCCCAGGGCTGCCATCCGCTCGGCGAGGGCGCGTGCCGCCGCTTCTTTGGTGTCGGCGGACAGGTCGAGGTCGACCAGGTCCGCGGTGATCATCTCGCTCATCGCGGGCTCCTTCGCACGCGTATGGCCCGCGGGGACCGCCGGGCGGGGGTGGGGGCGGGGGTGCCGCTCGCACGGAGGGCGGGCCGCGCCGGGGTGGCCGCGGCGGGGAAGGGGAGGCCCCGCCACGTCGGTGCCTGTCCTGAGGGGGTGGCCGCGGGCGTCATGACACCGGCTCCGTGAGGGCGCGGTCCACGGGGACCTCCGTCGTGACGGTCACGGCGGCGGGGTCGAGGTCGGCGGGGGCCGGCATCACGCTGCCGGGCAGCCGGACGGCGGCGGCGCCGTGGGCGACGGCGGAGGCGAGGGCCTCGGGACCGGCGCCGCCGGCGATCAGGAAGCCGGCCAGCGAGGAGTCGCCGGCGCCCACGTTGCTGCGTACGGCGTCGACGCGGGCGCTGCCGAACCAGGCGCCCGACACGTCCACCAGCAGTTGTCCGTCGGCGCCGAGGCTGGCCAGTACGGTGCGGGCGCCCAGTCCGCGCAGCTCCTCGGCGGCCTTGACCGCGTCGCCGACGGTGGCGAGGGGGCGTCCGACGGCCTCCGCGAGTTCCGCGGCGTTCGGCTTCACGACGTCGGGGCGTTCACGCAGGGCCGCGAGCAGCGCCGGTCCCGAGGTGTCCAGGGCGATCCGGGCGCCGGCCGCGTGCGCGCGGGCGACGAGGTCGGCGTACCAGGACGGGGAGAGTCCGCGTGGCAGGCTGCCGCAGCAGGCGATCCAGTCCGTCTCGCCGGGGCGGTACTGCCGCCGTACGGTCTCCAGCAGCGACTCGGCCTCGGCGGGCGTGAGTTCGGGTCCCGGTGCGTTGATCTTCGTCAGGGTGCCGTCCGGTTCGGCGACCGAGATGTTGGAGCGGGTCGCGCCGGCCACGGGGACGGGGGCGGCCTCGATGCCCTGGGCGTCGAGGAGTCCGGCGACGAGGGCGCCGGGCGCTCCGCCCAGCGGCAGGACGGCGACGGTGCGCCGCCCGGCCGCGGCGACCGCCCGCGACACGTTGACCCCCTTGCCGCCCGGGTCCACCCGCTCGCCGGTGGCCCGGACGACCTCGCCGCGACCGAGCGAGGGGACCTCGTACGTGCGGTCGAGGGAGGGGTTGGGGGTGACGGTGAGGATCATGCGGACTCTTTCTAGACGCACTGCACTTCGGTGCCGCCGCGCTCGATGGCGACGACGTCCTCCGGGCCCAGCCCGCTGTCGGTGATCAGCAGGTCCACGTCGGCGAGGTCGCCGAAACGGGCGAAGTGCTCCTGACCGTGCTTGGAGGAGTCGGCGAGCAGCACCACGCGGCGGGCGGCGCGGACGGCGGCGCGCTTCACGGCCGCCTCGGCGAGGTCCGGAGTGGTGAGCCCGTGCTCGACGGAGAAGCCGTTGGCCGCGATGAAGACGACGTCCGCGCGGATCTCGCCGTAGGCCCGCAGCGCCCAGGCGTCGACGGCGGCCCGCGTACGGTGCCGGACGCGGCCTCCGACGAGGTGGAGCTGGATGCCGGGGTGGTCCGCGAGCCGCGCCGCGATCGGCAGGCTGTGGGTGACGGCGGTGAGCGTCGACTCCAGCGGCAGGCTGCCCGCGAGCCGGGCCACCGTGCTGCCCGCGTCGAGGATCATCGTGCCCTCGGCGGGCAGTTCGGCCAGGGCGGTGCGGGCGATGCGGTCCTTCTCGTCGGCCGCCGTGGACTCGCGTTCGGCGAGGTCGGGCTCGAAGTCGAGCCGGCCCGCCGGGATCGCCCCGCCGTGCACCCGGCGCAGGAGTCCCGCGCGGTCGAGGGCCTTCAGGTCCCGGCGGATGGTCTCCGCGGTGACCTGGAACTCGTCGGCCAGCGACAGGACGTCGACCCGGCCGCCGTCACGCGCGAGCCGGAGGATCTCCTGCTGCCGTTCCGGTGCGTACATGTCCGTTCGCCTCCGCCTGATGCCCGAACTTGTTGTTCTCTTGGGAGGCTACGACTCGATTACCCGAAAGTAAACAGGTTCGGGCTCGATTCGGGCATGAACGGACTTGGTCGGTGGGCGACGGGCGCGAGGCTCCAAGGAACCGGACCCGGCACATTCGGGCGCGGCGCCGGGCCACTCGAAGGGGGCGGCACGCTCGTAACGGCGCGGGGCCACGCGAAGGGGCCCGGCACCTGAGGTGCCGGGCCCCGCCTTCCGTTCAGCCCTTGATCAGCCGCCGCTCACGGGACGAGCACGGGCGCCTTCTCCGTGCCCGGTGTGCCGGCCGTGCCGGCGGTCCCGATCTCGTCGGCCGCCCCCTCCACATGCTGCGCGGGCCGCTTCGGCAGCGCGAACATCAGCAGGAAGATGACGCCCATCACCACGGCCACCCAGCCCAGCGCGTGCTGGAAGCCGTTCACGTAGGCCGGCCCGTTTCCGGCGACAGCCAGCCGGTCGCTCATGGTGCCGAAGAAGACCACGGACACCAGACCCAGACCGAGCGCGTTGCCCATCTGCTGCACGGTGTTGATCAGACCCGACGCCGAACCGGAGTGCTCACGCGGGACCTCCGACAGCACCGCGTCGGTCAGCGGCGCCACGATGAACCCCATCCCGGCGCCCATCACCACCAGCGGAAGCGCCATCTGCCAGGAGGCGATGGAGGCGCCGTAGCGGTCGGACTCCCAGATGTAGAGCAGCACGCCGAGCGCCATGATCAGCGCGCCCGCCTGGAGCACCTTGCGCCCGAAGCGCGGCACCAGGAGCTGCACCGACATCCCGGCCGCGGCCGACACCGCGATGGAGAACGGCACCCCGGTCAAACCCGCCCGCAGCGCGCTCCAGCCCAGCCCGACCTGCATGTAGAGCGTCCACACCAGGAAGAAGATGCCGAGGCCGACCCCGAAGACCGTCTGCACGGCGATGCCCGCCGCGAAGCTCTTCACCCGGAACAGCGACAGCTCGACCAGCGGCGAACCGTCCCGCTGCCCCTTGCGCCTCTCGTACGCCACCAGCGCCGCGAAGACGACGACCGAACCCGCCATCGAGGCGTACCCCCACAGCGGCCAGCCCAGCTCACGGCCGCGGGTCAGCGGGTAGAGGAGCATCAGCAGACCAAGCGTCACCAGCGCGACGCCCACCAGGTCGAGCTTGAGCGCCCGCGGCGCCTTGGACTCCGTGATGAACTTGCGGCCCAGGATCAGTCCGGCCACGCCCACCGGCAGGTTGATGAGGAAGATCGGCCGCCACTCCAGCCCGAACAGGTTCCACTCGGTGAGCAGGGCGCCGAGCAGCGGACCGGACACCGCGCCGAGGCCCACGATCGCGCCGAACAGTCCGAACACCTTGCCTCGCTCGTGCGCCGGGAAGGTCGCGTGCACGATCGACAGCACCTGCGGCACCATCAGCGCGGCCATCGCCCCTTGCAGGATCCGCGAGGCGACCAGCATCTCCGGGTTGGCGGCGAAGCCGCACAGCGCCGACGCCAGCGTGAAACCGCCGATGCCGATCAGGAAGAGGCGCTTGCGGCCGTGGATGTCGCCGAGCCGCCCGCCGGTGATCAGTCCCGCGGCGAACGCCAGCGCGTAGCCCGCGGTGATCCACTGGATCTGACTGAACGTCGCGCCCGCGTCCCGCTGTATGGAGGGGATCGCGATGTTCACGATCGTGACGTCGACCAGGTCCATGAAGGCGGCGGTCATCACGATGGCGAGCGCGAACCAGCGCCGCCGGTCGGCCGCGGGAGCCGTACTGCTGGGAGGGGTCTTGGTGGAGGTCATAGGGACAAGCTAGGGGCCCATTAGGTCAGATCGTGTCCTAGATCTGCGGCAGTCTGGAGACCCACCGGCCAGGACCGAGGAGACACCATGACGACCGACACCCCGGCGCGCCTGCTCCAGCTCCTCTCACTCCTGCAGACCCCGCGTGAATGGCCCGGCGGCGAGCTGTCCGACCGGCTCGGGGTGTCCCGCCGTACCGTCCGCCGGGACATCGACCGGCTGCGCGAGCTCGGCTATCCGGTGCAGGCGACCAAGGGCGCGGAGGGCGGGTACCGGCTGGTCGCGGGCAAGGCGATGCCGCCGCTCGTGCTCGACGACGAGGAGGCCGTGGCCATCGCGGTGGGCCTGCGGGCCGGGGCCGGGCACGCCGTCGAGGGCCTGGACGAGGCCTCCGTACGCGCGCTCGCCAAGCTGGAGCAGGTGCTGCCGTCGCGGCTGCGGCACCGCGTGTCCACGCTCCAAGCGGCCACCACGCCGCTGACCAGCGGGGACGGCGCCAGTATCGCGCCGGAGACGCTGACCGTGATGGCCTCGACGGTGGCCGGCCGCGAGCGGCTGAGGTTCGCCTACCGTTCCGGGGACGGGACGCCCTCACGGCGCCTGACCGAGCCGTACCGGCTGGTGTCGACCGGCCGCCGCTGGTACCTCGTCGCCTACGACCTCGACCGCGAGGACTGGCGCACCTTCCGCGTCGACCGGGTCGCCGAACCGTTCGCCACGGGGACGCGGTTCACTCCGCGGGAACTGCCGACGGGCAGTGCGGCGGAGTATCTGCGGCAGTCCATGTTCCGGCGGCAGGAGACGTACGCCTTCGACGTCACCTTCGCGGCGCCGGCCGAGTTCGTCGCGGCCCGTCTCCCGGCCTGGCTGGGCGCGCCCGAGCCGCTCGACGACCGCAGCTGCCGACTGCGTGCCTCGGCGGGCGACTCGGTGGAGTGGCTGGCGGTGCGGCTCGCGATGGTCGACTGCGAGTTCACCGTGCGGGAACCGGCGGAACTGATCGGCTACCTGCGGGATCTGGGCGCCCGCCTGACCCGGGCGGCGGGAGGCCCTCAGGACGAGGGCCTCATCTCCCCCTGACGAGGTGCGGGCGCTCAGACCCGTACGGCGCTCCAGGGGAAGTCGTCCAGGGTCGCGAGGTTGCGCAGGGCGAGCGCGGGCGGTCCCGTCGGTCCGTCCGGGGGCTCCTCCCCGGCGGCCCACGCCTCGACGGCCACCCGCACGGCGGCACTGGCGACGGCGGCGGCGAGCCGCAGGTCGGCGGGCATTCCGTGGGCGGCCCCCGGAGGCGGAGGGCCACCGGTGACGGCGGGTTCTCCGGCACCAGGCGTCGCGGGGGACGCGGTGACGTCGGGCACTGCGGCGCCGGGCGTCGCGGGAGACGCGGTCACGCCGGATTCTTCGGCGCCGGGCGCCACGGGGGCGCCGGTGAGGGCGGCTTCCTCGGTGCTCGGAGCGGCGGCCGACCCACTGGCGGCGGACTCCCCGGCGTCGGCGGGCGCCGATGTCCCAGGCGGCGCGAGGCGTGCCGCCAGTACGTCCGCGAGGGTGCGTTCCGCGGTCTGGCAGGCCTCGCCCCAGACCCTGCGCAGGGCGGGGCTGCCGTCGGCCAGCCGCAGCAGCGTGCGCACCCACTCCAGCGACTCGGCCCTGACCCCGACGCCGGGAGTCAGGGTGCCGGCGACCGCGTGGCGCAGCGCCTCGGGGACGTCCAGCTCGGCAGGGGCGTCCCGGACTGCCTCCGCCCACTTCTGCGCGCCCGCGGCGAAGAGCGGGCCGAGGGCCTCCTCCTTGGTCGCGAAGTACCGGTAGAACGTGCGCGGCGCGACCCCCGCCGCGCGGGCGATGTCCTCGGCCCGGGTGGCCCGCAGACCGTGTGTCACGAAGAGCCCGGCCGCCGCCCGCGCGATGTCCATCCGGGTAGCCGCTTTCCGCCGCTCGGTGAGCGAGGGCCCCGCCCCGGCGGTGATCTGCGCAGCGCGCTGCCCGGGGTCCCGCGGGGTGCGCCCGGCGGCGGCGCGGGAGCCCCCGTCGGCGGGGATGGGGAGGGCGCCGAGGCGAGAGGTACCGGTCACGGCAGGCAGGTTATGCCTCTGTGGCACAATCTGCCATTCCGGGTCACCCCGGGGTTCAGGTTCGGGGTGACCCGGACACGCGCCCGTCCGGGCGGGCCAGGCGCAGGTCGTGGGCACATGCCGGCCGGCGCCGCCCGCAGGGCGCGCACAAAAGAGCCGAGCCCCGGCGCCAGGGGGGGAGGCGCCGGGGCTCGGCCCGGGTGAGTCCCGGCGCCGGGGGGAGTGCGTCGGGACTCGGCTTGTGGGTGGCGGACGAGCCGCACCGCGGCTCGGGCCCGGGGGACCAGGGCCGCACGACCCGGGCCCGATGTCCGGGCCCTGAGGTCTTGTGCCCCGAGTCCGCCCTTTTGAAGCGGCCTTACCTGGCCATGTACGCCGGACGGACGCGCTTCGTCACGCGGCCGCGTCGAAACCGGTGTCGCGAGCCAGCTTCTTCAGCTCCATCAGAGCGTGCTTCTCGATCTGCCGGATCCGCTCCCGGGTCAGTCCGTGCTCCTTGCCGACCTCTGTCAGCGTGCGCTCCCGGCCGTCCTCGATGCCGTAGCGCATCTTGATGATGGAGGCCGTGCGCTGGTCGAGACGACCTATCAGGTCGTCCAGCTCCTCGCTGCGCAGCAGGGTGAGGACCGACTGCTCCGGCGAGACCGCCGAGGTGTCCTCCAGCAGGTCGCCGAACTGGGTCTCGCCCGCGTCGTCCACCGCCATGTTCAGCGAGACCGGGTCGCGTGCCCAGTCCAGCACGTCGATGACGCGCTCCGGGTTCGAGCCGAGCTCGGCGGCGATCTCTGTGGGCTCCGGGTCGCGGCCGTGCTCGCGGTTGAACTCGCGCTGCACGCGGCGGATGCGGCCCAGCTCCTCGACCAGGTGGACGGGGAGGCGGATCGTGCGCGACTGGTCCGCGATGGAGCGCGTGATCGCCTGGCGGATCCACCAGGTGGCGTACGTCGAGAACTTGAAGCCCTTGCGGTAGTCGAACTTCTCGACGGCGCGGACCAGGCCCGCGTTGCCCTCCTGGATCAGGTCGAGCAGGGGGAGGCCACTGCGCGGATAGCGGCGGGCCACGGCGACGACCAGCCGGAGATTCGAGCGGATGAAGATGTCCTTGGCCCGCTCGGCGGCGGCGACGAGCGCCTCCAGCTCCTCACGGGTCGCGTCCGCCTTGGCGTCGTCGACCTCTCCCTCGAGGATCTGGTGCGCGAACACGCCCGCTTCGATGGTCTGGGACAGCTCGACTTCCTTGGCGGCGTCGAGCAGCGGTGTGCGCGCGATCTCGTCGAGATACATGCCGACCAGGTCGCGATCGGCGATCTCGCCGCCTCCGGCGCGAACACTGCTTGCCGCGTCGGTCTCGCCGGCGGCGGACTTACGACGGGCGACGGCACGGGTTGCCATGCGTGCTCCCTTGCGGTGGTGGGCTGGCGGTCGTCCTGGACACTCGATTCACCCTCCCGGGTGCCCTGCATCCGAAGGAAACAACGACTGGAATCCGGACAGAATTCCCAAGCCGACCCCTTCTTTTTGTGATCATGCAGTACCCTGTGCCGCCACATGGGGAGGGCGGATGGGTCCGGAGTTCACAGAGGTGCAGGTCAGAACAGGAGTCGAGGCCGACCTCGGCGCTCTCACCGACCTCTACAACCACTACGTGCGCGAGACCCCGATCACGTTCGACACCGTCCCCTTCACCCCGGAGGAGCGCCGCCCGTGGCTGCTCTCCCACCCGGAAGACGGCCCGCACCGCCTGATGGTTGCCACGGCGGGCGGCTCACAGCGGATTCTGGGGTACGCCACATCCGGTCCCTTCCGCGCCAAGCCCGCGTACGCCACGTCGGTGGAGGTGACGGTCTACGTCGCCCCCGGCGCCGGTGGCCGCGGGATCGGCACTCTGCTGTACAACGCCCTCTTCGAGTCCCTCGCCGGCGAGGATCTACACCGGGCGTACGCCGGGATCGCGCAGCCGAACGAGGCGTCCGCGCGGCTGCACGAACGCTTCGGGTTCCGGCACGTGGGCACGTACCGCGAGGTCGGCCGCAAGTTCGGCCGCTACTGGGACGTGGCCTGGTACGAGAAGGAGCTGTGATTCCGTGCCGTCGCGGGGGGGGCCGGCCGGGTCCGCCGGAAAGCGGTGACCGCACGCCCGTCGCAGTCACGGGCCGGGTCCACCGGGGAGCGGTGACCGCTCGGTCGCCGGGCGGGTCAGCCGATCTGGAGTGAGCGCTTGGCGAGTCCCAGCCAGAAGCCGTCGATCACCGTGCGCTGCGAGGAGAGCTCCTCGTGCGCCGCGCCGAGGGTGACGAACAGGGGCGCGAAGTGCTCGGTGCGCGGGTGGGCCAGCCGGCCCGCCGGGGCCTTGTTCTCGAAGTCGAGCAGGGCGTCCAGGTCCTGGGCGTCCAGGGCGCGCCGGCCCCAGTCGTCGAACTCGGCCATGACCGAGGACACCCGGCCCTCCTGGCTGAGCGCCCGCAGGTTGTGCGTGAAGAAGCCGGAGCCCACGATCAGCACGCCCTCGTCGCGCAGCGGCGCAAGCCTGCGGCCGATCTCCATGAGCCGGACCGGGTCGAGCGTCGGCATGGAGATCTGCAGCACCGGGATGTCGGCGTCCGGGAACATCTCCACCAGCGGCACGTAGGCCCCGTGGTCGAGGCCGCGGTCCGGGATGTCCTGGACCGGCGTACCGGGGGCGCGCAGCAGCTTGCGTACGGACTCGGCGAGCGCGGGCGCGCCGGGGGCGTCGTACCGGACGCGGTAGTAGTGCTCCGGGAAGCCCCAGAAGTCGTACACCAGCGGGACGGTCTCCACCGCGCCGAGGGCGAGCGGGGCCTCCTCCCAGTGGGCGGAGACCATCAGGATCGCCTTGGGGCGCGGCAGGTCGGCGGACCAGGCGGCGAGCTGGCCGGGCCAGACGGGGTCGTCGGCGAGCGGCGGGGCGCCGTGGCTCAGGTAGAGAGCGGGCATGCGCTCACGCGTGGGGCGCTCATCGGTGGTGGCGGACATGGCGGCGGCTCCCTGACTGATACTTGAACTCTAAAGCTCTCCCTCGAGACTACTCCGCACTTGTTTAAGCTTCAAGCAGGAGCCTCGTACAGTGGAAGCATGAACACGGCACCCGCGGAAGAGCCGCGCTGGCTCAGTGACGAGGAACAGCGCATCTGGCGCGCGTACATGCACGCCACGACCCTGCTGGAGGACCACCTCGACCGCCAGCTCCAGCGTGACGCGGGCATGCCGCACATCTACTACGGCCTGCTCGTGCAGCTCGCCGAGGCGCCGCGCAGGCGGCTGCGGATGACCGAGCTGGCGATGAACGCGAAGATCACCCGCTCCCGGCTCTCGCACGCGGTCGCGCGGCTGGAGAAGAGCGGCTGGGTACGGCGCGAGGACTGCCCCTCCGACAAGCGGGGGCAGTTCGCGGTGCTGACGGACGAAGGGCGCGAGGTGCTCGCGCGGACCGCACCCGGCCATGTCGGCGCCGTCCGCCAGGCCCTCTTCGACCGGCTGACCCCGGAACAGCAGAAGTCCCTCGGCGACATCATGCGGATCGTCGCCGAGGGACTCCAGCCGCAGGAGGCGGGCGCGGACCTGCCCTGGTTGCGGTAGGGGCTGCCTGCCGCTGCTCACCGGGCCGGCCGTGACCGGCGGGACGCACCGGTCGGGGCTCGCCGCGTCCGTACGCGGGTCCGCCGGGTCGGCTCAGGGGTGTCCGCGGGGGCTCGGCGAGCTTCGGCGGGTGGCCGCGGAGGCGGGTCCGCCCCGGTTCCGCTGAGCTCGGAACCGGGGCGGACCCCAGGACGCGTACGGGCGAGGCGTCCCCACCCCGCGCCCGTACGCGAGGCACTCACGGCGACCGGGTGCGAGCGGCATCCGGTCGTACGAGGTGTCAGTGGGCGATGACCGGGACCTTGAACTCGTCCTCGACGCCCTCGCCCGCACCCTCGCCCGACACGGACGTGGTGTCCGGACGGCCGGTGTTGATGAAGGTCGCGGCCACCGTCGCGGCGACCACGAGGATGCCGACGGCGAACCAGATCGCGTTGGTGTAGCCGTGCACCTGGCCCTGGAGCTGCACCAGCTGCTGCTGGGACTTCGAGCCGGCGCCCGCGATGTGGTCCTTGATGTAGGACGTCGTCGCCGACGCGGCGATCGTGTTCAGCAGGGCCGTACCGATCGCGCCGCCCACCTGCTGCGAGGTGTTGACCATCGCGGAGGCGACACCGGCGTCACGCGGCTCGACGCCGTGCGTGGACAGCGACATGGCGGGCATGAACGCCGTACCCATGCCGAGGCCGAGCAGGATCATCCCCGGCAGGATCGTGCTGGAGTAGTTGGAGCCGATCTCCAGCTGGGTCAGGATCAGCATGCCGAGCGCGGCGACCAGGAAGCCCGGCGCCATCAGGAAGCGCGGCGGGACCCGGGTCATCAGCCGGGTGCCGATCTGCGTGGAGCCCACCATCATGCCGCCGATCATCGGCAGGAAGGCGAAGCCGGTCTTGACCGGCGAGTAGCCCTTCACGATCTGCAGGTAGTAGGTCAGGAAGAGGAACAGGCCGAACATCGCGATGATCGCGAGGCCGAGCGAGAGGTAGACGCCTCCGCGGTTGCGCTCGGTGATGACGCGCAGCGGCAGCAGCGGTGCCTTGACCCGGGACTCGGTGATGACAAAGGCGGCCAGCAGCACGGCCGAGGCCACGAACAGGCCGACGGTCACGGAGTCGCCCCAGCCGTCGGACTCGGCGCGGGTGAAGGCGTAGACGAGCGTGACCAGACCGAGGATGGACAGGATGACGCCGGGGATGTCGAGCGGCGAGCGGTTGCGGCCGCCGGCCGGCTCACGGATGACGTAGTACGCGCCCGCGGCGGCGATGATCGCGAACGGGATGTTCACGAAGAACGTCCAGCGCCAGTCGAGGTACTCGGTGAGGACACCGCCGAGGATGAAGCCCACGGCGCCGCCGCCACCGGCGATCGCGCCGTAGATGCCGAACGCCTTGGCGCGCTCCTTGGGCTCCGTGAACATCACGGCGAGCAGGGAGAGCGCGGCGGGCGCGAGCAGCGCGCCGAACGCGCCCTGGAGGGCACGGGCGCCGAGCATCATCGCCTCGTTGGTGGCCGCGCCGCCGAGGGCGGACGCGCCTGCGAAACCGATCAGGCCGGCGACGAAGGTGCGCTTGCGGCCCCACAGGTCGGCGATGCGCCCGCCGAACAGCAGCAGACCGCCGAAGGCCAGCGCGTAGGCCGTGATGACCCACTGCCGGTTGCCGTCCGAGATCCCGAGGTCCTGCTGGGCGGAGGGCAGCGCGATGTTCACGATGGTGGCGTCGAGGACGACCATCAGCTGGGCCAGCGCGATGAAGCTGAGCGCCTTCCAGCGGTTGGAATGGGCGTCGGCCAGATCCGCCTTGGCGGTGGCCCGGACTGTTTCAGACATGGGGGTACCCACTTCGGTACTTCGTAGCGAAAAAAGGGATCGTCGAGCTGAGTAAGGGTCGGGGCGTCGCCGGTGACGGCCCCGGGGCGTTGTCAGGAGAGTCGGCTCATCGACGGTGACGGCCGAAAGCATGGTGTGAGGAGTGACCGGCGCCGGGCGCCGGACTCATCGGTCAGGCGCGTCGCAGATCCTCCACGGTCGCGGCCACCCCGGGCAGTACGGAACGGGCCGGCGCCCGCATACCGTCCAGGAAAAGCTGCAGATGACGGTGCACGAACCGGTCGATCCCCTGGCACGCGGTGCCGGGCAACGGCCGGGTGAGCTGGGTCAGGGCGATCATCAGGTCGCCGAACTCGACGTCGGGACGCAGGGTTCCGGCCTTGCGGCCGCGCTCCATGAGCAGCTCCACCAGTTCCGTGAAGCGGTCCCGGGCGGCGACCAGGTCCGGGTGGTCCTGGTCGAAGCCCCTGGAGAGCATGGGGCACAGGGCGCCGATGCGCTCGTCGGCGGCGGCGTGCACGAAGCGGCTCAGTGCCTCGAACGCGTCACCGTCCCCCGCGAGCGCGGTCTCGATCTGTTCCGAGGTGCGGTCCATGACCGAGCAGACGACCTCACGCACCAGTGCGTCGCGGTCGGGAAAGTTGCGGTACACCGTGGCGTTGCCGACGCCGGCCCTGCGGGCGATCTCGTCGAACGGCACTTCCGGGCCGAACTCGACGAACATCTCCCGGGCGGCGCCGACGATCCGCTCCCGGTTGCGCAGGGCATCGGCACGCGGCCGGGTCGCTCGGCGCTGCGTGGGGGTGGCGGTCTCCACGGCGTACTCCTCCAGTAGGTCCAGTGCTCCGGATGGGCTCCGGAGGTGCTGCTCGCCCGGATGACTCCGGGTGGTGCGTCCGGCGGGTGCCGGGTGGTCCGTGTGGTGCTTTCCGGCGGGTGCCGGGGTCGTGCCCCTCCCGGACGACTCCGGGTGGTGCTCGCCCGGCGGGTGCCGGGGTGGTGCTCGCCGCGGTGACTCCGGGCCGGGGTTGCCGGCTCCGGAAGGGACTCCGGGTCTCGCGCGTCCGTCGCGGCGGGTTCCGTCGCGGTCCGGGTACCCGGCGCGGCGGTGATCCGACGCCCCTCCGGGTGCCCGGGGCGATCCGGGGACGCGTTCCCCGTTTCGCTTGGACACACAGCTAAACGGGGAAACGATCCCCGGTTATTTCCCAGGTCCAGTGTGACCTGCGTCACATGTCCTGCGGGACGGAAACCCACGTTCGGTCCCCTCCGGCGAGCGCCCCCGCACCCCGCGAACGAGGGTGATCGCAAGGGTGCAGCCGGAGCCGGCGGCTGCCGGGGAGCGAAGGGGCCCATGCATGCAGCCGACCAGCCGTCGGATACGCCCGCGCCGTGTGGCCGCCTTCGCCTCGGTGACCGCCCTGACGCTGGCGGTCAGCACCTCCGCCGGCACCGGGCACCTCACGGCGGGCTCGACCGCGTCGGGCTCCATCGCGCTGGCCCGCTCCACGGCGCTCGGCCCCTGCATGATCACCGGCGCCGCCGGCGTCCAGATGTCGGAGGGCATCCCCACCCCGGCAGGCTACGCCCGCTCCACCGGCACCGTCCGCGCCCTCAACCTCATGGTCGACTTCTCCGACGCCCCCGGCCAGGGCAGCGCGCTCGACCGGCTGGCGGAGTTCTTCCCCAAGACCCGGGAGTGGTTCCGCACCAGCTCCTACGGCCGCCTCGACTACCGCCCCGAGGCCCCCGTCCGTGACTGGCTGCGGATGCCGAGATCCTTCAAGGACTACGGCATAGAACGCGGCGCCCCCTTCGACCCCGGCTACCGCGACCTCGTCCAGGACATCGTGGCCGTCGCAGACCCCAGGGTGGACTTTCGCGCGTACGACATCCTGAACGTCCTGGTCACCCCGAACGCGGGCCCCTCCGCTCTGGACACCGTCCTGTCGGTGACCTTCGCGGGCAACACCGAGGCACCCGTCGCCGACGGCGTCCCCGTCGCCAACGCGTCCTTCGTCTACAGCCGCCAGGACGACGGCTCCGGCTCCTACGGCGACACCGGCTACCGCGTCCTGCCGCACGAGAACGGCCACACCTTCGGCCTGCCCGACCTCTACACACAGGACGGCGGCGGCGCGGTCGGCCACTGGGACATCATGAGCGAGGACTGGGGCGCCGACAACGACCTGCTCGGCTGGCACAAGTGGAAGCTGGGCTGGCTCGACGAGTCCCAGGTCCGCTGCGCCGCGACGCCCGGCACCAGCGAGTACACCCTCACCCCGCTCGCCAGGCCCGGCGGCACCAAGCTGGTCGTCGTCCCCCTGAGCGCGAAGACCGGGTACGCGCTGGAGCTGCGTACCCGCGCGGGCAACGACGAGACCGTGTGCCGCCCCGGCATCCTCATCTACAAGGTCGACGCCGACGTGGACACCGGCAACGGCCCCGTCAACGTCTTCGACTCCCAGCGCGACAGCGGCGGCTGCACCCGCAGCCCCAACGTCCACGCCGAACTCTCCGACGCCCCCTTCACCCCCGGCGAGTCCTTCCAGGACCCGAAGACGGGCGTCCGGATCACGGTCGCGGGAGCGGACCTGACGGGAAACCACCGGGTGTACGTGACGCGGCGGTGAGGGGGACGGGAGCGGTGACAGCAGGCGTGGGGGCGGCGGCCGTAGGGACGGCAGCCGTGGAGGCGGTGGCCGTAGGGAGGGCATCCGTGGAGGGGGCAGCCGTGAGGAGGGGAGCCGTAGGGAGGGCAGCCGTGGGGGCGGCGACTGAAACCCGTGGCCGGGCGTCTTCGACCTGCTGGGGCGACCGGGCAAGCATTACGGTGTCTCATCCGAGATCCGCAACGGAGAGCTTCCATGCCATCGAACGTCTCGCCGGCACTCGACACCCCCGTACCCGCCGAGGCCGTCGCCCCCCTGATGCGCGGCATCGCCGTACTGCGGCGGCTGACCGATGCCGACGGGGCGTCCAGTCTCAGCGGTCTGGAACGGGCCACGGGGCTCGCCCGGTCCACCGTCGACCGGATCACGGCCACCCTCGCGCGCATGGGATACGTACGCCTCGACGGCCGTGACGCCGTCCTCGCGCCACGCCTCATGGAGCTCGGCAACGCCTACCTCGCCGCGCTGCGCCTCCCCCGCCTGCTCGGCGCCCACGCGGACGCGCTCGCCGACGAACTCGACGAGTCGGTGTCGCTGGCCGTCGGCGACCTCGACGGCATCCGGTTCATCCACCAGGCCACCCGCCGCCGCGCGATGTCCCTCAGCTTCCGCATCGGCGACCTGCTCCCGGTGGAGCGCACCGCGCCGGGCCCGCTCTTCGCCACCGAGTGGGGCCCCGCGGAATGGGCCCACTGGCACGCCCGCCGGGCCGCCGACCCGGAGGACCGCGGCTTCCCGGCGGTACCGGCCAGGAGCCGCCCGATCGTCGACGCCGACGACGACGACCGCGACGGCACGGACCACCGGGCGGCACAAGCGCCCACCGACACCCCGGTGAACGGCACCGCGCCCCGGCGCGACCCCGCCCTCGGGGACGACTTCGAACGGCGTACGGCGGCGGCCCGGGAGTCCGGCTGGTCCCTGGACGACCAGCTCATCGAGCAGGGCCTGGTCGCCCTCTCCGTGCCGGTGTGCGATCCGGGCTCCGGCCGTATCGCCTGCGTCGTCAGCGTGGTCAGCCACACCAGTCGGCACACCGCCGCGGACCTGCGGGACACGCTGCTCCCCCGGCTGCGGACCGCCGTGGAGGCGATGGAACGGGAGCTGCGGATCGCCGCCGAGGCGGGGGAACGGGGCCTGCGGACCGCCGTCGAGCCCGAGGAACGGGGGCCGCGGACCGGCGTGGAGGCCGGGGAACAGGAGCTGCGGACCGCCGCCGAGGCCGGGGAACAGGGGGCGCGGACCGGCGTGGAGGCCGGGGAACAGGAGCTGCGGCACACCCCGTCCGCCGGGCCGGCCGCACGCACCGGACTCGCCACGTGGACGGGGGCCTCGAAGCAGGAGCTGGGCCGCGACTTCATCGAGTCGCTGGCCCGCGGGCTGACGGTGTTCACGGCGTTCGGGGACGGCCGCGCGGAGCTGACGCTCTCGGAGGTCGCGCAGGCTACGGGGCTCGCCCGGGCCACGGCCCGCCGCGCCCTCATCACCCTGGAACACCTCGGCTACGTCACCGCCCGCGACCGCTTCTTCGGGCTGACCCCGCGCGTCCTCGGCCTCGGCTATCCCCCGCTGTCCCGGCTGTCCCTCCCCCAGATCGCGACGCCTCACCTCACCGCCCTGTCCCAGCACCTCCAGGACTCGGCGTCGCTGGCGATCCTGGCGGGCGACGACATCCAGTACACGGCACGGGTCGCCACCCGCCGCGTGATGAGCGTCAACGTCACCGTCGGCACCCGGCTGCCCGCGTACGCGACCTCGCTGGGCCGGGCGATGCTGGCGGACCTCCCGGACCCGGTGCTCCCGGAGGCAGCCCGCCTGACCCCGCGCACGATCACCGAGCCCGCGCAGCTACGGGCGGCCCTGGACCGCGTACGCGCCGAGGGGTACGCCCTGGTCGACGAGGAACTGGAGGAGGGCCTGCGCTCCATCGCCGTACCGGTACGCGACGGCGGGGGCCGGGTCGTGGCCGCCGTGAACGTCGCGATGCACAGCAGCCGCCGCACGGCGGAGCAGTGCGTGACGGAGGTACTCCCCGAACTCCACACGGCGGCAACCCGAATCGAGACGGACCTGCGGGTGGCGGGGAGGTTCCGGCGGGTGTCTCGGGTTTAAGGGGGTGTGGGTGTGGGGGTGCGCGTCCGTGGCCGGGGGCGGACGCCCGGGTGGGGACGCGCATCGGGCGGGCGGGGCGCCGGGCGGGGGCGCGCCGGGCGGGCGGGGGCACGCCAGGTGCGTGAGGCTGACGGTCCGGCGGTAGGCACCGGCGGACGGGGCCTCATTCCGTAGATGCCGTCGATTCCGTTGATGCCGTGGATTCCGCCGACTTTGTGGATTCCGCCGACTCTGTGGATTCCGTCGCGCCGATGTCCTGTCGGGTGGTTATAAGGGTCCGTTGCCGGGGGTGCCGCGGTAGGGGCGTCCTGTGGGGTCGTTCGGTGGGGCGGGGGTGCCATGGGCACCGGGGCTGCCGGGGGCGCCGGAGTTGCCGGCCGGGGACCGCCCGGAGGCGTCCAACCCCGCGAGGACGGCCGAGGCGGCGAGCCGGGGCAGCAGCAGCGTCCAGAACCGGGTGAGGGTGTTCCGGGAGAGCCACCGCTCGTCGCGGGCGCCGAGGGTCTCGAAGCCGACGACGGCGGCGACGATGGTGGACGCGGCATCCCGCGCGGACACGTCCTTGGCCAGCACGCTCTCGCGGTCGGCGCGGCCGAGTATGTCGATGACGTACTCGTGCCAATGGCGATGCAGATGATCGCCACCGGTGACGGAATCCGCCCCTCCGGTCAATGCGAACCCTGCTCGGAGCACGACGTCGTGACTCAGCCCGTGGAGCAGGGCGTGGGAGGCGTCGACCAGAACCTGAAGGGACCCGCCGCCAGGGGAATCGGTTCCGCCCCCTCGCGGCGGGCCGGCCGACCCGGCCGTATGCGGTGCTCCCCCGCCTCCGGAGCCCTCACCTACTCCCGTGATGCGTTCGAGGCGTTGGGCGGCGGCCCGGCCCACGGCGTCGGCGAGGGCCGCCTTGCTGGCGAAATGGAAGTGCAGCGCGCCGTTGCTGACTCCGGCCCGGGCACTGATGGCGGCCAGGGTGACCACCTCGAAACCCTCCTGGTCGAAGAGCTGGGCGGCGGACTCGATCAACGCGTTGCGGGTACGGACCGCGCGCTCCTGCTTGGCCATCGGGGCTCCCATTCTCACCGGAGACTCGATGAGGGTAACAAACCGTCCATGCGGTTTAGGCTGCGGGGCCTCAATCTCCACTCGAAGGTCGATGGGCCTCCACTGGACCCCCGCAGAAAACGCCCCGCTCAGCGCCGCGAAGGACAGGCGGCGACACGGAAGGAACAGACTTGGACATGGCTCAGGGTGGGGAGGAGGGCGCGGGGCCCGGGGCGCGGGAGAGCGGCGGTGCAGCGGAGGCTGGTGGGGCGATTGGGGCTTGCGTCGTGGATCCCGTAGTGGCCCCGGCGGTGGTGCGGCACGACGACTACCGGCGGCACGCGCGCACCAAGGCACCCCGCCGGCTCGGTCGATGCACCGCATGGCCCCGCCCAAGTCAGGGGGTCTTCAACGACCTTGGCGTCAGCGGCGCACACGCCTCGGACTGCCCCCTCGACCGGAGCCGCCATCCGCTAGGCTAGTCGCCGGGTCTCCACGGAGATCCGCACGCCTTCGTAGCTCAGGGGATAGAGCACCGCTCTCCTAAAGCGGGTGTCGCAGGTTCGAATCCTGCCGGGGGCACATGGGTGATGGCCCCGGGCCGATCATGGTCCGGGGCCATCACCATTTCCCTTTGGCATCAAAGAGGGCGGTCACGCGCAACCGGCCGTCGGCATGAGCAAGCGATCCGTGTGGCTGATCATCTCGCGCTGAGTGTCCTGTACGACGTGCGTGTACGCGTCCATGGTTATGCCGTTCTGACCGTTCCCAGGAATCTGCATCACGACGCTGCATCGGCTCGGTCCTGCGTGCCACGACTGACGCCACTTGGGCGCTCGCGGCCGGTGATCTTCCTGCCATTCGTACACCTTGAGGGCGCCGAACTACCGCCCTGTGCATACGACTTTGAGCCCCTCCACGGCGGTCACCCTCAGAGACGCCAGCCCCACTAAGGTTGACTTATGACGGAGGCAGGGGAAGTCGCGCGCAGGCCCAGACAGCTCAACGAGTTGACGGATTTGTACGGCTTTCTGGATGAGGTCAGGCTGCGTCCAAGCATGTGGGTGCGAGGCCAGTCGCTTCTTCATCTGGAGTCCATGCTGATCGGCTACACAGCGGCCCTCGGAGTGCACGCCATCAACGAGGATTGCAACCTTGAAACCGGGAGCCTAGGGCCGTTCGCCCAGTGGGTCTGGAAGTGTCTGGAGATGGCCTACCCCAGCGCGCTGGGTTGGGCGGTCGAGATCGAGCGCAGGGCAGAGGAGATCGACGTGCCTGCCATGGAGCTGTTCTTCGAGTTGCTGGACGAGTTCCGCGCCGCCGACCACAGTGCCCCCCAAGGTGAAGCAGGACAGACAGGTCTCGACCAAGTCTGACTCGAAGTAGGGCAACCAGGCAGCGATCACCGAGCAGTGCAGGCTGAAGCAAGCCCCCGGCCTGGCGATTGAGATCATCTAGGGATGGCAGAGGCACGGCTCCCCCGATGGACTCTTCAGCAGATCCGCGAGGTATCGGGGGACCGAGAGGCTGTCGCCCTGGATCCCGATCGGCCGGTGATGTGGGTCGGCTGTAGCAAGGCCCACGAGATGCCACACCCAGAGATCGTTATCGGGTTTCGCAGCCTGTGTCTGGTGAAGCCTACCGATGACGACGACTGGTACATGGGCAGCCTGTACGACGACAGCAGCATCGACTGTTGGCAAGCCTACGACGACCTCTACGAGGCACTACGCGGCCTCTGAGGAGCTTGCATCACAGCAACACTCAGCTCGGCGTGCTGCCCAGGCTGAGGGTGCTCTGCGGTAGTGATTACCTCTGGTGAGAGGTCGCGCCGTGCTTTCGTGTCGGGCAGTACCTCGCGCTTTCGTCGGCGAAAGCGCAGAGCATCTCGATGAACTCACGGTATTCGTCGGGGGTGCCGCGTTCGTTGCTGGGTGGTCCATCGATCCACTGCTGCCAGAGTCCGTCCGGGGCAAGGAACCTGGCCGCGTGGTCGGTCTGGAGTCTGGCGTCGAGCAGCAAGAGCGCGCCGAGAGCGTCCGTCTGGTCGTAGGAGAGGTCAGGGCGAAGCAGGTAGCGGTCGAGGTAGGCGCTCAGGATGTCGGCGTCGGCCGAGGTACCGAAGGAGGCCAGGGCGACGCAGTACGCCTGGCCCGCCCAGGGCCCTTGACTGGCGAGCAGGAGTTCGCCGAGACGTTCCCGAAACTCGGTTCTGCCGGCGACGGCGATGAGCCAGGCCGCCGTCGTGCACTCGCGCCATCCTCGGTCGAGCAGCACACCCAGCTCACGATGGCTGATGTCACCAGCAGCCCTGCCCAGCTTCCGCATGAACTTGTCCCGCTCACGCCCACTCATAGCGAGAAGAGCGCCACCGAGCTTGAGATACCGAAGGCCGGGCGTGACATACCGGCGGATCAGCTTGAGTTGCTCACGCTCCTCACCGGTGCGACGCATACCGGCATCCTCGTACTGACGAAGCTCCCAGACCAGTGATCCGGCCGACGCGGTCGAGTTGACAGCAGCCCGGTCAGGTATCGAAGCCCTGGCTCAGCGGCACCGACACCCCGACAAGAGACGACACCAGATGTCAGAGACCCCGGTCTTGGTTCCAACGATTCACGTGCATCGCGTAAAAGACGTTGCCGATGCCGGCGGTGAGAATGAGGAGCCAGAAGTGGACCCACAGCGACTGACGCCGGCGTCTGAAGCCCGTACCGCCGACGACTGCTGCGGAAGACGCCACGGCGGAGTTGTTGTTGTGGATGATGATCGTCGGAGGCTGCCCGTAGGGCTGGGGCTGGGCAGGTTGCTGGTCCGGCGCTGTCGCCATTGGCGTCGTCTCCTCGATGTGCTGGGCGTGCAAACGTGAGACGCACCGTAAGGGTGCCGAAGTGATCACCGACGGGGAACCAGCAGCCCATCACCCTGTTGGGGGATGTGGGCCACGGCCCGTCTCGGTTTCCCTCTCATCCAGCACGGTTCACGACCGGTCGGCCCAGGAGGCTGAAGTGGGCTGCACGCCCAGGTCGATTACGTGAAGCAGAGCCGTTCCGGCGTGTGGGCGTCATGTCATCATCGGGTGATGTTGACCGAGGAGGATGCGCGTCGGCTGGTGCTTGCCGAGGTCGAAGTCGTAACAGGGAGCGTGGAGTTCGAGCTTGGGATTCTGCGGGTGGAAGACCTGCCGTTCGGGTGGATCTTCTACTGGGGCGCGGTCCGGGACGGTGAGAACGGAAGGCGCCCCCGGCTGGGAGGCAACGGTCCCTTCCTGGTGGACAGGGAGAACGAGCGGCTGGTCCGAACCGCCACCTGCGCCCCCGTGAGTCGTCAGATCGCCGACTACGAACGCCGGCTGCGACGCGAAGCCCACGCCCGGAACATGGCAGCGAAGCGAGCCGCGCGGCAGCGTGAGGCCGAAAACGCCGAGAGCGACTGAGCCTCAGTTGTCCTGTCCCGGTGGAGTGTCCACTGCGCTGCGCAGCGTCATTACGGCGTCGTCCGAACGTAGTTGAGGAGCGCGGTGGCCCTCTCCCGCGTCCTTCGGATCGGCCGTTCCCCCGCCCGGTTGTCCCCGGGCCTCTGCGGGATTGTGCGCGATCTGTAACGGGGGGATCCCTTCGGCTTCTTCTGTCGTCCTGGGTGGTGGCGCCTGGTCATTCAGGGGCGGCTAGGGACTGCGGGAATCGGGGGCGGACATGGCACGGCATGGCAACGCGCGGGGCTGGTACGGCAAGGTCGTCGGGGCGGCGCTCGGGGTGACCCTGCTCGCCGCCGGTGCCTCGGTGTGGACCGCGCAGGCCGGTGCGGTCGGCGGTTCCCCGCGCAAGCCCGCCGCGTCGGACACCGCGGGCAACCACGGCAAGCCGGTCGCGGTGAGCATCGTGCACGCCTCCGACAAGGGGGCCCGCGGCGTCAACATCACCATCGACGACGGCCCCGACCCCGAGTGGACCCCCCAAATGCTGGACGTGCTGCGGGAGTACGGGGTCAAGGCCACGTTCTGCATGGTGGGGACGCAGGCGCAGGCCCACCCGGACCTGGTGAAGAAGGTGGTCGCGGCGGGGCACCGGCTGTGCGACCACTCCGTCTCCCACGACACCTCCATGGACAAGCGGTCCCAGACCTACCAGTCCCAGCAGATCCTCGACGCCGAGCGCATGATCACCAAGGCGTCCGGCGGTGTGCGGCCGATGTACTACCGGGCGCCCGGCGGCGCGTTCACCCCGTACAGCCGCAAGCTGGCCGCCTCCCGGGGGATGCGCCCACTGGGCTGGAACGTGGACACCAAGGACTTCGAGCGGCCCGGTACCGACGCCATCGTGGCCACCGTCGAGCGGGAGTTGCCCAATGGGCCGACGCTCCTCTTCCACGACGCGGGCGGCGACCGTTCCCAGACCGTCGAGGCCCTGCGCCGGATCCTCCCCCGGCTCAAGGAGCAGGGGTACTCCTTCGGCTTCCCCGTCCGCTGAGCCCCCGGCCCGCCGGCCGTCCGGCCTCCCTCCGTACGGCGTCCGCGCGGTGCGGCCTGCTCCGCGCCGGTCCCGGTTCCGTGCCGGTTATCCTGCGTCGTCCTGGCCGGGTCAGAGAGGTCCCCATCATGAGCAGCAGCACGTCGCCCTTTCCCGCGCGGATCGAGTTGGCCGGGGAGGGGCTCGTCCTGCGTGACTGGACGGAGGGCGACATCGCCGCGATGCCGGGGCTGTTCGACCATCCCGACATCGCCTACTGGACGCCCATCGTCTCGCCCTTCGACGAGGTGGCCGCCCGGACGCGGCTGGCGAAGGACCGGCAGCTGCGTGCGGAGGGTACGGCGATCCTGCTCGCCATCACCCTCGACGGTGGCGCGCCGCTCGGCGAGGTGATGCTGCGGCGGGCCCCCGAGGGTACGGAGATCGGCTACGCCGTCGGACCCGCCCACCGCGGGCAGGGGCTGGCCGTGCGGGCGGTGCGGGTGATGGCCGCGTACGCCTTCGAGCAGCTCGGTTCGGAGCGGGTGATCCTGGAGCTGGAGGCCGAGAACGACGCCAGTGTCGCCGTGGCCACCAAGGCGGGGTTCCGCCTGCTCGACGTTCCGCTCATCACGGGCGAGGAGAAGGGGCGGCCCTTCGCCCTCCAGACGTGGGGCCTCGACCGGCAGTCGTTTGAGGACGGCGGTCCGGGCTCCCGCCGAGGGTGACGGCCGGTTCCGTTGTCGTAGGCGGGCAGTACCGTCCTGGCATGGCGGTCACCATCGATCTCACCCTCGACTGCGCCGACGCGCAGCTCCTGCGGCGTTTCTGGAAGACGGCTATCGGGTACGTCGACGAGCCGCCGCCCGCGCCCTTCGCGACCCGTGAGGAGTGGCACGCGGGTTTCGGGCTGCCCGCCGACGACTCGGTGGACGACGGGGCCTGGCTCTGCGACCCCGACGGCGTCGGGCCCC
The DNA here is from genome assembly GCF_055565855.1 of Streptomyces sp. NPDC028308. Taxonomy (NCBI): domain Bacteria; kingdom Bacillati; phylum Actinomycetota; class Actinomycetes; order Kitasatosporales; family Streptomycetaceae; genus Streptomyces; species Streptomyces sp. NPDC028308. The sequence continues at coordinate 242,398 of NZ_JBVHTO010000010.1, forward strand.
GGCTCTGCATCCTCAAGGTCCCTGAGCCGAAGACGGCCAAGAACCGGCTCCACATCGACGTCCGGGTGCCGGGGCACGGCGGTCCCGAGGAGCGGTGGGCGCGGATCAGGGGCGAGTCCGAGCGTCTGGTGGGCGCGGGCGCCTCCGTCCTGGAGGAGTTCGACGGGCATCACGTCGTGATGGCCGACCCCGAGGGCAACGAGTTCTGCGTCGGCGCCACCCCGGCGTGACGCCCCGCACGCCGGGGTGAGCGTGCCAAGCCGCACGCCGGGGGGCCTGCCGCCCCGTACGCCGGGTGAGCGTGCCACGCCCTACGCGCCCTCACGGGGCGTTTCCCGCAAGGTCGCGTGCGTCCGGCTGAGGGAGCAGTCTCAGGCACCTGTCGAAGGCGCGCGGGTAGAGCCACGGGCTGTGGTCGTCCGCCGTGAGGGCGTCGAGGGCGGCCAAGGTGTCCTTGGCTGTCTTGCACCCGGGGTGAGCCGCGGCGAAGGCTGCCACGCGGGGGCCTTGGGCGGGCAGCCAGGTGGCGATCGTCCGGGGGTCGCCGTCGTACCACCAGGAGAACCTGAACTCGTCCCAGAGCAGATCGGTCGCCCAGTCGAAGGCGAGGCGGACCAGGCCGGCGTCCGTGCCGGGGCCCGAGAGGCCGGAGATGTGTGCCAGCCAGGGGTCCAGGTCGCCGGTCGCGTGCGCGATGCCTTCGAGGAGACCGGTGATGTCCCCGGCCGCGCCGCCGTCGGTCAGCGCGATGCCCAGCAGGGCCCCGAAGGCCCGCAGTGTCACGGCGCGCTCGGGCACCGGCCAGTGCGCGAACCCGGCGCCGTCCGCACCGAGATGGCCGATCTCCGCGGCCGGGTCGACGGCCTCGCCGTCCGGTCCCCAGTGACGCAGCGCGCGGGGCATGAGGCGCCGCCACAGTACGGAGTACTGGTCCGGGTCCCAATGGCTGGGGACCTCGCGCATGAAGCAACCGAGGAGGTCGTCCGGTACGGCGTCGGGGTCACCGCCGAGGAGGTGCAGCTCCGACTCGGGGTAACAGTGGGTGCAGCCGTCAACCGGGGCTTCCAGCAGGGGCGTTGCGGCGAAGATCCGGTCCGCCTCGGTGAGCGCCCGGCGCCATGCCGCGAGTGGATCGGGGGTGTGGGGAACGGTCATCGGGCGACCTGCCGTGGGACTCCGTCCGGGCGCGCCCGGCGAAGAGCGGGACTCTAGCAGCCACCGGGCCGACCGGTGCCGTACGCCCTGGGGGGCTCCGGTGACCGGAGCTGCCGAGCCGGTGACCCGGCGTCCTCCGAACGGCGTGAATCGGCCATCGCCGACAACGCGGAGTCCCGGTCGTCCGTGGCCGGACGCCGGGGCTCCGCGCGGGGGAGATCAGGCCGCCAGCGACACGCCGGCGCCGGGCTCGACGCCCGGGTACGCGGCGGTGATCAGGTTGAGCTGGCGCTGCATGTACCAGGTGTTCAGGCCGAAGACGAAGGCCAGCCACATGCTCGCGGCGGGGCTGCACGTCACCGGCAGGCCGGCCGCGCGCTGGGCCTTGGCTATGGCCTTGCCGGTGTTGTGGAAGGAGACCAGCGGGGCGATGAGGGTCCAGCCCAGGAAGATCATGACCAGCACGCTGCCGGCGGGGTTGAGGGCCTGGCGGTTGTCGAACTCCTTCAGCTCCTTGTGGATCTTGTAGTACCAGACCAGCTGGTAGATGCCGAGGGTGATCAGCGGCAGGCCGAGCCACGCGGCGACGGGGCCCCGGCGCTTCATGGCCAGGCCGGTCAGGTGCGCGACGGGCGCGGGGGCGGCGGGGGCGACAGTGCCACCGGCCGGGTTCGCGGCACTCAGGCCGGCGTCGGTGGTGGGCTGGATGTCACTCATGTGGCGGGCTCCATTGGCTGGTGCTGGGATCAGCTGGAGCAGCATGCCAGGGGCGTGAAGATGGCGTGAAGTAGTTGTGGCTTCAAGTGACGGTTCGTCACCCGATCGTGATCAAGCTCGACGCATGCCCGGCCGGGCGCCGGACGGGTCGTGCGGCGGCCGGAGGGCACCGGAGAACTCGCACCACACGATCTTGCCGGGATTCCGGTGCGCCACACCCCACTTGTCCGCCAGCGCCGCGACCAGGAGCAGCCCCCGCCCCGACTCCCCCGCCGGCGCCGTCACCCTCGGCTCGCCGCCGCCGCTGTCGTGGACCTCGACGCGCAGCAGGTCGCCGCACGGAACTAGCCTCAGCCGCAGGCCCCGGCCGGGCGGTACGCCGTGCACCAGGGCGTTCGTGGTCAGCTCGCCCGCGCAGAGCAGGATGTCGTCGTACGCGCCCGGCGGCACTCCCCAGTCCGACAGCGCGGCCCTCGTGAACTCCCGTGCGGCCGGCACCGATCGGCGTTCACGCCGGTAGAAGCGCTCGCGAGGGCTGTGAGCGGTTTCGTTGTTCACGTGACGAGAGTGACGCTCCGTGGTCATGATGGAGCAGTGAGTGGACCCGTACAGATTTCTTGTACGGGTTCCCCGCGGTGGACGTACGTGCCGTGAGGGGGAGTTGGACCGTATGAACTCCAGGAAGCGTTCGCGCAAGAACGCGTCAGCGATGAAGATGGTCGGCGCGCAATTGGGTGTCCTGCGGCGGGCCGCCGGTTTCACCCAGCGTTCGCTCGCCGAGCGGGCCCTCGTGGACGAGGAGACCATCGCCTCCATCGAGCAGGGCAGGCGCCCGCTCAAGGAGGACTTCGCCGGTCTGCTCGACCAAGTCCTCGACACGAAGGGCGTCTTGTCGGCCGCCCTGGAGCACATGCCCGAGGTGGACCTGTTCCCCCGCTGGGCCGAGGAGTACATGGATCTGGAGCGGGAGGCCATCGCCATCTCGTCTTACGAGAACCAGGCGTTCCCCGGCCTTCTGCAGTGCCCGGCCTACGCCCGAGCGATCTTTCGGAACGAGGTGCCGCCCCTCACCGAGGACGAGGTCACTCAGCGCGTCACAGCTCGCGTCGCCCGCCAGGAGATCCTCGAACGCGCGGACCCGCCGACTGCTTGCTTCATCATCTCCGAGGCGACCTTGATGGACCGGCTCGGTGGCGCCCCCGTATACACCGAGCAGTTGCGGCGCCTCCGCGAGTCCGCCGCACTGTCGGCCGTCACGCTCCAAGTGATGCCGCTCGGGAGGGACTTCCACGCCGGGCTTTCCGGGCCCTTCGTCCTCATCGAGACCCCAGACCACCAGCGCATCGCGTACGTCGAAGGCCAGCGCAGGGGATGGCTGATCGCTCAGCCCGACGAGGTGTCCCTCCTGGAGCGCAAATATGCGATGCTGCGGACACAGGCACTCAACCCGGCGGAGTCCATGGGCCTGTTGGACCGATTGCTAGGAGAGCGATGAGCACCGCACTGCAGTGGGTCAAGTCCAGCTACAGCACAGAGCAGGGCGGCAACTGCATCGAGGTCGCCACCCTCCCCTCAGCCGTCCACGTCCGCGACTCGAAGACCCCCGACGGTCCGGTCTTCCGGGTCGCGCCCGCCACCTGGACGGCGTTCCTCACGCTTGCCCGCGGCTGACAGGGCGAGCGTCACCGCGACCGACGCGGCGGCCATCACCGTCATCCCCGTGGCCGCCGAGGTCAGTTGGGCAACCGTGCCCGCCAGCGCCGCGCTCACTCCCTGCATCGTGACCATGCCCGAGGAGTGCAGTCCGAGGGCGTGACCGCTCAGTTCGTCCGGCGTGAGCGCCATCAGCCGTTCCTGCTGGATCAGGCTCGCGCCGAAGCCCACGGAGGCCACGGCGACACAGGCCGCCGCCACCGCCGTCCCCGGGCGCAGTACGAAGAGCAGGTACGGGCCCGCGAGCAGGAGCAGGAACGGGATGCCGAGCCGCGCGCGCACCCGGGGCGGCAGGAAGCGGCCGACCGTCACGTCCCCGACGAGCATGCCGAGGGCCCCCATGGCGAACAGCAGGCCCGCGTGGGCCGGGGCGTACGGGACGAAGAGGGATTCGCAGCCGACGACCAGGCCGTTGGGGATCCACAGGAGCAGGTAGACGCGCCGGCGCGGGCCGGACGACCAGAGCCGGGCGTTGGTGCGCCAGGTCTCCCGCACGGAGGGGCGGCCCGCGGTCCGGGGCTCGCGGCGGCTCAGCCCGAGGCGGGAGACGAGCGCCGTCACCAGGTACAGCCCGGCGGCGACGGCCAGCGTGCTGCGCGGCGAGAGCACGGCCACCAGGACTCCGCCGGTCGCGTACCCCAGGATCTGGGTGAGGCCGTTCATCATGTTGAAGACGGAGCGGCCCAGCAGGTAGCCGTCCCTGGTCAGGATCTCGTTCAGCAGGCCCCAGGTGACGCCGCCGCCGAGCGAGGCGACCAGGCCGAGGCCGAAGACCAGCACGAGGGCGCCCCACACCGGGAGTCCGGGGATCGCCAGGACCGCCGTACCGGCCGCGAAGGCGAGTGCGATGCCGGTCAGGGTGGCGCGGGGCCGCAGCCGGTCCGCCGCCGAGAGCAGCGTGGTCGCGCCGAGCACCTGGGCCAGCGACGGGCCGAACATGCTGAGGGCGGAGAGCAGCGGCGAGTCGGTGGCCTCGTACACGAGTGTGCCGAGGGCCAGTCCGCTGACCGTCTGGCCCGCCGACCTGAGCGCGGAGGCCAGGAAGAGCGGGGTGAACTCCGGGGTGCGGAAGAGGTCGGAGTAGGTGCGCATGGGCGGAGTCTGGGACGGGCCCCGGGCAGGCCGTTACTGTTTCGCGCCTGGGCGAAACCGACGGGACGGGGGCGGGCGTGGGCTGGTGGCAGGTGAACGCCGACACCCTGGCCGGGAGCCGTTTCGTGCTGTCGCCGCTGGCCGAGACCTTCGGCTCCCTGAAGGTCCTGCACGCGGGCGTGGGGGCGCACCCCGGTGAGCACGCCTGGCTGGACGCCCATCTGCCCGCGTACCGGGAGCGGCTGGCCGCCGATCCCGTCACCGCGCTGCTCGTCCGCTCCGGACTCGGCCCGGAGTGGATCGCCGACTTCCTGACGCCGACGCCCCGGGGGCGGGCCGCCGGGCGCTCCCCAGCGTCCGGGGCGGGCACGGCGAGGGCGGGCGGGCTGTCCGGGGACGCCGAGGACTTCGAGGACGAGGTCGTACGGGTGCGGGAGGCGTCGCCGGTGGCGGCGCGCGCCCACCTCCGGACGGCGCTGCGCGGTCCGCTGCCGGCCGCGCTGGAGCGGGACGACCTGCCCGCGCGCGCGGCCGACCTGCTCACCTACGTGTGGACCGAGGCCGTACGCCCGTACTGGGAGCGTCGCCGGCGCGTCCTGGAGGCCGACGTCGTCTCCCGCACGGCGCAGCTCGGCCAGGGCGGGTGGGCCGCGGCGCTGGACACGCTGCGGCCCGGGACGCGCTGGCTCGGCGAGAACCGGCTCCAGGTCAACCGCCACGAGTACCCGCCCCGCGAGATCTCCGGCGCCGAGCTGTTCTTCGTGCCCATCACGGCGCAGCGGCACGGCTGGGTGTCGTGGGAGGAGCCGCACCGGTACGCCGTCGTGTACCCGTGCTCTGGGGCGCTCGTGCGGACGGGGTCCGCGTCGGTGCCGGAGAGCCTGGGCGGGCTGCTCGGTCCGGCCCGGGCGGGTGTCCTCGTCCTGCTCGGCTCCCCGATGAGCACGAGCCAGCTGGTCGCGGTGACCGGGCAGGGCCTCGGTTCGGTCGGGCGCCATCTGCGGGTGCTGCTGGACGCGCGGCTGGTCGAGCGGCGGCGGGCGGGGCGGTCGGTGCTCTACTACCGGACGCCCGCGGGCGAGGTCCTCGTGCGGGCCCAGCGAGAGGGCTGACCCCCGGCGGGTGCGGACGTGTCACCTGGCGGGGCTAGCATCCCAGGATGACTACTCCTGACACTTTCGATTCTGTGTTCGACGTGGAGATCGGCGCCCTCCAGGGCGGTTCCGCGGACCTCTCCCAGTACCGCGGCAAGGCCGTCCTCGTCGTGAACGTCGCCTCCAAGTGCGGGCTCACCCCGCAGTACGCGGGTCTGGAGCGGCTGCACGAGCGGTACGCGGACCAGGGGTTCACCGTGCTCGGCGTGCCCTGCAACCAGTTCCTCGGGCAGGAGCCCGGGTCCTCCGAGGAGATCGCCGAGTTCTGCTCGGCCACGTACGGCGTGACCTTCCCGATGACCGAGAAGGCCGAGGTGAACGGCGACGGCAGGCACCCGCTGTACGGGCTGCTGGTGGACACCGCGGACGCCGAGGGCCACACCGGGGACATCCGCTGGAACTTCGAGAAGTTCCTGGTCGGGCCCGGCGGCGAGGTGCTCGCGCGGTTCTCGCCGCAGACCGAGCCGGAGTCGCCCGAGCTGGTGGCCGCGGTGGAGAAGGCCCTGCCGTAGCCCTAGTGGCCCGCGTAGCCCTCGCGCCCTCCGTCGTGTCCGCCGTGTCGACCTTGCCCCTGGGGCAGGGGTCATCGTGCTCCCACCGGGCGGAGGGCGCCCGGTGACGGAGGACAGGCCCGTGCCCCAGGAACTGCTCACGATCGGCGCGTTCGCCGCCCGCGCGCGGCTCTCGCCGAAGGCGCTGCGGCTGTACGACCGGCTCGGACTGCTGACCCCGGCGCACGTCGACGAGGTCAGCGGCTACCGCTACTACCGCGCCGACCAGGCCGAGCGGGCCCGTACGGTCGCGCTGCTGCGCCGCCTCGACATGCCGCTCGCGCGCATCGCGGAGGTCGTCGAGGCGGACGGGGCCGAGGGGTCGGAGCGGCTCGCCGCGTACTGGGCCGACGCCGAGGAGCGGTTCGCCTCGCAGCGGACGCTCGCCGCGTACCTCCGTGGACGGCTGTCGGGAAGGGATTCCGAGATGTACGGAACGTTCGTGGTCGAGACGGTGGAGGTACCCGAGCGGGTGGTGCTCACGCAGACGCGGCACACGCTCGCCGACGAGTTGCCCGCGTGGATCGGGGCGTCGCTCGGGCGGCTGGAGGAGGGGGCGCGCGCGTGCGGCGGGGTGGTCGCGGCGCCGTTCGTCGTCTACCACTCCGAGGTGTCGCAGGAGAGCGACGGGCCCGTCGAGTCCTGCGTGCCCGTGGCGGACGAGGGGGCCGCTCGGGAGTGGGCGGAGCTGCACGGGCGGGCTTGGGGGACGCGGGTGCGGGTCGAGCCCGCCCGGCGGCTCGCGTACGCCCGGATCACCAAGGCGCAGGTCGCCTATCCGCAGATTCTCGCCGCGTTCGAGGCGGTCGAGGTGTGGATGCGGGAGCGGGGGCTGGAGTACGGGGGTCCCTGCCGGGAGGTGTATTTCGCCGACTGGGACTCGGCGGGGCCCGAGGACGCGGTGTGTGACGTGGCGTTTCCTGTCATTCCCCGTGGGGACGGTGGGACCGGTGCCGGTGACTCCGTCGCCCCGTGACGTCCGGTGACCCCGGGGTGACGTGACGCCGGAGTTCTTCGCCCCCTCCGCCCCTGCCCGTCCCGACACGGGGCTCCGCCCCGGAACCCGCTCCTCAAACGCTGGAGGGGCTGAATTTCGGCCCCGGGGCTCCGCTCCCCGAACCGCGGAAAGGCGATTCGGGTCAGCGGAGTTCCTCCGGGCACGGGGTGCCTCGGGGGAGCTGGTAAGGGGCCGCCAGGCGGTAGGTGCCCGGGGACGGGGCCAGGAGTTCCGTCCACTTGTCGCCGGCGGCGTCCTCCTCTGCCTCCATGAGGCAGCCGTGGACGTTGTCGAAGGACTTCGGCGTCCCTTCCTCCCGGTGCTTGGACTCCTCCGTCTCCTTGGGCGCCTTGATGCTCCGTCCCTCGGCGTCGACGAGCCCCAGCCACGGGGAGTACGGGATCCGGATGAGCACCCGGCCCGGCTTGCGCACCTCGATCGTCAGCTCGCCCTGCTCGGCCCGGTCCACGACGGCCGGCGGGTCGGCCAGCGGCGTCGGGTCGGTCACCTCGAAAAGCTGCCAGTTCGCGTCGCCCCAGATCTGCTTCAGGTAGGGCATGCCCCGCTGGACCAGTTCCCGCTCGCGCTCGCCGCCGTCGCCGTCCGGCTCGTCCTTGGGCAGCACCACGTAGTGGACGGCCCAGCGCTGTAGCCACTCGTGGTAGTTCGCCGAGTTGAGGGTGTCGTCGTAGAAGAGCGGGTTGCGCTCCATGTCCGCCTGCCGGTTCCAGCCGCGGGCGAGGTTCACGTACGGGGCGAGCGCCGAGGCCTCGCGGTGCGAGCGCGCCGGGACGACCTCGACGCGGCCCCGCTCGGCGCCGACCTCCTGGAGCTCGTTCACCAGGGGCGCCAGTTCGCGGGCCCAGGACGCCGTGGGCGTGGTGTGCACGATGTCGTCGACCGACTTGAAGCCGATCCAGCCGGTGAACACCGCGGAGGCCAGGACGATCGCGTACCACTTGCGGCTGCGCGGTGCCGTGAACGGCAGCGCGGCGATCAGCGCGACCCCGGTGAAGAGCATCGCGAGACGCGTGATGTTGGAGCCGATCTGGGAGTTGATCAGCCAGACCAGCAGCACGGAGAGCCCGTACACCGCCGAGGTGATCCGTACCGTCTTCCACTCCTTCGGCACCAGCGCGAAGACGCCGACGGCGGAGAGGAACGGCAGCACGACCGAGCCGAAGCCCATCGGCTGGGTCCCGGAGAACGGGAACAGCCAGGCGGACACCGCCACCACGAGGGCCGGGGCGATGCCCAGCGCCCACGCGCCGGGGCGCCGCTTCTGGAGGAAGAGGGCGACGGCGACCAGTCCGACGAAGAGACCGGCGACGGGCGAGGCGGCGGTCGCGAGAGCGGCGAGCGGAGCCGCGCAGAGCGCCTTCGCCCAGCGCTTGTAGCGCCAGCGATGGGGCCAGCAGAAGACGACGGCGGTGGCGCCGAGGCCGAACACCATGCCGAGGCCGAAGGTCACCCGGCCCGACGCGGCGTTGCACAGCAGCGCGAAGACGCCCGCCAGCGCGGGCCACAGCGGGTTCCGTACCGCCCGGCTGCGGATCAGGATCATCGTGAGCAGCGCGGCCGAGACCGTCCCGGCGATCATCATCGTCGTCCGCACACCGAGCACGGACATCAGATACGGCGACACCACGCTGTACGACACCGGGTGCATGCCGCCGTACCAGGCCAGGTTGTACGCCGAGTCGGGGTGCCGGCCCACGAACTCGGCCCACGCGTCCTGGGCCGCGAGGTCCCCGCCACTGTTGGCGAACGTGAAGAACCAGACGAGATGGAGGACCCCGGCGAGCAGGGTCATGAGGGCGACGGGGTGCCGCAGTGCGAAGTCGAGACGGCCGCCGGACGGGCCGGCCGGAGCGGACCCGGGGTCCGGGTCGGAGGCCGCCTCGGGAGCGGGCTCGGGGGTCGCGGGAGCGGTGTCCCGGGTGGGACCGGCGTCCGCGCCGGGCCGGTCCTGACGGTCGGCGGACAGCGGTATTCGCGGGCCGGAGTCTGGGTCCGGCTTGGCGTCGTCGGCGTGTGTCGGCTCCGCTGTGGCCACCTGAAGGCACTCCCCGTGTCCCGTTCCGCATTCTCGGCCGGGACCCCACGGCCCACGACCCGCCCCGGTTCGCGACGCTAGCACGCACCCCGCCGGGGAGCGCCCGGGTGGGCCGCTGCCCGGCGGGCACGGTGCGTGCGCGGTGCTGCGCGGACCTCACCCCGGCGTACGTCCGCCCGTGCTCGGGCCCGGGCGCCGGGCAGGCCCGGACGGGTGAACGTCCGGGCCGTCCGACCGTGTCAGGTCACCCGCGTCAGCTTGGCGCCGAAGCCCGGTTCGGCGAGGTCCGACTGCAGTGCGACCGGGATGTCCACCGCGTGGTCGGAACCGTCGCCCACCGTCAGCTCGCCGACGACCGTGCCGGCCTTCCCGGTGTGCGGGACGCTCTCCTTGCCGGGGCCGATCGACAGCTTCGTGCGCAGCCCCGGCCAGCCGACCGCCTTGAGGTTCTTGGTGGCGACCACAGGGGTCCTGCCGCCGAGCCGGTCGTCCACGTACCCGACGACGTCGCCCTTCTTCACCACCGTGGCGGAGGTCAGGCCCTGCTGGACCTTGTCGATGAGCTTCTGGCTGTTGGTGAGGGCCAGTTGGAGGCTGTCCCAGACCCGGCCCGTACCGGCGTTCTGGCCGAGGACCGCGCCGTACACGGTCTGCGTCCTGCCGTCGACCGTCTTGGTGGCCGCCCACACCAGGTTGCCGCCCGCGGGGGTCGACGAGCCGGTCTTGAGGCCGATCACGCCGACCTGCTTCACCAGCAGGTCGTTGTTGTTGTAGATCGGTTTGTCCAGGCCGGGGATGTCGGCCCTGGCCATGCCGACGATGGTCCGGAAGACGTCCTTCTGCATGACCGCCTTGGCCAGCTTGAGCTGGTCGGTGGCGGTGCTCACCGTCGTCTTCTCCAGACCGCTCGGGTCCGTGTACGTCGACTTCGACATGCCCAGCTTCTTCGCCGCGGCGTTCATCTTGCCGACGAAGGTCTCGCTGTCGGAGTCCCAACGGGCGAGCAGCCGGGCCGCGTTGTTCCCGGACGGGATCATCAGCATCTGGAGCAGCTGGCGCTCGGTGAACTTCTGGCCCTTGGAGACCGCGGCCGTCGACTCGTCCTCGTTCTTGGACTCGTCCTCGGCCTTCTGGTCGACGGTGATCTGCGGGCCGCCCTCGTTCCCCTTGAGGGGGTGCTCCTCCAGGATCACGTACGCCGTCATGATCTTGGCGACGCTCGCGATGGGGGCGGGCTTCTGCTTGCCGTCGGTGCCGAGGCTGCCGACGCCCTCGACCTCGATCGCCGACTGGCCCTGACCCGGCCACGGCAGGTCGAGGTCGCCACCCTCGAAGGTGTGCGTCTCGTCGGCGGTGAGCGCGAGGCCCGGCGCCGGGAGCGGCCGTACGGCCTGTGCTACCGCAAAGACGACGGCGAGCAGCAGGACCAGCGGGGTCCAGATCTTGAACCGCCGCACGATCGTGCGGACCGGGGTCTCCGGGGGCGGCGGCGTGTTCGTCAGCTCGGCGAGCAGGTCCAGCGGGGGCTTGGGCGGCAGCGGCTGCTGCGTGGTCCGCTCCGGGCCCACCTGCGGGACGGCCGCGGTGGCCTCCGCCGGGGCGACCGGGGGCTTCGCCGTCGCCGGTGCGGACGCCGCGCGGGGCTTCGCGGCCGGGGGCTCGTCCAGCGGCTTCAGCGCCACGAACTTGCTGGTCCGCTCGGCCGGGGGCTCCCCCGAGGGGGCACCACCCGGCTTGCCGCCGGGTTCGGTGGCGGGCTTGGCGCCGGGTTCGGTGGCGGGCTTCGTGCCGGACGCGGTCTCCGGCTTCGTACCGGGTTCGGTGGCGGGCTTGGCGCCCGCTGCCGCGGCGGGCTTCGCCCCGGACGCGGTCTCCGGCTTCGCACCGGACTTGCCGGTCGGGGTTCCCGGCCTGGCGTCGCCCAGCTTCAGCATGGTCGTGGGCTGGTCCACGGGCGGGGCGGTCGGGCGTACGGCCTTGAAGACGGCGGTGGCCTGGTCGACCCGGGGCCCGTCGTCCCCGCCCTCCCCGGCACCCTTGGCGTCCTCGGGGGCCTTGGCGTCTCCGGGGACCTTCGCGTCCTCGGTGGCCACGGCGGTCCCGGCACCCTTGGGAGCCTCGGCGTCCCGGGGAGCCTTCGGGTCTCCGGAGACCTTCGCGTCCTCGGGGACTACAGCCGTCCCGGCGGCCTTCGGACCCTTGGCGTCCTCGGGAGCCTTTGCGTCTCCGGGAGCCTTCGCATCCGCAGAGCCCTTGGCGTCCTCGGGAGCCTCGGCGTCCTCGGGCGTCTCGGCGCCCTTGGCGTCCTGCGGAGCGACGGGCGTCGCCGCACTCCTCGGGTCCTTGGCGGGTCCGGGAGCCTTGGTGCCCTTCGCGTCCGCAGGCGCGACGGCGGCCTCGGCGTCCCCGGATGCCTTCGCGTCCTCGGGCGTGTCGGTGTCCTCGACGTCCCCCGGGGCGACGGCGGTCTTCGCGTCCGCGACGGCCGCCTCCGCGGCACGGGCGGCGGCGGTCTTGTCGGCACCGCGCTCGTCGGCGGCGGGCTCGGCGGAGGTGTCCTCGCCGGAGGCGTCCTCGCCGAAGGCATCCGTGTCGGGGGTCTCCGGGGTCTCCGGGGTGTCCGCGTCCGCGGGGTCGTCCGCGGTCGCCACCCACGCGGCGACCGCGGCCCGCAGCCGCGCGTCGCCCGAGGGGCCCTTCTCGCCGGCCTCCGCCGGAGCCGCGGACTCCGCGGGCCCCGCCGGCTCCGGAACCGCCTCAGAGGCGCTCTCCGGGGCTCCGGGCGCCTCCGAAGCGCCCTCGGACCGCTCGGCCTCCTTCAGCGCCCGGGTCGAGAAGACCGCCGTCGCCTGGTCGACCCGTACCGTGGCGGCCCGTTCGCGGGCCACCGCCATCCGCGGGTCGGCCGGGGTCGACGCCGACCCCCGCGTCGGACCCGGAACCGCGGCCGGGGTCCCCGACGTCGCTTCTGCCGACGACGCCGACGACTCGTGCTGCTTCGACCTGTCGGGGGACTCGCCCGCCACCGATGCCTCCTCCGTGCGCCGCCCAGCGACGCCCAACCGAACCGTGAACCCTCGAACCGCCCGCCGGACACCGCTGTCCGAACCATGTACCAGTGTCCTGTGTGCGGGCCCGCCCACACCGGTAGACGAGAACGACATATCTACCGGTTCCACTACGAAGCGGTCACGCACCCTCGACAGACCAATGTGAGAGGGGTCACCCTGTCATTCATCCACGCGGGGAGGCATGGATGGGCAGGAGCCGCAGAACACTTCCGGAGGAGCTTCTGTTGCTGGCGCTGGACCCGACCACGGGTACCACCGCACAGCCGCAGTCGCTCGACCTCGGTCTGGCCGGAGCACAGCTAGTGGAGCTGGCGCTGGCCGGACGGATAGCCCCAGACGGGGATCGTATCGCCGTGGTGGCACCACGGCCGACTGGAGATCCGACACTGGACTGTGCGTTGGAACTGCTTCGCCGACGCGGAGCACCCGTACGCGCGGTCAACTGGATTGGCGGACCCCGCCTGGGGCTGCGCCAGACCTATCTCTCGCATCTGGAGAGGTGCGGCATGGTCCATGCCGTGGCCGGCCAGATGTGCGGGGTGCTTCCGACGACTCGCTACCAGGCGACGGACACGGAGATCAGCCGGGAGATCAGGGCCCGGCTGGACAGTGCGATCCGCACCGGCGTACCGCCGGACCCGCGGACCGCGGCGCTCGCCGCACTGGCCCACGCGGTCGGTCTCGGCAAGCACCTCTACCCGGGGAACGAGGGACGATCGTCCCGATCCAGGCTCCGGGACCTGATCAGGCACGACCCCATGGGCGGCCTCGTGGCACACGCGGTCATGGACGTCCAGAACGGCGTGGGCGCACAACCACGCCGCAGCCCGGCACCGGCAGGCCGTCCGGCCACCGCCGGCGTCAGGTCCGCACCGGAGCCCGCCAGGGGCGTCCCGATGCAACCGCGCCACGGTTCCATGGCGCGCGCCGTGGTCCACTGAGCCGCAGTACCCCGGCACCCGGCACGACCAGCACCACCTCCGCACGTCCAGCACGTCAGCGCCGCACCGCAGTCCCCACACGACCCGGTTCGGGAGCCGCCGGTCCGCGCGGGGCGGTGAGGCCGTACGTCCGTCCGCCAGGACGCCCGTCACGGCCCCACCGCCCCGCGCGGCCGCATGTACGGGTGCCGCGGGGACCGGGCTCGTCCCGAACTGTCGTGTACGCAGCGCATATCCACTGTTTCCCAGCGGTAGAAAGCACCTTGGTGGCAGTCTGCTCAACAGCAGATACGCAAAGTAGAGGCACGCAGCCGGAGGTGCACGTCCCGTGGCGTCCAATGTCAATCCCACCGTCCGGCGCCGCCGGCTGGGCCAGGAGCTGCGGCGGCTCCGCGAGCTCAAGGGCATGACCGCCGAAGAGGTGGCCGAGCGGCTGCTCGTCTCGCAGTCGAAGATCAGCCGCCTGGAGAACGGGCGGCGCAGCATCAGCCAGCGCGACGTCCGCGACCTGTGCGGGGTCTACGAGGTGGACGACCACCGGATCGTCGACTCGCTGATGCAGATGGCCAAGGACTCGCGCCAGCAGGGCTGGTGGCACTCCTTCGGCGACATCCCCTACAGCGTCTACATCGGCCTGGAGACCGACGCCGCGTCCCTGCGCGTCTACGACCCCCAGGTCGTCCCCGGCCTGCTCCAGACCCGGCCGTACGCGGAGGCGCTGATCGCCGGCGCGCTGCCGGAGACCGCCCCGGCCGACATCGACAAGCGCGTACAGGTGCGCCTGCGCAGGCAGGAACGAATCTCCGCGCCGGACAACCCGCTGCGCCTGTGGACCGTGCTGGACGAGGCGGCGCTGCGCCGGACCGTCGGCAACCGCTCCCTGATGCGGGACCAGTTGGAGTACCTGGTCGAGCAGTCGCAGCTGCCGCACGTCACCGTGCAGGTGATCCCCTTCGACATGGGCGCGCATCCCGGTCTCAACGGGCAGTACGCGATCCTGGAGTTCCCGGACGCGGCGGACTCCAGCGTCGTCTACATCGAGGGCGTCACGAGCGACCTGTACCTGGAGAAGGCGAACGACGTCCAGAAGTACAGCGTCATGTACGAGCACCTGCGCGCGCAGGCGCTGAACGTGGAGCAGTCCCGTCAGTTCATCGCGGACATCGCGAAGGACTACGCGCGCTGAGTCCGGCGCCGGGGCCGCGGAGGCGGTCCGGGACGCCCTGAGAGGGGTCCTCCGGCGTGAAGGTGCGGAACAGTACACCTTCGCCGGACCGGGATGGAAGACCCCCCTGGAATATGCCATCCAGTCGAGTGAATAGTCGCTTCGCCAACCGATGTTGGCGAGTAGCGTCGATCACGCCATCGAGCAACAACGTTGGCGCAAACCGGCCCGCGGGTTCCGCCAGGACCCCGCAGCCCGGTGACAGCAACTCAACGACTGGCTACCGGAGCAAAAATGGCAATCCAGCAAGGCGCCACGGACACCTGGACGAAGTCCTCGTACTCCACGGGCAACGGCGCGTGCGTCGAGGTCAAGTCCCCGCTCGTCGCGGCGATGGCCGTCCGGGACTCCAAGGTCCCCGAGGGTCCCACCCTGGCGTTCCCCGCGAACTCGTGGAGCGCGTTCGTGACGGAGGTCGGACGGGGAGCCTTCGACCTCACCTGATGCACCGACACCCACAACCGCACCGACCAACTGGATACGCACCACCGACAGAGCCCTCTCGTCCGGCCCGCCGTCCTGGCCGAGGGGGCTCGGCCTTTCCCGAGGCCGCGGCGGCTACCTGAGCCGGTCGACGTAGGTGTCCGTGCCGGGCACCGTGGGGACGAAGGGGGCGAGCAGCTCCACCCGTCCCAGCCCGGACGCGGCCACCTCGTCGTCCAGCCCCGTGAACCATGCCTCCCAGCACTCCCGTGGGTCGGCTTCGAGGAACCACAGCAGGGTCAGCCGGGTGTCGACGCCCTCGACCTGCTTGACGTAGGTCATGCGGTCGCCGGGCAGCGGGGTCGGCCGGAAGACGGTGACGAGGGCGGCCGGGGAGCCGGCCAGCCGCCCGGGGAGGTGGCGGACGCGCAGCCAGTCCAGCAACTCGGCGCGCTGCTCGGCGGATTCGGCGTCGACGACCTGAAGGACCAGGCCCGCGTACGGGTGGTCGAGGGCGTGGAAGTCGCGGGGGCCCGAGGCGCCGTCGCGGTAGACCGTGGCCTCGTGGTCCTGGAACGCGGTGAAGACGTGGGTGCGCTCCCGGTAGACCCGGTGGTCGCGGTTCAGGCGCTTGTTGATGCCGACGGTCCACCGCATGTGGTCGTCGTAGCGGCCCTCGGTGACCCAGTACGTGGACAGGTAGCAGCCGGCGGTGACGGGCTGGGCGACGGCGGACTTCTCGGGTCGGCGCAGGAGTTGGAGGTCGCGGGTCGCCACCCAGCGGCGTCCCGCGAACATCCAGGGCATCGCCATCGCGCCGGCGTAGTAGTGGTCGTCCTCGTACCAGCGGTTGTAGGCGTGCTCGTGGCCCGGGTGCGGTTCGACCATCGTGATCAGGGCGTGGCCCGGGTGGACGCCGTACGGGCCGAGGGCGGCCAGTTCCGCGTACACCTCGCTGCGGGTGTCCTCGCTCATGTCGCTCCCCTTTCCTGCGCCGGTCCCGCGCGGGACTTCCTTCCTCGGTCGGCAGCCCATACTCTGACGCCCCGTCAGACAATGCGCCAGAGCCGGGAGGCCTCCGATGCCGCTGCTCGCGGGCAGGACCGTCGTCGTCTCGGGAGTCGGCGCCGGGCTCGGACACCAGGTCGCGGCGGCGGTGGTGCGCGACGGGGGCAACGCGGTGCTCGGCGCACGCACGGAGGCGAACCTCGCCAAGACGGCCGCCGCGCTCGACCCGGACGGCGCCCACACGGCGTACCGGGCGACGGACATCACCGACGAGACGAGCTGTGAGGCGCTGGCGGCGCTGGCCCGGGAGCGGTTCGGGCGGATCGACGCCGTGGTCCATGTGGCCGCCTGGGACAGCTACTTCGGGGGGCTGGAGGACGCCGACTTCACCACCTGGCAGTCGGTCATCGACGTGAACCTGCTCGGCACCCTGCGGATGACCCGCGCCTGCCTGCCCGCGCTGAAGGAGGGCGGCGGCTCGGTCGTCGTCATCGGCACCCAGTCGTCGGTGGCCGCCCCCACGCAGGTGCGCCAGGCCGCGTACGCGGCGTCCAAGGGCGCCCTGACGAGCGCGATGTACTCGCTCGCCCGGGAGCTCGGCCCGTACCGGATCCGGGTCAACACCGTGCTGCCGGGCTGGATGTGGGGACCGCCCGTGGAGGCGTACGTCCGGTTCACCGCGCACACCGAGGGCGTGCCGGAGTCGGTCGTGCGCGAGCGGCTGACCGAGCGGATGGCGCTGCCCGAGCTGGCCACGGACGGGGACGTGGCGGACGCCGTGGTGTTCCTGGCGTCCGACAGGGCGCGGGCGATCACTGGGCAGTCCCTGCTCGTGAACGCCGGCGAACTCATGCGCTGATCGCGGCTGTCGGCTCCTGTTCCGGCCGCACGGGACCCGCATCCCGTACGCCTGTCTCCTTGTCGCTGGTCCGTCTGGCGAAGTGCCCGCTCATCGTGTGGTTCACGTCACGAGCACGACAACATCCCTACAGGTCAAGAGCAAGTAAAATCGTTCTGCTTTCTGATCTGTGTTCATATCCATGACCAACTAGGGCTTGACCGGCCGGTCGAACCGGCGGTTCAATCCCCCAAGTCCCCGCACCCGCACGGGGGCTCCGCCCGCCCCCCGACGATCCCGGCTCCGCCCGGGCGGGGGACCCATGCGTACTGGCGAAGTGCCGTCCGGTATCTGCAGATTCAAAGGCGGACCCCTGGAGGGGGCACATGAACGGTCTCGACTGGGCCGTCCTGGTCGCGTACTTCGGCGTGATGACCGCGATCGGCATCTGGTCCCACAAGCGCGTGGACGACGTCAGCGACTTCTTCACCGCGGGCGGCAAGATGCCGTGGTGGCTGTCCGGCATCTCGCACCACATGTCGGGCTACAGCGCGGTCATGTTCACCGGGTACGCCGGCATCGCGTACACCTACGGCATCACCTCGTACGTCACCTGGTCGCTGCCCATCGCCATCGGCATCGCGATCGGCGCCAAGGCCTTCGCGCCGCGGCTCAACCGGCTGCGCTCACGACTGCACGTCGCCTCGCCGCTGGAGTACCTGAAGGACCGCTACAACCTGCCGACCCAGCAGGCGCTCGCCTGGTCCGGCATCCTGCTGAAGATCGTGGACGTCGGCGCCAAGTGGGCCGCCATCGCCACGCTGCTGAGCGTCTTCACCGGGGTCTCGCTCACCCAGGGCATCCTCATCACCGGCGGCATCACGGCCGTCTACTGCACGATCGGCGGGCTGTGGGCCGACGCGCTGACCGAACTCGGCCAGTTCGTCATCCAGTTGCTGGCCGGCGTCGCGATGCTGGTCATCGCGCTGAACAAGATCTCCGACCAGGGAGGTCTGTCCAAGGCGCTCGACTCGCCGAAGCTGGACGGTCACGCGAACGGCTTCGCGGGCCCGTACATGACCGTCTTCTTCATCGCGTACCTCTTCATCAAGCTGTTCGAGTACAACGGCGGCATGTGGAACCAGGCCCAGCGCTACATGGCGACGGGCAGCGCCAAGGAGGCCACGCGGTCCGCGTTCCTCTCCGCCGCGCTCTGGTTCGTGTGGCCCCTCATCCTCTTCATCCCGATGTGGCTGTCCCCGCTTCTGGTGACGGCCGAGAAGCCGGACGGCTCCGACGCCTACGGGCTGATGACCGAACAGCTGCTGCCGCACGGCCTGCTGGGCCTCGTGGTCGTCGGGTTCTTCTCGCACACGATGGCCATGTGCTCCTCGGACGCGAACGCGATCGCCGCCGTGTTCACGCGGGACATCATGCCGGTGCTGTCCAAGGCGGCGCGGGCCTGGGACACCCGGGCCGGACTGATCGCCGGGCGCGTCACCACGGTCGCCTTCCTCGGCCTGTCCATGGCGGTGGCCACACAGGTCAACTCCCCCACGTTCAAGGACATCATCACGGTCGTCATCAAGTGGGTGGCCGGCCTCATGGGGCCGATCGCGATCCCCTTCATCCTCGGCCTGCTCCGGCCGTTCCGTAAGTCCGGTCCGACGGCGGCGCTCACCAGCTGGGCCTGCGGACTGATCGCGTTCTTCCTGATGAACTACCACCTGGACTTCTCGCAGCGCACCGACGTGAAGCTGGAGTACCAGGTCTCCGTGCCGATGGCGATCTCCCTCGTCCTCTACGTCCTCATCGGCTTCCTCAAGCCCGAGGACACCCCCGAGCGCGACGCCCTCATCGAGATCATCAACACGGACGACGACGGCTCCGGAGCGGCGGCGGCCGCCGTTCCCGCCCCGGCACAGGCGGCGGACGGGGTGGTGGGCACGCCCGTCAAGGACTGACCGGGCGCCCGGCCGGCGGTCGTCCGGTCAGGCGCGCGGATAGCGGGCTAGCCAGCCCGGCGACGAACCGGCGGGCCCGTGCAGCGCGGGCCCCTGGGTCATCTCCATGGCGAAGTCGTCCGCCAGCACCAGCATCGTGGGACGGCCCTCCAGCTCGGCCAGCCAGGCCGGCGGGAGGGCCGTCTCGCCGTGCAGGGCGCCGAGCAGCCCCCCGGTCAGCGCGCCGGCCGCGCCCGAGTGCCCGCCGTGGTTCACGGCGAGGGACAGCCCGTGCCGCACGTCCTCGCCGACCAGCGCGCTGTACACGGCCACCGCGAGCAGCCCCTCGGCCGTCCCCTCACCCGCGAGCTCCTCGACCCTGCCCGGGGACGGCATCCCCTGCCGTACGGCGCCCAGGGCGTGCTGGAGCGCGTCGGTGACGGGCTGCTGACCCGGGCGCGCGGCGAGCAGCGCCAGGGCCCGCTGCACGGCGGCGTCCAGGCTCTCGCCGCGGGCCAGGGCGTGCACCACGACCGCGTACGCCCCCGCCGACAGGTAGGCCACGGGGTGCCCGTGCGTCTGCGCCGCGCACTCCACGGCCAGCTGCATCACGAGCTGCGGCTCCCAGCCGACGAGCAGCCCGAAGGGCGCGGACCGCGCCGCGGCCTCGGCCCCCCGCTCCCCCGGGTTCTTGGGCGCGTCCAGCGTGCCCATGGTGTCGTCGCCCAGGCCGAGCAGGCAGGCGCGGGCCGGAGCGCGCCGGGCGTACAGCCACTCCTCGCGGGCCAGCCAGCCGTCGTCCTTGCGGCGCTCGTCGGGACCCCAGTCGCTCTGCGTCGCGGCCCAGCGGCGGTAGGCCCGGTGCAGGTCGGTCGGCGGGTGCCAGGCGCCGGTGTCGCGGCGGACCTGCGCGCGGATCAGGCCGTCGAAGGTGAAGAGCGTGAGCTGGGTGAGATGCGTGACCGAGCCGCGTCGGCCGTACGCGGGGGCGAGATCGACGGCTCCGGCCGCGCCGTGCGCCGTCCGGATCTCCTCCAGGCTCAGCGCGTCGAGGGGAGCGCCCAGGGCGTCCCCGAGGGCCGCCCCCAGCAGGGTCCCGCGCACCCGGCTCCGGAAGTCCTGCTGCTCCCTGCGGCCCCAGACGGCACCGGATGTCGCACCCACCACGCCCTCCTCCGGTCCGCATCGCTCAGCACTGTAATCGAACGGGAACGGTCGGTTCAGGGCAGAGCCGATCGATCGGTCACCCGCACCACAACCGTTCGGGTCCCTCGCGGGTCCAGATGAACGACAGACCTATCCGGACCGAACTTTCGGAGTCATTCGTGCCTCACCCCAAGAGCCGTCGCGGCGTCGCACGGTGCGCGGCGCTGGCCGCTTTGCTGACCGCGCCCCTGGTCCTGTCCGCCGGTCCGGCCGCCGCCGCCGCGCCGAAGACCCCCGTGGTGGACTTCAACGGCGACGGCTTCGCCGACCTCGCGGTCAGCGCCCCGTACGCCACCGTGTCGGGCGTCTACCAGGCCGGCTCCGTCTCCGTCGTGTACGGCTCCTCGGCGGGCAGCGACACCGCGCACCCGCAGCTGATCACGCAGGCCACCGACGGTGTGCCCGGCGACCTCATGGAGTACGGGACCTTCGGCACCAGCACCGCCGCCCGCGACTTCGACGGGGACGGCTACACCGATCTGGCCGTGGGCAGCTATTACGCCCCGATGGTGCTCTGGGGCTCCGCCCACGGGCTCGGCGACGCCGTGGCGCTCCCCGACCCCTCCTACCGGGTCGCCGCCGGTGACATCGACGGGGACGGCCACGCCGACCTGATCGTCAACGCCAACGGCAACCTGGAGGTCCGCTTCGGCCCGATCACCCGGGCCGGCGTCCCCGCCCGCACCGACACGCTGGAGATCGCGGACGAGTCGGGCCCCCAGGACGTGGCCGTCGGTGACATGAACGGCGACGGCAAGGACGACGTCGTCACCACGAACGGCTTCGAGGAGATGCAGTTCCAGTCCCGCTACTACAAGGGGACCTCGACCGGGCTCAGCTCGACGTTCAAGAGCACCGGCTTCTACACCGTCGGCGGTGTCGTGGCCGACGTGAACCAGGACGGCTACGGGGACTTCGTGACCCGCCAGGTCGACCAGGTGTCGGAGATGATGGACTACGACGCGGGCGCGGTCCGCGTCGTCTACGGCTCGGCGAACGGGCCCTCCACGCGCACCACCAAGATCACGCAGAACACGGCGGGCGTCCCGGGCACCGACGAGGCCGGCGACAACTACCGCAACCTCGGGGACCAGTTCGGCTACTCGCTGGCCGCGGGCGACGTGACCGGCGACGGCTACCCGGACATCGCGGTCGGCGTCCCCGGCGAGGACATCGGCTCGGTCCGCGAGGCGGGCGCGGTGGTCCTGCTCAAGGGCGGCGCGTCCGGTCTGACCGGTTCGGGCGCCCAGGCCTTCAACCAGTCCACGTCCGGCGTCCCCGGCGTGTCCGAGACGAGCGACAACTTCGGCCGTACGGTCCTGCTCGTCGACGTCAACGCCAACAACCGGGCCGACCTCGTCGCGGCCGCCCCGCTGGAGGACGGCACCTACAAGGACTCCGGCGCGGTCTGGGTGCTGCGCGGCTCGAAGTCCGGCACGACGACCACCAACATCGCCTCGTTCAGCCCCGGTTCGCTCGGCGCCCCGGAGAAGGAGGCCCTGTTCGGACAGCGGCTCGCCCGCTGACCGGCCCGCCCTCGGGGACGGGCGGCTCGCGTGACCTCCCCCCGGGCCGGGGGGGTCACCTCGCGTCGTCGGCCAGACGGTCGCGGACGGCTTCGCGCCGCTCCAGCGCCCACGCGTACCCCGGTCTGAGCTCCAGCGCCCGGTCCAGGTCCGCGAGGGCCTCCGCGTGCCGTCCGAGGGCACTCAGGCAGGCACCGCGGCTCGCGTACGCCGACGCGTACGCGTCGTCCAGGGCGAGCGCCCGGTCGTAGTCCGCGAGCGCCTCCTCGTGGCGCCCGGCGACGCGCAGGGCGTCGCCGCGCTCGCAGGCGCCCCACGCCCAGTCCGGCTGGAGCCGGACGGCCCGGTCGAGGTCCGCCAGCTGCCGGTCGTGCTCGCCCCGGGCGCGCCACACCCGCGCCCGGCGGGCCAGTGCCCAGCCGTACTCCGGGCTCAGCTCCAGCGCCCGGTCCAGGTCCGCGAGCGCCTCGTCCAGCTCGCCCATGCCCAGCCGAGTGGCGCCCCGCGACGCCCACGCGAAGGCCCGGGCCGGGTCCAGGGCGATCCCCCGGTCCAGGTCGCGGACCGCGGCGTCGTACGCGTGCAGGATCCGCCGGTACTCGCCGCGCATCGCGTAGGCCCGGCCGTCGTCCGGCGCCAGCGCCAGGGCGCGGTCCAGGTCCGCGACCGCGCCCTCGTAGTCGCCCAGTTCGCCCCGGCTCAGGGCGCGGCCCCGGTGGGCGCGGGCCAGCGCCGGATCGAGGGCGACCGCCCGGTCGTACTCGGCCAGCGCCCGGGCGTGGGCCCCCGCCCGCCGCAGCGCCGCACCGCGTGCCGTGCGGGCGAGCGCCTGCTCCGCCGGGCCGAGACCGGCCCGGTTCAGCAGCAGCCCCAGTGCGGCGACGACACCGGCGTCCGGACGCTCCTCGCCGCCGGCCGCCGCCTCGCCCGTACCCTCCGGCTCCCCGGGTCCGGCGAGGGCCTCGGTGAGGTCGCGTCCCCAGCGGGCCACGTCCACGGCGTCCGCGTCCTCGCCCGCGTCGGCCAGGGCCCGGGCCCAGCGCGCGGCCACCGCCTCGCCCTGGTCGCACGCGCGGACCGTGTCCGCCAGCACCTCGGGGAGCGCGGCCCGGGGGCGGGCGCACAGCAGGTGGTAGGACTCCGCGAGGCGCAGCTCCCGCCACTCCTCGTCGGCCCACGGCGGCCCGGCGTCCGGGCCCGCCTCCAGCTCACCGCGCCACCGCCCGAACGTCCCGGCCAGCCGCGTGTGCCGCTCGGTCCAGCCGCGCGGTGAACGGCGGCGCTCCAGGCGGAGCATCGGGGCCCGTACGACGTCGTGGTACCGCACGCCGTTCCCGCCGTCGCCGACGAACGGCAGCTCCCGCAGCCACGCGAACAGGGCGTCCGCCTCGGCGTCCGCGCAGCCCGACGCCGCCCGGAACACGTCCGCGTCCAGCCGCCGGGGCAGCGCGCAGGCCAGCACCACGGCCCGGCGTACGGGGTCCCGCTCCCACTTCAGGAAGCGGTCGACGGCGGTGACGCTGGGGTCGCCCACCTCGTCCGGCGCGGCGGGCCGGTTCGCGGCCAGGGTGGAGACCAGCACCGGCAGCCGCCCGGTGAGCCGCAGCACCTCCCGCACGACCGGTTCGGCGACGACGTCCCGCCCGGCGAGCAGCAGGCGCGCCTCGGTCTCGGTGAACGGCCCGAGCGGCACGTCCCTGACGGAGTCCGCGAGCCCGCTCCAGCGTGCGGTGTCCAGGGGGCGCTGCCCGGCCGTGACGACCACGACGTTGTCCGGCAGGGCTCCGCCGTGGCGGTCCGTGCCGAGCATGTCGTGCAGCCAGCCGTCGAGGAAGGGCGCGGTGCGCTCGTAGGTGTCGAAGAAGAGGACGATCCAGGGCACCCGGGCCGCGGTCCCGGCCAGTTCGTCCAGCAGCACGGGGGTGAGGACCTGCTCGGGGGCGAGGACCAGCCGCAGGTCCTCCTGGTTGCGCGGCCTGCCGCCCATCGACGTCCGCAACCGGTCGGCGCTCTGGGCGAGTTGGACCGGGTCGACGGCTCCGGCGAAGGCGCCGACGCCGGGCAGGAGGCCGAGGCCGACGAGTCCGGCCCGGGTCGCCGCGAGGGTCAGCTGCGACGGCTGGGCCGCCGCGTCCGGGCCCTGCGTGTCCGCGGTCCGGCCGGCCTGTGGTCCGAGGGCCGCCGCGACCGCCGTCTCCGCCTCGTGGCGCCGCTCGCGGTGGGCGGCCAGCAGGCGGTCGAGGTCCTTGAGGCGGTGCCCCTCCCGGGCGCACCGGTCGCTGATCGCCGCGATCGCCTCGGGCACGCTGCCCACGGCCTCGTCGACGTACACGGTGAGCGCCCCGCACTCCCGCGCGATCCGCTCCCACTCCCGCACGAGGCACGTCTTCCCGACGCCCGCGTTGCCGTGCACGTGGAAGAGGAACGTGTGCCGCTCGTCCTGCGGCGGGTGCTCCAAGTTGTCCCGGAACAGAGCGCGTTCGGCGTCCCGTCCGACGAACGCGCGCCGGCTGCGCTCGCTGATCACCTGCTGCGTCGAGGACCGCGCCCGCGCCATGAGCCGTTCCCTCCCCCGGTCACCGGTCAGGCCGACCACCAGTGTGACCCGACGCGCCGGAAACCGGGGTGGCTTCCGGCGCGTCGGACGGTCAGTCGAGGAAGACGTCCGTTCCCGTACCGAGGGCGACGATCCGGTCGTCCTTCAACGCGCCTGAGAACGCCTGGACTTCGTCCACGTCTCCGTGCAGGTACTCTCCCCAGCCGTCACCGGCCTTGGAGCGGCCGACCTGGAGGGCCCCCGAGCTGTGCCAGCCGTCGGGAAGAGTGCCGGTGGCGTCGGCGTTGGTCACGCCGTCCAGGAACAGCTTGACCGTGTCGGCCGCGTCGTCGTAGACCACGGCAAGGCGATGCCCCTGGCCCTCGCCACCGTCCGCGGCCTCGATCTGGGAAACCACGACCTCGCGCGCATCCGCCTCGTCACGCACGGGCACGACCAACTGCCAGGCGTGCTCGCTCGGTTCGTAGCGCACCTTGAAGGCGTCGGTGTTCTCCCCGGCCTGCGACAGCACCGTCATCGGGTGGGCCGGTTCGGAGTCCGCCAGCCGGACGACCACACCCAGGGTGAAGCTGTCCCCGGTGTCCACCACCGGGCCCTCGGCGACGGCGTGTCCGGTCTCGCCGTCCAGCCGCAGGTGTCCGTCGCCGACCAGCGCGGGCGGGACGTAGGGGCAGTCGGGGTCCAGTTCCGGGATGCAGGAGTCACCGGTGGCGCGGTGGATCGTCGCGCCCGCACCCAGCCTCAGCGGGGTCCCGCCGCCCTGCTCCGGGCTCGCGCCGTCTGTCGCGTTCTCCAGCGCCCAGCGGCCGAGCAGCGCGGGCTTCCGGTAGGCAAGTGCCTCCGCCTCCTCGGGCACCACCACCCGGTCGTGCACCCTCACCTCACCGACGCTGCCGTGCCACCGCGCGTGGTAGCCCGACGTGCCACGGGCACGGCCGATCTGGAACGCCCCGCTCGTCGCGGAGGGCGTGGCCTTCACCGCGTCACCGACGGGGCGCCCGTTCACGTACAGCCGCGCGGTGCCCGTCTCCTGGTCGTAGAGTCCCAGCAGGTGCGCCCACTCACCGGTCTCCGGGGCGCCGCCCGACAGCCGCGTGCCGCCGATCGCGAAGGACCAGACGGGACCGGAGTCGCGGCTGGCCAGCCCGAGCCGGAAGGCCGCCGTGTCGCCCGCGTCCTGGCTGGCGACCGTCATGTTCCGGCCGGTCCGCGCGGGTCGCGCCCAGGCGCTGACCGCGAAGGTCTTCCCGGGCGTGACGGCCGGTACGTCCGGGGTGAGGAAGCCGTGGCCGCTGCCGTCGAGGGCGGCGGTGGCGGTCACTCCGGTACCGGCGGGAGCGGCACCCCCGAAGGTCACCCCGGTGCCCGCACGGGCAGCGGTGCCCGTCTCTGCGGCCGCGGAACGGGAGCCCGCCGGGTCGTCGAGCTTCCAGTGCGCGACGGGGGCGCGGCCCGCCTTCACATTGAAGCGGTACGTCGTCTCCGCGCTGCTGCGGCCCGCCCGGTCGACGGCGCGGACCTGTACGGAGGCGGGTCCCGACGAGAGCGGAAGGTAGGGAACGGTCACGGCCGCTCCCGGTCTCTCGGCGGCGGCCGTTCCGGACGGGCCGCCCAGGAAGTGGTAGGTGTACGACACGACGTCGTCCGACGGCGAGTCCATCGTGAAGTGACCGTAGACACCGACGCCGTCGACCCAGAAGACCTCCTCGGGGTTCGGGTACTCGGGTGAGGTGACCGCGGGCTTCTCGGGGCTGACGTCGTCGTACACGAACTCGCATGCCGAGCCGGTGCCTTCGTCGCTCCAGGCGGACACCGCCTTGCCGTCGTTCGCGCGGACGTGCCAGGACACCACCGTGTTGGCCGGGACGCCCTCAGGCATCCGCCACTGCTGCGCCGTCCCGGGGAGCGTCGGGGACGAGGTGTACGTACGGCGCTGCTCGAGCCCCGCCTCGTCCGTCCACCACGCCTCGAACTCGCCCTTGACCAGGTCGGCACCCGCGGGCAGGTCGTCTTCCTGCGGGTCGTGAAGGACCGCCCAGAGCGTCGGCGGCCCCGAGACGTACGCTTTGTCCTCACCGGTCGCGCACGCCTTGCTGCCCGTCTTCAGGTCCTGCACGAGCGGCTGCTTCGGCGGCAGGTTGTCCGCCGCGAACGCCGTGCCGGACAGGACCGACCCGGCCGTGGCCACCACCGTCGCGCAGGAAACCGCCGCCAGCCGGCGGACCCCGGTGCGCGTGGCCCCGGATCTTCTCCTCGTACCCAACTTCCCCTCCCCTGTGGACTTCCGGCCCGTGGATCACACGAGCCGCCTGAAGCTAACAGGGGGCACCGACAGGACCGAACTGTTTTCCCCAGCGCGGGCCCGGAAGCGCCGAAAATCCCCTGGGCCCCGCGGGGCACCCCCGCCATAGTTGCCACATGGCCGCCACCCGACCCTCCCGTGGGACCTCCGCCCTTCCCCTCGCCGCCGCGCTTCTCACCGGTACCGTCGCGCTCTACATGGCGCTCGTCGCGTTCGGGAACATCACCGACTTCGGGACCAACCAGCAGTTCGTGCGGCATGTGCTCGCGATGGACACCACGTTCAAGGACGACGACCTGATGTGGCGGGCCGTCGAGTCCGAGGCGTTGCAGGACACGGCCTACGTGGTGATCATCGTGTGGGAGACGCTCTCCGCGCTCGTGCTGGTCGCCGCCACCTGGCTGTGGGCGCGGCGCAGGCACACCGAGGCGCGGCGGCTGTCGACGTACGGGCTGCTGATGGTGATGCTGCTGTTCGGCGCCGGGTTCATCGGCGTCGGCGGCGAGTGGTTCGCGATGTGGCAGTCGGACACCTGGAACGGCCTCGACGCCGCGACCCGCGTCTTCACGCTGAGCGGGGTCGTGCTGCTGGTCGTGCACCTGCCGTTCGGCGGCCGGGCATCCTCGCCTGCGGACGGCGGGGCGTAGCGCACCGCGGGGCCGCCTCCGGCGGGAGGCGGCCCCGCGGCCCTCACTCCAGGACGGGCAGCAGCTCGGGCAGGTGGCCGTCGGATGCCGCGGCGGCCCGCTGCCGTTCCTCCGGCACCTCGCCGTAGAGCGTCGTGCGCGGCTTCGCCGGACGGCCCGCCGCCTCGGCCACGGCGATCAGGTCGGCGACGGACTTGTAGGACCCGTAACTCGATCCGGCCATCCGGGAGATGGTCTCCTCCATCAGCGTGCCGCCGAGGTCGTTGGCGCCCGAGCGGAGCATCTCGGCCGCGCCCTCCGTGCCCAGCTTCACCCAGCTGGTCTGGATGTTGGGGATGTGGGGGTGCAGGAGCAGGCGGGCCATCGCGGTGACCGCGCGGTTGTCGCGGACGGTGGGGCCGGGGCGGGCGATGCCGGCCAGGTACACCGGCGCGTTGGTGTGGATGAAGGGCAGGGTCACGAACTCCGTGAAGCCGCCGGTCTGTTGCTGGATGCGGGACAGGGTGCGGAAGTGGCCGAGCCAGTGCCGGGGCTGGTCCACGTGGCCGTACATCATCGTCGAGGACGAGCGGATGCCGAGTTCGTGGGCCGTGGTGACGACGTCGATCCAGGTCGCGGTGGGCAGCTTCCCCTTGGTGAGGACCCAGCGGACCTCGTCGTCGAGGATCTCGGCGGCGGTGCCGGGGATCGAGTCGAGGCCCGCCTCCTTGGCGGCGGTCAGCCACTCGCGGACGGACATGCCGGTGCGGGTGGCGCCGTTCACCACCTCCATCGGGGAGAAGGCGTGGACGTGCATGCCGGGGACGCGTTCCTTGACGGCCTTCGCGATGTCGAAGTAGGCCGTGCCGGGCAGGTCGGGGTGGATGCCGCCCTGCATGCAGACCTCCACCGCGCCGACCTCCCACGCCTGCTGGGCGCGGTCGGCGACCTGGTCCAGGGAGAGCGTGTAGGCGTCTGCGTCGGTGCGGCGCTGGGCGAAGGCGCAGAACCGGCAGCCGGTGTAGCAGACGTTCGTGAAGTTGATGTTCCGCGTGACGATGTAGGTGACGTCGTCGCCGACGGCAGAGCGGCGGACGTCGTCCGCGATGCGGGTCAGGGCGTCCAGGGCCGGGCCGTCCGCGTGCAGCAGGGCGAGGGCCTCGTCGTCGGTGAGCCTCGTCGGGTCGTCGGCGGCGGTCGCGAGCGCCTGGCGGACGTCGGTGTCGATGCGCGAGGGCACCATCCCGGGCGCCGCCGCCTCGCGCAGGGACTCCCAGTCGCCGTAGACGAGGTCGAAGTCCTCCCGCCGGTCGCCGGTGCGGCCCTCGGTGTCGATGGTGTGGTGCAGGTCGGTGCGGCCGGACGCGGTGAACGCCTCGTCGGGCTCCTGCCACGGGTGCCCCTCGACCACCGCGTCCTCGCGGGCGAGGCCGGTCTCCGGGTCCGCCAGCGCCCGTACGTGCGGCAGCAGCCGCGGGTCCAGCCACGGCTCGCCGCGCCGCACGAACTCCGGGTAGACGCACAGCCGTTCGCGCAGCTCGAAGCCGGCCGCCGCCGACTGCCCGGCGAGGGCGTCGATCTGCGGCCAGGGGCGCTCGGGGTTGACGTGGTCGATGGTGAGCGGCGAGACCCCGCCCCAGTCGTCGATGCCGGCGCCGATGAGCCGCCCGTACTCGGCGTCCACCAGGTTGGGCGGCGCCTGGAGGCAGGCGGCGGGGCCCATGATGTGCCGGGCGACGGCGACGGTGGCGATGAGTTCGTCGAGTTCCGCGTCCGGCATGCCGCGCATCGCGGTGTCCGGCTTGGCGCGGAAGTTCTGGATGATCAGTTCCTGGATGCCGTGGTAGGCGCGGGAGATCCGGCGCAGGGCGAACAGGGAGTCCGCGCGCTCCTCGTACGTCTCGCCGATCCCGATGAGCAGCCCGCTGGTGAAGGGGACCGAGGAGCGGCCCGCGTCCTCCAGGACCCGCAGCCGTACGGCGGGCTCCTTGTCGGGCGATCCGTGGTGGGGGCCGCCGGGCTCGGACCACAGCCGGGTGGCGGTGGTCTCCAGCATCATGCCCATCGACGGGGCGACCGGCTTGAGCCGCTGGAAGTCGGTCCACGACAGGACGCCCGGGTTGAGGTGCGGCAGCAGGCCGGTCTCCTCCAGGATGCGGATCGAGATGGCCCGCACGTAGGCGATCGTGTCGTCGTAGCCGTGCGCGTCCAGCCACTCGCGGGCCTCGGGCCAGCGGTCCTCGGGCTTGTCGCCGAGGGTGATGAGGGCTTCCTTGCAGCCGAGTTCGGCGCCCCTGCGGGCGATGTCCAGCACCTCGTCGGGGGACATGAACATCCCGTGCCCGGCCCGGCGCAGCTTGCCCGGCACGGTGACGAAGGTGCAGTAGTGGCACTTGTCGCGGCACAGCCGGGTGAGCGGGATGAACACGCTCTTGGAGTACGTGATGACGCCGGGCCGGCCGGCCGCCTCCAGTCCGGCGTCCCGCACCCGGGCAGCGGACGCCGTCAGGTCGTCCAGGTCCGCGCCGCGGGCCTGGAGCAGCACGGCCGCCTCGTTGACGTCGAGCGCGACGCCGTCCCGCGCGCGTTTGAGCGCACGCCGCATGGAGTTCGCGGTCGGCCCGGTCCCGGAGGTCTCGGAAGTCGCGGAAGTCGTCATCCGTCGAGCATACGATCGTCGTGATCAGGCGAAACAGGCGCTGTCCGGTTCGTACCCCGGGGCCGGGCGCCCCCGGGCGCCGCCGGCCGGGGGCCGCTCACCTGGGGGCCGCCGCCGTGTACGGGGCGTACGCGTCCAGCGTCCGCAGCACCTCCGCCTCCCCGGCGGGCGGCAGCTGCACGACGACCTCCTCGACGCCCAGGTCCGCGTAGTGGGCGAGTTTGCCCGGGGTGGGCCGCACGGCGGACGGCACCACGTGCAGTGCAGCAGGATCGCGCCCGGCGCCGGCCCAGGCGGCCCGCAGCGCGGGGACGGACTCGGCGAGGCCGCGGCCCCCGATGGGCATCCAGCCGTCGGCGTACTCGCTGATGTGCGCGAAGAGTCTCGGTCCCGCCGCTCCGCCGAGGAGCGTGCGCGGCCCGGTCACGGGCCCGCGGGGCGCGCGCAGGGGCTTGGGGTGGGCGTGGCTCGCCCGTACGCCGCCGTACTCCCCCGTGTACGCGGTCGGTTCGGCCGCCCACAGCGCGCGCATCACCGCCATCCGGTCGCGGACCAGCTCGCGCCGCGTGCTCCACCGCACCCCGTGGTCGGCGGCCTCCTCCACGTTCCAGCCGAAGCCGACGCCGAGGGTGAACCGGCCGCCCGAGAGGTGGTCGAGCGTGGCGGCCTGCTTGGCGAGGCCGATCGGATCGTGCTGGGCGACGAGCGTGATCCCGGTGCCGAGGCCGAGGTCCCGGGTCACGGCCGCCGCCTGGGCGAGCGCGACGAAGGGGTCCAGGGTGCGGCCGTACTCGCGTGGCAGCTCCCCGCCGGAGGGGTTCGGGGTGGTGCGCTCGACCGGGATGTGCGTGTGCTCGGGCAGGTACAGCCCGGCGAATCCGCGCTCCTCCAGCGCGCGGGCGAGCCGGACGGGGGTGATGGTCTCGTCGGTGAGGAAGATCGTGGTGGCGATCCGCATGAGCACTTCCTAGCACTCGCGCCGCCAACCCGATAGGCGCGGATCCCCTTCCCTTGCACCGGAGTTCACGGGTGAATACCAAGGTGGACCGCGCCACCCCTGTCCCTCACCACCCCCTGGGAGCAGCTGTATGTGCGAGGACGACCACGGCATCGGCAGACGCGCGCTGTTCGTGACGGGAGCCGCCGCCGCGCTTACGTTGGGAAGCGTGAGCTTCGCGAGCGGCGCCGCGGCGGCGGACGGCCAGGAGACGAGAACCGTGCGGGGCACCCTGCCCACCGGTTCGCCCGACTTCGTGTACCTGCCGGTCGAAGTGCCGCACGGCGTACGGGAGATCAGGGTCGCGTACCGCTACGACAAGCCCGCCGTCCCGGCCGGCACCCCGGGCAACGCCCTGGACATCGGCCTCTTCGACGAACGGGGCACAGCCCTCGGCGGCGAGGGCTTCCGCGGCTGGTCGGGCGGCGCCCGCTCGGAGTTCTTCGTCCGCGCGGACGACGCGACGCCGGGCTACCTCCCGGGGCCGGTGCGCGCCGGCACCTGGCACATCGCGCTCGGCCCGTACACGGTGGCGCCGCAGGGCCTGCCGTACGAGGTCACGGTGACGCTCACGTACGGCGAGCCGGGCGCCGCGGTCAGGCCGGCGTACCCGCCCGCGCGCGCCAAGGGGCGCGGCCGGGCCTGGTACCGCGGCGACTGCCACCTGCACTCCTGGTACTCCGACGGGCGCCGCACGCCGGCCGAGATCGCCGCCCTGGCCCGGGCCGCGGGCCTGGACTTCATCAACACCTCGGAGCACAACACCCACTCCTCGCACGCCCACTGGGCGGACCTGGCGGGCGACGACCTGCTGATCATGCTCGGCGAGGAGGTGACGACCCGCAACGGGCACGTGCTCGCCCTCGGCACCGATCCGGGCACCTTCGTCGACTGGCGCTACCGGGCCCGCGACAACCGCTTCGGCCGGTTCGCGCGGCAGATCCGGCGGGCCGGCGGGCTCGTGGTGCCCGCCCATCCGCACGCCACCTGCATCGGCTGCAACTGGAAGTTCGGGTTCGGGGAGGCGGACGCGGTCGAGGTGTGGAACGGCGCCTACACCCCGGACGACGAGATCGCGCTGGCGGACTGGGACGGCATGCTGGTCGCCTCGGTGCGGTCCGGCGGCGGGTGGATCCCGGCGATGGGCAACAGCGACGCGCACCGCGATCCCGACCCGGTCGGCCTGCCGCAGACCGTCGTCCTCGCCGACGACCTGTCCCGCGAGGCGATCCAGGACGGCATCCGGGCGGGCCGCTGCTACGTCGCCGAGTCCTCGTCGGTGTCGCTCGCCTTCACGGCGTCCGGCCCGAAGGGCGAGCACGCCGGGATCGGCGAGCGGTTGCGCGTGGACCCGGACGCGCCGGTCACCGTGCGCCTGGAGGTGACGGGCGCCCCGGGCCGCACGGTCCGCTTCGTCACCGACCAGGGCGGGCTGTTCACCTCGGTGCTGCCGGACTCGGGTACCGGTACCGCCGAGTGGCGCACGACCGCCGCCTACGCCGCCTACGTACGGGCCGAGGTGCGGCACGCGCCGGCGACGCCGGGCCTGCCGGGAGCGCTGGCCGCGTTCACCAATCCGGTGTTCCTGGGGCGGACGCGGGCGTAGGGCACACGGGTCGGCCCCTCGCGCCGGGCGGGGGCGCCAGCCGCCGGCCGGGGCGGGCCGGGCTACTGCCGCGGGCTGTTGGCGAGGCGGTCGAGCCACTCGGTGAGCAGGCCCCCCTCGGCCGGGGTGAGGGACGGGTGCGGGGTCCGGCGGAGCACGGCGCCGAGCCGGGCGGCGGTGGCGGGCACGTCCGGCGCGTCCGGTCGGGGCTCACCGGGGGCGTCGGCCATGACGTCCGGGGTGAAGACGGCCGCGTGCACGGCGTCCCGTACCCGCCGGGAGATGCCGTGGTCGTCGAAGGTCGCCGGCCGGGACACCAGCATCAGCGCCACCCCGACGTTCGCGGACATGATCATCTGGGCCGCGAGTTCCGGTGCGAGCCGCAGCCTGCCCTGCTCGGCGGCCCGCTGGAGGTCCGAGGTGAGGATCCGGTGGGACTCCAGGGCGGCGGCCGGGGGTGTGCGCATCGCCGGGGAGTTCATGAGCCGGTACAGGCTCGGGTTGCGCAGGGCGAAGTCGGTGTGGGTGTCCCAGCCGTCGCGCAGGTCCTGGACGGGGTCCGTGCCGGGGACGCGCTCCCGCTTGGTCGCCAGGTACCGGCCGAAGCCGTGGTCGACGACGGCGGACAGCAGTCCCTCCTTGTCGCCGAAGTGGCGGTAGAGCGCGGGGGCGCCGACGCCCGCCGCCTCGCACACGGCCCGGGTCGAGACGTCCCCGTCCGAGGACTCGGCGACCAGGGCGGCCGCCACTTCGAGGATGCGCGCTCTCGTACTCACGGGAGCGACGCTACCCGTCCCCGGGAGGGCGGTAGCGACGCTACCCCCGGGCGGTCCGGTGGCCCGCCTCACGAAGCGGGCGCCGTCCGCCGCCCGCCCTTGTGGGGCGCCAGCAGGTCTTCGAGGCCGATGCGGGTGAGGAACTCGGCGCGGATGCGGTCAGCGACCCGGCTGACCTCCTCCGACCCGTCGTTCGCGGGGTCGACGTGGACCCGGAAGGGCCGCTCGCCGTGCGGCGTGTCCACGACGGCGACGATCGCGTCGGCGACCTGCGAGACGTCGGCGTCGGCCGGAGCCAGCGCGGCCAGCCGCCGGGCGACCTGGTCCATCATCCCGGCGTACCGCTCCTCGTAGGCGGGCACGACCGCCTGCTCCGCGGGGTGGCCGCCGGTGGCGAAGTGCTCGGTGCCGGAGGTGAAGGCGCCCGGCACGACGATGGTGGTCTCGATGTCGAAGCGGGCCAGCTCGGCGGCGTACGACACGGCGAGCGCGTCCATGGCGGCCTTGGCGGCGAAGTACGGCGCGAGGTAGGGCGGGGTGCCGCCCCGGCTGGACGAGGAGCCGACCCACACGACGAGGCCGTGCTCCCGGGCCCGCAGATGCGGCAGCGCGGCCCGGTTGACGCGCTGGGTGCCGAGGACGTTGGTGTCGTAGACGGCGGCCAGCTCCTCGGGGGTGAAGGCCTCCGTGGGGCCGGTCACCATGTGGCCCGCGTTGTGGACGACGACGTCCAGCCGGCCGCTCTCGGCGAGGACCGTGGCGACGGCGGCGTCCGCGGACTCCTGGGAGAGGACGTCCAGCTCGACGGTCCGCAGGTCGACGCCGTGTTCGGCGGCGTAGGCGCGGGCGTCGGCGACCCGGGCGGCGTTGCGGCCGCGGGTGTCCCGCATCGCCGCGTAGACGGTGTGGCCGGCCCGGGCCAGTGCGCGCGCGGTCAGCGCGCCGAACCCGGAACCCGCGCCGGTGATGACGATGGTGCTGCCCATGACGGGACTCCTCGGAGAAGGCGGGAGGGATGGGGTGGGAGGGGTGGGGACTGCGGCCCCTGGGTCAGACGATGCCGCCGTTGGCGCGCAGGACCTGGCCGTTGACCCAGCGCGCGGGGCCGGCGAGGAAGGCGACGACCTCGGCGATGTCCCGCGGGGTGCCGAGGCGCTCCAGCGGGGGCTGGGCGGCCATGCGCGCGATGGTCTCCTCGTCCTTGCCGTCCAGGAACAGCGCGGTGGCCGTCGGTCCGGGGGCCACCGCGTTGACGGTGATGTCCCGGCCGCGCAGCTCGCGGGCCAGGATCAGGGTCATGGCCTCGACGGCGCCCTTGGAGGCGGCGTACGCGCTGTAGCCGGGGAGGGCGAGGGCCGGTACGGAGCTGGAGAAGTTGATGATGGCGCCGCCCGCGCGCAGGCGGCGCGCGGCCTGCTGGTCCACGACGAACGTCCCACGGATGTTGGTGCGGTGCATCCGGTCCAGGACGTCGAGGTCGGTGTCGACCAGCGGGGCGACGCTCATGACGCCCGCCGCGTGGACGACCACGTCGACGCCGCCGAAGGCGGATTCGGCGGCGTCGAAGAGGGCCGCGACCTCGCTCTCCTCGGCCACGTCGGCGCGGACGGCGACGGCCCGGCCGCCGCTGCCGGTGATGGCGGCGACGGCCTTGTCCGCCTCGGCCGCGTTGCCCGCGTAGGTGACGACGACGGCGTACCCGTCGGCGCCCAGGCGTTCCGCGGTCTCCCGGCCGATGCCGCGCGAACCGCCGGTGACGATCGCGACCCGGGTGCCGGGGGTGGGGGTGGGCTGCTCGCTCATGACGTGCTCCTCGTCTCGATGGAGTAGCGGTGTTCACGTACTGACGAGAGCAACGCTAACACTCAAGCGTTAGCGACGCTACCCCTCGTTGATAGCGGCGCTACGGACGACGGGCAGGGGTACGGTCACGGCATCGGTGGCCGGGTGCGGAAGGGAACGGGATGGCGCGGTATCACGAGGTGAAGTACCGGGCGGTGACGTCGTTCCAGCGGCGGATCGCCAACCCGCTGATGCGGCGGCTGCCGTTCCAGACCCTGCTGGAGACCACCGGGCGCGTCTCGGGGCTGCCGCGCCGCACGCCGGTCGGCGGGCGCCGGACCGGGGGGACGTTCTGGCTGGTCTCCGAGTACGGGGAGAAGTCGCAGTACGTGCGCAACATCCGGGCGGACCCGCGGGTCAGGGTGCGCGTCCGGGGCCGGTGGCACCACGGCGTCGCCCGTCCGCTGCCGGGTGACGACGCCCGGGCGCGGCTGCGGTCCCTGCCCCGCGTGAACAGCGCCGGGGTGCGCGCCCTGGGCACGGACCTGCTGACCGTCCGGGTCGACCTGACCGACTGAGCCGGGACCTCACCGGGCCCGCGCACCGCCGGGAACACGGACGGTCGTCAGTCACCGCGGGCGGCCACCGGTCCCGTACCGCCGGGACCGGCGGCCGTCAGCCGGTCCCCCCGGGGGCCCGGCGGTCACCCCGCCCAGACGATCGACTGCACCTCGCTGTACGCGTGCAGGGCGTACGAGCCGACGTCGCGGCCCACCCCGCTCTTCCTGAAGCCGCCGAACGGCGCCTCCATGTTGCGGCCCACGGTGTTGACGCCGACCCCGCCGGCCCGCAGCCTGCGCGCCACCCGGAAGGCCCGCGCCACGTCGCCCGACCAGACGTAGTCGATCAGGCCGTAGTCGCTGTCGTTGGCCAGCTCGACCCCCTCGTCCTCGTCGTCGAAGGGGACCACCACGACCACCGGCCCGAAGATCTCCTCGCGGACCACCCGCATGTCGGGGGTGCAGTCGGCGAGCAGCGCCGGAGCCACGTAGAAACCGCGCTCGTACGGCGGCCGGCGGCCCCCGGTGACGACCCGCGCCCCCTCCTTGCGCCCGAGTTCGACGTAGGACTCCACCCGGTCCCGGTGCGCCGCCGAGATCACCGGCCCGACGACCGTGCCGGACTCGCGCGGATCGCCCACCCTCAAGTGCCCGGCGTAGGCGGCCAGTCGCGCGACGAGCCGGTCGTGCACCGGCCGCTGCACCAGCACCCGCGTCGGCGCCGTGCAGATCTGCCCGCTGTAGAACGAGAACGTCGTGCCGATCCCGGCCACCGCCGACTCCAGGTCCGCGTCCTCGAAGACGAGCGCCGCGCCCTTGCCGCCCAGCTCCATCAGCTGCCGCTTCATCCCGCGCCCGCACACCTCGGCGATGCGCTGCCCGACGGCGGTCGAACCGGTGAAGCTCACCATGTCCACGTCGGGCGAGTCCACGGCGGCCTCGCCGACCTCCGTGCGCGAACCGCCGACGACGTTCACGACACCCGGCGGCACGCCCGCCGCCTCCAGCGCCTCGGCCATCCGGTAGACCGAGAGCGGGTCCTGCGGGGCGGGCTTCACGACCACCGTGTTGCCCATGGCCAGGGCGGGGGCGACCTTGCCCGCCGGGTTCGCCCAGGGGTTGTTGTACGAGGTGACGCAGGTGACCACGCCGACGGGCTGGCGCACGGCCAGCGCGCCCATCACCGCCGCCGGGCCGAACGGCCCGGCCTCGTTGACCTGCGGCGGCAGCGGCTGCTCCACGGGCTCGACGCGCGCGTACCGCTGGAAGCGGGCCGCCGCGACGCCGACCTGCATGGCGCGCGCCGTGCCCGTCGTGGCGCCGCTCTCCGCCTGCGCGAGCTCCGCGCAGGACACGAGGTCGCGCCGAATGAGCCCGGCGGCCCGGGCGAGGACGGCGGCCCGCTCCCCTGCGGGCGTGCGGGACCAGGGGCCGAAGGCCTCGCGGGCGGCGGCCGCCGCCGCGTACACCTGCTCCCGCGACGCCTCCGGGGCGAGCCCGACGACGCCCTCGGTCGCCGGGTCGGTCACCTCGTAGAACCCGTCGTCGGGCGGCACCCAGGCGCCCCCGACGAACAGCCGCTGCCCCTCGCTCACCCGCCCTCCCCGAACCGCTCCGGTCCGCCGCCGCTCACCGGGTGCTCACCGTGCGGGTGTCGCGACCCGAGCGCAGCACCCGGCCCGGCACGGCGCCGGTGACGACGTCGTCGCGGATCGACTCGACGCCGTTGACCCACACGGCCGTGATCCCGATCGCCCGGGAGTCGAGCCGCGGGCTGTCGCCCGGCAGGTCGTGCACCAGGGTGGCCTTGCCCGCGTCGATCCGCGCCGGGTCGAAGAGCACGAGGTCGGCGTGGAAGCCCTCCGCGACCCGGCCCCGCTCCCGCAGCCCGAAGAGCCGCGCCGGGTCGTCGGTCAGCATCTTCACCGCCTGCTCCAGCGGGACCAGCTTCCGGCCGCGCAGGCAGTCCCCGAGGAAGCGGGTCGTGTACGGCGCCCCGCACATGCGGTCCAGGTGGGCGCCCGCGTCGGAGCCGCCGAGCAGGACGTCCTCGTGCTGCCAGGTCTCGGCCCGCAGGGCCCAGGAGTCGGGGTCGTTGTCGCTGGGCATCGGCCACAGCACCGTGCGCAGACGGTCGTTGGCGCAGATCTCGACCAGGCACTCGAAGGGCTCCTGGCCGCGTTCCGCCGCGATGTCCCGCACGACCCGGCCGGTGAGGCCCTCGTTCGCCGGGCTGTAGGTGTCCCCGATGACGTACCGCCCGAAGTGGGCGAGCCGCCGGAAGACGCCGGCCTCCTTGCTGTCCGCGCGCCGCAGCATCTCCGCCCGGACCGCCGGGTCGCGCAGCCGTGCGATGCGCTCCGGCACGGGCAGGCCGAGCACCTCGCCCCAGCCGGGGATCAGGTTCAGCGCGCAGAAGGTGCCCAGCGACATGTTCATCGGGGTGAGGATCGGCATGGTGAGGGCGACGACCCGGCCGCCGGCCCGGCGGGCGCGCGCGCTCGCCTCCAGCTGGCGCGGGACGCGTTCCGGCACGGCTGCGTCGATCGTCAGGACGTTCCAGTTCAGGGGCCGTCCCGCCGCCGCGCTCATCTCCGCGAGCAGGTCGATCTCGGCGTCGCTGAACTGGTCGAGGCAGCCGGCCACGATCGCCTCGATCTGGGTGCCCTCGTGCTCGGCCACGGCCCGTGCGAGCGCGAGGAGTTCGGCGGGCCGGGCATGCCGGGAGGCGACCGGTTTCCCGTCGCCGTCCGAGTGCGTGGAGGACTGCGTGGTCGACAGGCCCCAGGCCCCGGCGTCCATCGCCTCATGGAAGAGCGCGAGCATCCGCGCCAGTTGCTCCTCGGTCGGCTGCCCGCCCACCGCGTCCGGCCCCATGACGTACCGGCGCAGCGCGCAGTGCCCCACCATGAACCCGGCGTTGACGGCGATCCGCCCCTCCAGGGCGTCCAGGTACTCGCCGAAGGTGTGCCAGGTCCACGGCGCGCCCTCCTCCAGGGCGACCAGTGACATGCCCTCGACCTTGGACATCATGCGGCGCGTGTAGTCGGCGTCGCCGGGGCGGGCGGGGTTGAGCGGCGCGAGCGTGAAGCCGCAGTTGCCGCCCGCGACGGTGGTC
Organism: Streptomyces sp. NPDC028308; assembly: GCF_055565855.1. Classification (NCBI taxonomy): domain Bacteria; kingdom Bacillati; phylum Actinomycetota; class Actinomycetes; order Kitasatosporales; family Streptomycetaceae; genus Streptomyces; species Streptomyces sp. NPDC028308. The sequence goes on from NZ_JBVHTO010000010.1 coordinate 280,997, forward strand.
ACCCCGTGGTTCAGGGACGGGGTCGCGTACGGGTCCCAGAACAGCTGGGCGTCGTAGTGGGTGTGCGGGTCGACGAAGCCGGGGGCGAGCACGAGTCCGTGCGCGTCCTCGGCCGTCCTCGCCTCCTCGGTGATCCGTCCGAGGGCGGCGATGCGACCGTCCCGGATGCCGACGTCGGCGGTGTACGCGGGGGCGCCCGTCCCGTCCACGACGGTGGCGCCCCTGATCAGATGGTCGAGCATGCCTGCGCCCCTTCCTCGCCCGTCGGCGTCACGCGGACCGGCGGAACCGGGTCGTGCGGTGCACCGGATCCGTGTCGATCTTCGGGATCACGTGCTCGCCGACCAGCCTGATCGTCTGGAGCGTCTCCTCGCGCGAGATGCCGATGGGCAGCCCGAAGGAGAGCTGGTCCGCCCCGGCCTGCTCCCACCGCTTGCACTGGGTCAGCACCTCGTCGGGGTCGCCGCAGATCAACAGCTCCTCGGCGATGAGGAGTTCGATGATCTCCTCGTTGAACTCGGGCAGCGTCTCGGGCCACACCGGGAAGCCCTCGGGGCGCGGGAAGGTGTCGTGGTAGCGGAAGACGAGCGACTGGAGGTAGTGCAGCCCGCCGCCCGCCGCGATCCGTACGGCCTCCTTGTGGGTGGGCGCGCAGACCGCCGTCGACGTCACCATCACGTTGTCGTTGACGAAGTCCCCGACCGGCCGCGCCTCCACGATCGCCGTCTTGTACTGCTCCAGGACCCACTCCATGTCGGAGACCTTCTGCACGCTGAAGCCGAGCACGCCGAGGCCCTTGCGGGCGGCCATGGCGTACGAGGGCGGCGAACCGGCGGCGTACCACATGGCGGGGTGCGACTTCCCGTACGGCTTCGGCAGGACCTTGCGCGGCGGGAGCTGCCAGTGCTTGCCCTGGAAGCCGGCGTACTCGTCCTGGAGCCACATCTTCGGGAACTCGGCGATGGTCTCCTCCCAGATCTCCTTCGTGTAGTTCATGTCGGTGACGCCGGGGATGAAGCCGAGGATCTCGTGGGAGCCGGCGCCGCGGCCGGACCCGAACTCGAAGCGCCCCTCGGAGAGGTGGTCGAGCATCGCGACCTTCTCGGCGACCTTCACCGGGTGGTTGACCTGGGCGAGCGGGTTGAAGATGCCGGAGCCGAGGTGGATGCGCTCGGTGGCGTGGGCCAGATAGCCGAGGAAGACATCGCTGGCGGAGAGGTGCGAGTACTCCTCCAGGAAGTGGTGCTCGGAGGCCCAGGCGTACTTGAAGCCGGACTTGTCCGCCTGGATGACGTACTCGGTCTCCTCCATCAGCGCCTTGTGCTCGGCGAGCGGGTCGGTCTCGGCGCGCTTGCCCACGTATCCCTGTACAAAGAGCCCGAATTCCAAGGCGGTTCACCGTCCCTGCGATGACGACGGTGTTTCTGACGCACCGTCAGATGTGTTGAGGCGACTGTTCCACCGGGCACCTGGACCGTCAATAGCTGACGTACTGTCAGCTGGCGTCCTCATGCTCGTCAGATGACGCTGACCCCCGCCAGCCAGCCGCCGTCGATCACGAAGGGCTGGCCGGTGATGTACGAGGAGTCCTCGCAGCTCAGGAAGAGGGCGAGCCGGGCGACCTCCTCGGGCCGCCCGATCCGGCCGAGGGGCACGAGCTTGCTGTAGACCGCGTCGAGCGCCTCGGCGCCGGCCACGACGTCCCCACCGGGGTCGAGCTGGGCCGGATTGCTCATGGCGGTGTCGATGGCCCCCGGGCAGACGGCGTTGACCCGGATGTTCCGGGCGGCCAGCTCCAGGGCGGCAACCCGGGTCAGCCCGACGATGGCGTGCTTCGTCGCCGCGTACGCGCCCACGTACGCCATGCCGGTCAGGCCCGCGAACGACGCCGTGTTGACGATGGTGCCGCCGCCCGCCGCCGCGATCTCGGGCGCCACGGTCCTGATCCCGAGGAAGACGCCCGTCTGGTTGACCCGCACGACCTCCTCGAACTCCTCCAGGGGGGTGCCCACCAGCTCGTTGAAGCGCAGGATGCCGGCGTTGTTGACCAGCCCGTCGACGTGCCCGTACGCCGTCCTCGCGGCGTCCACCGCGGCGCGCCAGTCGTCCTCCCGGCTCACGTCGAGATGGACGTACCGGGCGCCGATCTCCTTGGCGAGAGCCTCCCCCTGGTCGTCCAGCACGTCCGCGACGACGACGCCCGCGCCCTCCGCGACGAAGAGCCGCGCCTCCTGCTCGCCCTGCCCGCGTGCCGCGCCGGTGACGATCACGACGCGTCCGTCCAGCTTGCCCATGGCTCTCCCTAGTCGAGGTGGGGCGCGACGTCCGCGCCGAAGGCGGCCATCTGGTCGAGGAGTTCGGACCGGCTCCGGGACCGGAAGCGCACCTGGATCTGGTGCACCCCCATCGCCCGGTACGCGCGCAGCGACTCGGCGAGCGCGTCCGGCGCCCCCCGCAGCGTCCGCCGCCCCACGTCCCACGCCGGCTCCCCCACGTACAGCGGCTCGGTGATGGCCCCTACGACCAGGGGCTCGCCGACGCCCGCCTCCGCCCGGAGCCGGTGCAGCCGCGCGATCTGCTCCGGGAGCCGCTCGCGCGGGTCCCCCTGCGGCAGCCAGCCGTCCCCGCGGACGGCCGCCCGGCGCACCGCGGCCGCGGAGGACCCGCCGACCCAGACCGGGACCCGGTCCTGCGCGGGCCGCGGGCGCTGTCCGAGTCCCCCGAAGTCGTAGAGCCTGCCGTGGTGTTCGGGGTACTCGTCGGGGCCGAGCGCGGCCCGCAGGGCGTCGATGGACTCGTCGAGGACCGCGCCCCGCCGCTCGAAGTCCACGCCGAGCGCCTCGAACTCCTCCCGTACGTGCCCGGCGCCGACACCGAGGACCAGCCGGCCTCCCGAGAGGTGGTCGAGGGTCGCGTACTGCTTCGCGGTGACGAGGGGGTGGCGCAGCCCGACCACGGCGACGTGGCTGAGCAGCCGGACGCGCTCGGTCACGCCCGCCAGGAAGGCGAGCGTCGCGACGGGGTCGTACCAGACGGTGCTCATGGCGTCCGCGAGGCGGCGCGGGACGCCGACGTGGTCGCAGCTCGCGAGGTAGGCGAAGCCGGAGCGGTCGGCGGTGCGGGCGATCTCGACCAGGTCGCCGGGGCCCGCCTCCGCCTCCCACGGCTCGGCGTAGATGGTGCTCTGCGACTGGACGGGAAGCTGCATCCCGTACGCCAGTCGTCCGTGCTGCGGCATCTCCATGGCGCACCCCTCAACCCACGGTCGTCGTGTCCGTGCCGTGCCCGTGGCCCGCTGCGCCCGGAAGGCGGGGCGGACCGGCCCTCAGACCGCCCCTCACGCCCTCCAGAGCCCGTCCTGCGTCAGCCCCAGCAGCTCGATCGCGTTGCGCCGCACGATCCGGTCGACCACGTCCGGCGCCAGGTGGCCCATCTGCGCCTCGCCCACCTCGCGGGACTTCGGCCAGGTCGAGTCGGAGTGCGGGTAGTCGGTCTCGTACAGGACGTTGCCGACGCCGATCGCGTCCAGGTTCCGCAGGCCGAAGGCGTCGTCGAAGAAGCAGCCGTAGACGTGGTCCGCGAAGAGTTCGGACGGCGGCCGGTGCACCTTGTCGGCCACGCCGCCCCAGCCGCGGTTCTCCTCCCACACGACGTCGGCGCGTTCGAGGATGTAGGGGATCCAGCCGATCTGGCCCTCGGCGTACATCACCTTCAGGTCCGGGAAGCGCTCGAACTTGCCGCTCATCAGCCAGTCGACCATCGAGAAGCAGCAGTTGGCGAAGGTGATGGTGGAGCCGACGGCGGGCGGGGCGTCGGCGGAGGTGGAGGGCATGCGGCTGCTGGAGCCGATGTGCATGGCGATGACCGTGCCGGTCTCGTCGCAGGCCGCGAGGAAGGGGTCCCAGTCGTCGGTGTGCACGGAGGGCAGCCCGAGGTGCGGCGGGATCTCGGAGAAGGCCACCGCGCGCACGCCCCGGGCGGCGTTGCGCCGCACCTCCTCGGCGGCGAGTTCCGCGTCCCACAGCGGGATGAGCGTCAGCGGTATCAGGCGCCCCCCGGCCGCGGGGCCGCACCACTCCTCCACCATCCAGTCGTTGTAGGCGCGCACCCCGAGCAGCCCCAGCTCGCGGTCCTCGGCCTCGGTGAACGTCTGCCCGCAGAACCGGGGGAAGGTGGGGAAACACAGCGCCGACTGGACGTGGTTGACGTCCATGTCGGCCAGGCGCTGCGGCACGTCGTAGGACCCGGGCCGCATCTGCTCGTACGTGATGATCTCCAGCTTGATCTCGTCCCGCGCGTAGCCGACGGCGGTGTCGAGCCGGGTCAGCGGGCGGCGCAGGTCCTCGTACACCCACCAGTCACCGATCGGCCCGTCGTCGCCCGGGGCGCCCATCACGGGCGCGAACCTGCCGCCCAGGAAGGTCATCTCCTTGAGCGGCGCGCGGACCACGCGCGGACCCCGGTCCCGGTACTTCGCCGGGAGCCGGTCCTGCCAGACGCCCGGCGGCTCCACCGTGTGGTCGTCCACCGAGATGATCTTCGGGAAGGGCTGCGCGGGACTCTCCGTGGTTTCCGTGGTCTCCATACGAGTCACCGTAGCGCCGATCTGACGACCCGTCAGCTCCCTGTCGGGCACCCGCTTCCGCCGTCCGCGCCGGGCCGCTCCGGGCGCAACTGTGAGGAGAGCGTGTGAGGACTGTGTGCCGTCCCGTGCGGCCCCCTGTGATCGCTGTCTCCCACGGCTGACGCATCCGCCATGAACAAGGCAAACTGGCCTCGTTGTCATGACGGTCGGCAGGGGGACAGCGATGGACGGTGTACCGCGAGTGCCGGAGCAGCGGAGCCCCGAGGACTCGGTGGCGCTGCGCTTCGGCGTGCTCGGCCCGGTGCGCGCCTGGCGCGGGGCGGAGCCCCTGCCCATGGGGTCCCCGCAGCAACGCGCCCTGCTCGCCGCGCTGTTGCTGCGCGAAGGGCGTACGGCGACGGCCTCCGAGCTGATCGACGCGCTGTGGGGCGAGGAGCCCCCCTCCCAGGCGCTGGCAGCCGTCCGCACCTACGCGTCCCGGCTCCGCAAGGTCCTCAACCCCGGCACGCTGGTCAGCGAGTCCGGCGGCTACGCCATCCGCCTCGCGGACCCGGGCTCCCTGGACCTGGCCCGCGCCCAGCAGCTGGCCGCCGACGCCGAGAAGGCCAAGGCCGCGGCCGACCTGTGCCGGGCCCGCGCCCTGCTCAACGAGGCGCTGGCCCTGTGGGACGGGGAGCCGCTCGCGAGCGTCCCCGGCCCCTACGCCGACACCCAGCGCACCCGCCTGGAGGAGTGGCGGCTCCAACTCCTCGAAACCCGCCTCGACATGGACCTGGAACAGGGCTGCCACGCGGAGGCCGTGTCCGAGCTGACCGCCCTGACGGCGGCCCACCCGCTGCGGGAACGCCTGCGTGAACTCCTGATGCTGGCGCTGTACCGCTCCGGCAGGCAGGCCGAGGCCCTCGCGGTCTTCGCCGACACCCGGCGGCTGCTCGCCGACGAGCTGGGCGTCGACCCCCGGGCGGGCCTCCGGGAGCTCCAGCAGCGCATCCTGCGGGCGGACCCCGGGCTCGCGGAACCCTCGGCGCCGCCCGCGGAACCCGTGGCCACCCCCGTACGGCCCGCGCAACTCCCGGCCACCGTCACCGACTTCACCGGGCGCGCGGCCTTCGTCCAGGAACTGAGCGACGTCCTGGCCGCCGCGTCGACCGCCGAGGGCCGGGTGATGGCCGTCTCCGCCCTCGCGGGCATCGGTGGCGTCGGCAAGACCACCCTGGCCGTGCACGTGGCCCACCAGGCGCGCGGCGCCTTCCCCGACGGGCAGCTCTACGTCGACCTCCAGGGCGCCGGGGCCCGCGCAGCGGAACCCGAGACGGTGCTCGGCGCCTTCCTGCGCGCCCTCGGCACCGCGGAATCCGCCATCCCCGACTCCCTGGAGGAGCGCGCCGCGCTGTACCGGTCCGCCCTGGACGGCCGCCGCGTCCTGGTGCTGCTGGACAACGCCCGCGACGCCGCGCAGGTACGTCCGCTGCTCCCCGGGATGGAGGGGTGCGCGGCGCTCGTCACCTCCCGGGTGCGCATGGTGGACCTCGCCGGGGCGCACCTGGTCGACCTGGACGTGATGTCCCCGGAGGAGGCCCTCCAGCTCTTCACCAGGATCGTCGGGGCGGAGCGGGTGGCGTCGGAGCGGGAGGCCGCGCTGGACGTGGTCGCCGCGTGCGGGTTCCTGCCGCTCGCCATCCGGATCGCCGCGTCCCGGCTGGCCGCCCGGCGCACCTGGACCGTCTCGGTGCTGGCCGCGAAGCTCGCCGACGAGCGGCGCCGGCTCGACGAGCTCCAGGCGGGCGACCTCGCCGTCAAGGCGACGTTCGAGCTCGGCTACGGCCAGCTGGAACCGGCCCAGGCCCGCGCCTTCCGCCTCCTCGGCCTCGCCGACGGCCCCGACATCTCGCTGGCCGCCGCGGCCGCGGTCCTGGACCTCCCCGTCGAGGAGACGGAGGACCTCCTGGAGTCCCTGGTCGACACGTCCCTCCTGGAATCCGCCGCGCCCGGCCGCTACCGCTACCACGACCTGGTCCGGCTCTACGCGCGTGCCTGCGCCGAACGCGACGAACACCCCCCGACGGAACGGGACGCGGCGATGTCGCGGCTCCTGGACTTCTATCTGGCGACGGCCGCGGGGGTGTACGCGATCGAGCGGCCGGGGGACCGGCTGGTGGATCATCTGGAGCCGACCGAGTACCCGGGGCTGCGGTTCGCCGACCGCCACGCGGCGCTGGACTGGCTGTACGCGGAGGCCAACTGCCTGCTGGCCTGCGTCCACCAGTCCCTCGGCGACGACCGGCTCAGCAGGGCGGTGGACCTCCTGTGGGCGGCGAAGGACCTGGCGGAGTCCGGCGCCAACGCCCGTGACTACGGCGGCAACGCGGTGGGCGCGCGCGACGCCGCCGAGCGGGCCGGCGATCCGCGGGCGGAGGCCCGGGCCCGGACGGCCCTCACCGAGGCCCATCTGGCCGGCGGCCGCTTCGACCGGGCGGCGGAGGAGGCGGAACGGGCCGCGGCGCTCGCGCGCGAGATCGACGACGCCGCCCTCAACTGCTGGGTGCCCAACCACCTCGGGGTCATCGCGGTCTACCGCAGTCAGCACGCCGAGGGGGCCGCGTACCTCCAGCAGGCCATCACCTGCTTCCGGGCCGACGGGAACCTGGCGGGTGAGGCCAGTGCCCTGTGCAACCTCTCGCGGGCGCAGCTGGCCATGGGCCAGACGGCCAGCGCCATCGCGCTCGCCGAACAGGGCATCGGCATCTACGACCATCTCGGGCACACCCTGCGCGGCGCCAACGGACGCTACGCGCTCGGCCTCGCGCTGGCCCAGGCGGGCGATCCCGGCAAGGCCGTCGCGGAACTGACCGAGGCGCTCGACGTCTTCCGGGACAGCCGCCAGCGGCTCTGGGAGGGCATGGCCATCTTCCGTATGGCGGAGATCCGGCTGACGGAGGGCAAACCCGCGCGGGCGGCCGCCCTCGCCGAGCAGTCGCTCGCGGTGCTGCGCGGGATCGGCGGCGACTGGCGCCGCGGGAACGTGCTGACCGTCCTCGGACGGGCGCTGAGCGCGATCGGCCAGACAGACCGCGGCCAGGCCTGCTGGCGTGAGGCGCTGTCCATCTACGAGGAGCTGGGGTCGTCCGAGTCCACGGAGGTACGGGCGCTGCTCTCGCCGTTGGCCGCGGCGTAGGGGCGGTCCGCGGCTTTCCGGTACCGCTGCCCGCTCGTTCATCGTTCGTTTATCGCGCTGCGCCACTCTGAGGTCGTCGAAACGTCGCGTCGGGGGGCAGACGAATCGGCGAGAGGCCCATCACATATGGTGAACGGCCCTTGCACAGCCCGCCCGGCGGCCCTCGGGGGAGTCGCCGGGCGGGCTGTCTCACCAACATCCAACGGGGAGTAGGAACCATGGCCGAGAAGAAGACCGACGGCACCGTCAAGCCGCTCGACACGCACATCACCGACGCCGACGCGGGCACGATCAGGCCGCTCGACACCCACATCACGGACGCCGACGCGGGCACGGTCAAGCCGCTCGACACCCACATCACGGACGCCGACGCGGGCACCGTGAAGCCGCTCGACACGCACATCACCGACGAGAAGGCCTGAGAAGCCACCCGTCACGGGGGATCGGCCGCGGCGGCGCGGAGGGGGAGCCGTCGCGGCCGAAGTGTGTCCGGGCCCGTCTTCAGCCGTCGTAGCCGGGCCAGTTGGCCTTGCCGATGGCCGGGACGGAGTCCGGGAGACCGGTGTCGTTCTCGCAGCCGGCCCGGTCGGCGAGGTCGTGCGCCAGCTGGAGCATGATGTCGAGCCCCACCTTGCGGGCCTCGACCGCGGACAGTCCGGTGCCTTTCATCGGGCGGGCGTAGATGTAGACGCCGACGTACCTGTCCCGCTTCACGTACGCGGGCGCCCCGGCGGGGAGATCGACGTCGCACTCGAAGTACACCGCCTGCGACGCCCGGACGTAGAACGCGTGGGCGCCCATGTCCAGCGGGGCACGTGTGTCACCCCTGCGCCCGTCGATGGTGGAGATCTCCTCGACCGGTGGAAGGTCCCGCTGCCACGTGGCGGAGACGTTCAGCACCGGCGCCCGCCCGTCTTCGTCACTGAGCGCTTCGTACCTGCAACTGCTCGGCCAGTGCTCCTTGACGAACCTGAACTTGTCCGTGTCGCTGGTGAGTTCCGTGCCGGGACCGAGCAGCTTCTGCAGCGTGGCCCGACGCGGTATCCCGTTCCAGCACGGCTCGGCCGGGGCCCGAAGCGCCACGGCGTCCCCGTCGGAGCGGGTCGACCAGAGGGCGACACCCGCCCCGAGGACGACCAGCACCACCACGAGACAGAGCACCTTCACTCTGCCGGACATCTTGCCGCCGCTCATGTCTGCCCTGTTCGGTCGCTCGCTCCGCGGACACGGTGGCGGAGGTCTTCAGCCGCGCCGAGGCCGGCCGGCCGGAAGCGTCCTCGCCCTTGATGGCCGCCTACTCAGGCCGTTCCCGCTGAACACGCCGACGAACTCCCCGATACGGCAAGCGAACCTAGTCGCGCCCAGGAGCGGGTCGCAAGCGGCGCAGGGGGCCGCCGGGGTCCCTCAGGGGTGTTCATCCGCCACTCGCCCGTGCCCCCTCAACTCCCCCTTCAGCACCTTCCCGCTCGCGTTGCGCGGGAGGGCGGGGACGAACTCGACCGTTCTCGGGACCTTGTAGTTGGCCATTTCCCGGCGGGACCAGGCGATCAGGTCGTCCGCGGTGAGGGTGGCGTGCGGGCGGCGTACGACGTAGGCCTTGCCGACCTCGCCGAGGCGGGCGTCGGGGACTCCGACGACCGCGACGTCCGCCACGTCCGGGTGCAGGCCGAGGAGTTGCTCGATCTCTGCCGGGTACGCGTTGAAGCCGCCGACGATGAACATGTCCTTGATGCGGTCCGTGATGCGGAGGTTGCCGTCGGGGTCGAGGACGCCGACGTCGCCCGTGCGGAGCCAGCCGTCCGGGGTGAGGACGGCCTCCGTGGCGGCGGCGTCCTCGAAGTAGCCCCGCATGACGTTGAATCCGCGGACCAGGACCTCGCCGGGTGAGCCGGGCCCGACCACGGCACCGGACGCGTCCACCACGCGTACCTCCGTGCCGGGGATGGCCCGCCCCGACGTCGAGGCGATCACCGGCGCCGGGTCGCCGCGCCGGCACATGGTGACGATGCCGCTCGCCTCGGAGAGCCCGTACGCGGTGAGGACCGTGCCGATCCCCAGCTCGGTCCGCAGCCGCTCCACCAGCCGCAGCGGGACCACCGCGGCGCCCGTCACCACCAGGCGCAGCGCCGACAGGTCGTGGGCGTCGCGGGACGGGTGGTCCAGGAGCGACTGGTGGAGGGTGGGCGGCCCCGGCAGCACCGAGACGCGCTCCGCGGCGACGTTCGCGAGGACGGTGCCGACGTCGAAGACGGGCTGCGGAACCATCGTCGCGCCCCGCATGAGGCAGGCGACGATGCCCGCCTTGTAGCCGAAGGTGTGGAAGAACGGGTTCACGATCAGATAGCGGTCGCCCTCGCGCAGGCCGGACAGCTCGCACCAGACGGCGTAGGCCCGCAGCGTCTGGGCGTGGGTGATCACCGCGCCCTTGGGCCGGCCGGTCGTCCCGGACGTGTAGACGATGTCGGAGGGCGAGGAGCCGTCGAGGGCGTCACCGCGCGCCCGCACCTCCGCCGCCCCGACACCCTCCCCGCTCGCCAGGAAGTCCTTGAGCGTACGGAAGTCGGCGGGGGCGTCGTCGGCCAGCACCACGACCTGCTCCAGGTCGGGCAGCCCCGGCAGCGGGCCCCTTCCCTCCCCCCGGCCGGCGGCCCGCCGAAGCGAGGCCACGTACGACGTCCCGAGGAAGGTGCCCGTCACGAACAGCAGCCTCGCCCGGCTCCGGGACAGCACGTACGCCGCCTCCGCCCCCTTGAAGCGGGTGTTCAGCGGGACCAGCACCGCCCCGGCGCACACCGCCCCGAGCGCCGAGACGATCCAGTCCAGGGTGTTGGGCGCCCAGACCGCCACCCGGTCGCCGGTCCGCACCCCGCCCGCCAGGCACGCCGCCGCGGCCCGCTCCACGCGCGCCCCCAACTCCGCGTACGACACCCGCGTACGGCCCTCCACGACGGCCTCGGTGTCGCCGTACCGCTCGGCCGCCGCCCGTACCAGCCCCGGGATGCTGCCCCACTCCAGGTCCCCGCGCATCGCACGCCTCCCCTGACCGGACGACCGGACGTACCGCTAGCTGACTGACCGTCAGATTAGCTGTAACCTGACGCCCTGTCAGCAGTCGTGGACCGCGTGCGGAGGTGTGCCCATGTCGGGAAACGGGCCCGGGAGCACGGCCGGGATCAAGGACGCCACCGCCGTCGTCGGCATCGGACAGACGGCCTTCGCCAAGCAACTCCCCGAATCCGAGAAGGCCCTGGCGTGCCGGGCCGTACTCGCCGCCCTCGACGACGCCGGCATCGCACCGAGCGAGGTCGACGGACTGGCCTCCTACACCATGGAGGAGACCGACGAGGTGGAGATCGCCAAGGCGGTCGGGTTCGGCGACCTGACCCACTTCAGCAAGGTCGGCTTCGGCGGCGGCGGTTCGTGTGCCACGGTCGCCCACCTCGCCGCCGCCGTCGCCACCGGCCAGGCCACCGTCGGCGTCGCCTGGCGCTCACGCAAGCGGGGCAGCGGACCCCGGCCGTGGCGCAACACGGACGTCCAACTCCCCACGCCCGCCCAGTGGACGCGGCCCTTCGGGCTGCTCAGACCGGCCGACGAGATCGCCGTGCTGGCCCGCCGCTACATGCACGAGTACGGCGCCACCCGCGACCACCTGTTCAACGTCGCCCTCGCCTGCCGGAACCGGGCCAACCAGAACCCGGCCGCCATGATGTACGAACGCCCGCTGACCCGCGAGATGTACATGAACTCCCGCTGGATCAGCGAACCCCTGTGCCTGTTCGACAACTGCCTGGAGACCGACGGGGCGCTGGCCTGCGTGATCGTGTCGGCCGCGCGGGCCCGCGACTGCCGCCACCGGCCCGTGTACGTCCACTCGGCCGCCCAGGGCCTGCCCGCCCAGCACCACGGCATGGTCAACTACTGGACCGACGACCCGCTGACCGGCCCCGCCTGGACCGCCGCCCGGCACCTGTGGAAGCACGCCGACCTCACCCCCGAGGACGTCGACGTCGCCCAGATCTACGACGCCTTCACCCCCCTCATCCCGCTGTCGCTTGAGGGCTACGGCTTCTGCGGGCGGGGCGAGGGCGGCGCCTTCACCGAGGGCGGCGCGCTGGAGATCGGCGGCCGGCTGCCCCTCAACACCGGCGGCGGCGGCCTGAGCGAGGCGTACGTGCACGGCTTCAACCTCATCAACGAGGGCGTGAAGCAGCTGCGCGGCACCAGCACCGCCCAGGTCCCGGGGGCCGCCACCTGCCTGGTCACGGCCGGCGAAGGCGTCCCCACCTCCGCCCTCCTGCTCAGGACCTGAGGAGCCCGCATGCCCCTGCTGTCCCCCGTCCCCGACGACGACGGCGCCCCCTTCTGGCGGTACGCCGCCCGGGGCGAACTGCGCGTCCAGGCCTGCGCCGCACCGGACTGCGGCGAGCTGCGCTTCCCGCCGCGCCCCTGCTGCCCGCACTGCCACTCCTTCGATTCCGAGTGGCGCAGGATGAGCGGGCGCGGACGGATCTGGTCCTACGTCGTGCCGCATCCGCCCCTGCTGCCGGGCTACGCGGAGCAGGCGCCGTACAACGCGATCGTGGTGGAGCTGGCGGAGGCGCCGCGGATCCGGCTCGTCGGGAACCTCGTCACCGGACCCGACGCGCCGCTCGGCTCCGTCGATCCGGGGCGCCTGCGGATCGGCGCGCGGGTGCAGGTCGTCTTCGGCCCCGCCGACCCGCTGGACCGGTCGGGGACCGCGGGCACGACCGTGCCCCGCTGGGTACTGGAGCGGCCGTGAGCGGCGGCCTGCGCACCAGCACCGACAAGGACACCGGCGTCGCCGTCGTCACCCTCGACCGGCCCGAGCGGCTGAACGCCGTCGACCTCGCGCTTGCCGCCGAACTGGCCGGCGCCTGGCGGGGTTTCCGCTTCGACGACTCCGTACGGGCCGTCGTCCTCACCGGCGCCGGCGGGCGCGCCTTCTGCACGGGCATCGACCGGAGCGCGGCCGTTCCCCAGCCCGGCTCGCCGTACATGATGGACGATCCGCTGCTCACGGCGGGCCCGAAGGCGAACGATCTGTGGAAGCCGGTGATCGCCGCGGTCGCGGGAATGGCCTGCGGCGGCGCCTTCTACCTGCTGGGCGAGGCCGATTTCGTCGTCGCGGACGAGACCGCGACGTTCTTCGACCCGCACACGACGTACGGCATGGTCAGCGCCTACGAGTCCGTCCACATGGTGCAGCGGATGCCGTACGGGGAAGCCGCCCGAACCGCGCTCATGGGCACCGCCGAGCGCCTCTCGGCCCGCAGGGCGTACGAGATCGGGCTGGTCTCCGAACTCACGCCGCCCGGCGAGGCGTTGGCGGCGGCCGTGCGGTGCGCCGCCGTCATCGCCTCCTACCCGGCCGAGGCCGTGCAGGGCACCGTGCGCGCCCTGTGGAGCGCGCGGGAGGCGGCGAACGCCCACGCGTTCGCGCAGGCGCCGCACCTCATCGCGCTCGGCAACCAGCCGCCGCGACGGCAGGCGGAACTGTTCGCCGCCCGCCGTCCGGACGGGTTCCGGCTGCGGTAGTCCGGGATGGGCCGCCGCTGCGGGCGGGCCCTCTCCGGTCCCGGGCCGTCAGTCCTCCGCCGGGGCGGTCCGGGAGACCTCGCAGTGGTCCACCGAGGCGGCCAGCCCCGAACCGCCCACCTCCACGCGGACGGTGTCCTTGCCGTTCGCGGGCACCGTGACGCGCCCGTACCCGCGCGTGACGGGGATGGGGAGGTCGTTCTCGTCGTAGAAGGTGACGTCGGCCCTGAACGTCACCTTGCGGGAGTTCGGGTTGGTGACCTCGACGGTCGCGTACGGGGCCCGCTCGGTCGCGCAGCTCACCAGCCGCGCCGTGCCGTCCTTTGGCCCCTTGGAGCCGCTGCCGGAGGTGGAGCGGTGGGTCGGACGCCGGTTGTAGCCACCGGTGCTGCTGCTGCCGGTGCTGCCGCTCCCGTACGCGTCGTCGTCATCGTCGCTGTCGTAGTAATCGTCATCGCCGCCGGAGCCCGAGGTCGTCGAGCCGGAGCTGTACGAGCCTCCGCCCGAGGTGGACGACGAGCTGTCGTGGTTCTGGCTGGAGCTGCTGCAACCGCCGCCCCCGCCGCCGCTGTGACGGCTGCCGCCGTGACCGCGCCCCGTCGAGAAGCCGGTCAGTGCGAGCACGACCATGGCCAGAACCGCTGTGAACTTGAGTGTGCGCCCCCGTGAATGCATGTGATCAGCCTACTCACGGCACGCGTCCGGTCACACCGCATGACTGAGTCGTCCCCCACTTCTCCCCACAGCATGGCGGGTGCGGGGCGTGCGGCGTAGCGTCGGTTGGTAGAGCAGTGAGGAGGCCCGCGTATGGTCCGCAACGTACTCGGGTCGGTGCTCGCCCTCCTCGGAGCGGCGGCCGCCGTCTGGAGCCCATTCCGCGCCTGGTACGACGGCCGTCACGGCCGGTACTACCGCCTGGGCGACCTCTTCTTGGGGTCCGGGGTCACCGACGCCCGGGCGGATCTGTTCACCTCCCTCTTCCTGCCGTTCGCGATCGCGGCGGTGGTGACGGTCGTCGGAGTGCTGCTCCGCTCGCGGCTGCTGGTCGCGCTGGCGGGGATCGCCGTGCTCGCGTTCGCCGTGCTGTGGATGGTGCGCGTCGGGCAGGCCGAGTCCGGGCTGACGGTCGACTCCGACGGCAACGGCCTCGGGGCGGGCGTCGCGGGCGCGCTGGGCGGCGGGGTGCTGCTGCTGATCGGCGCGGCCCTGATGCGGGGGCGCGGCGGTCGTCGCGAGCGGATGGCGACGCTGCCGCCGTCGGAGCCCGCCGAGCCGTCCTGGCAGTCGGACCCGGCCTGGAACACCGGGGCGGGCGGCCAGCATGGAGGCCGGTCCGAGCCCACCTGGCAGCAGGGCCACGGAGACCAGTCCGAGGCCACCTGGCAGCACGGCCACGGGGAACCGTCCGAGCCCACCTGGCAGCACGGGCCCGCCGGGACCTCCGGTCAGGACGGGCCCTACGGGCCGACGGATCCGACGCCGGACCGGCCGCCGCCGCGGGAGCCCGGCGGCACGGGTTCGGGGGAGGACGCGCCGACGGCCACGTGGCGGCGACCGCCGGACCAGCGGTGACGCGGGCTACGTGACACCCGACGGGCGCCGGTCGTCCTCCTGACGCCTCGGGGGCAGCGCCGACGGCCACGCGCGTGGCCTCGGACGCCGGGCACGGTCCGCGCCCCCGCCGAGGGCGCCGCCGGACGTGTCACGCCGTACGTGCCGTGCCCGTGCCCTTCTCGGCGTCGAGGGCGTAGACGCAGCGGTCCTTGCTGCAGGCGTAGACGACGCCGTCCCTGACGACCGGGGCGCCGGTGATCTCGCCGCCGGTGGCCAGCTTCCAGCGGAGGCGGCCGTCGTCGGCCTTCAGGGTGTAGAGGAGGTGGTCGGTGGAGCCGAAGTGGATGCGGCCCTCGGCCACCGCGGGGGCGCCGACGATGTCGCCGCCCGCCTGGAAGCGCCACTTCGGGGTGCCGGTCACGGCGTCCAGGGTGTAGAGGCCCTTGCCGCTGCCGACGTGGACGTGACCGGCGGCGACCAGGACCGGTTCGACGGAGGCGCGGGACTCGGTCGCGATGCGCCAGCGGTCGCGGCCGTCTGTGGCGTCCAGGGCGTACACGGTGCCCAGGTAGTCGGCGAGGTAGACGCCGCCGCCGGTCACCGCCGGGCCGGGCGCGAAGGTGGGCGGGCAGAGGAAGACCGCGGGGGCCTCGAAGTGCCAGCGGACGTGGCCGCTCGTCACGTCGATGGCCAGGACGCGGGTGCCGGCGGACACGTACACGTATCCGTCGGGTGCCTGGGTCAGCCGGACGGGGACGCCGCCGCAGGAGGCCGCGTCGCCGATGGGGTACGACCAGCGCTCCTCGCCGGTGCGGGACTCCAGGGCGCGCAGGCGCGCGTCCTTCCACACGTAGACCGTGCCGTCGTGGACGGCGGGTCCGGCCTCGGGGGACTCGAAGTCCGTCTGGGCGCCGGTGATCTCCCACAGCTTCTGGCCGTTGGCCGCCTCCCACGCCTGTACGCCGCCGCCGCGGGTGCCGGTGACGACGGTGCCGCGGTCGGCCTTCAGGGAGTACACCCAGGCGTCGGTGGACACGCGCCAGATGTCGCCCCCCTCACGGGCGTCCAGGGCGAAGAGGGTGGGGCCGTCGGAGGCGTGGATACGGCCGTCCGCGACCGCCATCGACCAGGCGACGTCGCGGGTCTTGAAGCGGCGTCTGCCGGTGGCCACGTCCAGCGCGTGCACCTCGAAGGAGGTGACGTAGACGAGGTCGTCGGCCACGGCGGGCGTGCCCCACACGTCGTTCGACATGCGGAAACGCCAGGGGCGCCAGCCGGCCGGGGACTCCGGGGCGCGGGCGGGCGGTGCGACGGCGGGCACCGGGTCGGCGCCGTTGACGCCGGGGCGCGGACGGGACCAGGACGCGGCGAGGCCGGCCTCCGGAGGGGGTGCCTTCACGGCGGCGGCGCGGGCGTCGGCGACCCGGGGTCCGGGACCGATGGGCACCTTGGCGCCGGCCAGCCGCACCGGGCCGGTGTCGGGCGCGCCGGCGGCAGGCCGGGGCGGGGCGTGCTGCGGCACCGGCGGTGCGGTGACGACACCCCGGCCGCCGCCGCTGCGGGCCGACGACGCGGCGGGCTGCACGGGGGGACGGCCGCCGCGGCGCGTCTCGATCAAGCCCACCGCCCGCTCGGGCAGCCACGCCGACGCCGTACCGCTGTCGTCCGATCCGGAGCCGAAGAGGTGCGGGGCCAGCTGCGCCTGGAGGTCGGCCGGGTTGGGCCGGGCCGTCGCGTCCATCTGCATGCAGGACTCGATGAGGGGGCGCAGCTCGTCCGGGAGTCCTTCGAGGTCGGGGCCCTCGCGGAGGAGCATGAAGACCGTCTCAACCGGGTTCGCGCCGTGGAAGGGGGCGTGGCCGGTGGCGGCGAAGACGAGCATGGAGCCGAGCGAGAAGACGTCGCTGGCGCCGGTGACGCTGCGCGAGTCCTTGGCCTGCTCGGGCGACATGTACGCGGGGGTGCCCACCGCGACGTTCGTCATGGTCAGCCGGGTGTTCGAGACGCCGGAGGCGATCCCGAAGTCGATCACGCGGGGGCCGTCCTCGACGACGAGGACGTTCGAGGGCTTCAGGTCGCGGTGGACGAGACCGGCGCCGTGGATGGACTGCAGCGCCTCCGCGACACCGGCGGCCAGCCAGCGCACCGCCTGGGCCGGCAGCGGCCCGCACTCGTTCACTATTTCCTCGAGCGAGGGCGCGGGGACGTACGCGGTGGCCAGCCACGGGACCGCGGCGCGCGGGTCGGCGTCGACCACGGCGGCGGTGTAGAAGCCGGACACGGCTCGCGCCGCCTCCACCTCGCGGGTGAAGCGGACCCGGAACAGCTGGTCCTCGGCGAGCTCCGTCCTGACCGTCTTGATCGCCACGCGCCGGCCGGACGCCGAGCGCGCGAGATAGACCAGCCCCATGCCGCCCGCACCCAGCCGTCCCAGCACCTCGAACGGCCCGATCCGCCGCGGATCGTGCTGCGTCAGCTGATCCACCACTTGCCTGCCACCTCCCCGTACGGGCCGCGTCATCCACGTATGAACGCGGCCCCGTGCAGCGTCTCACCACCGAACCGCCACAGCGGCACGCACCCTGATTCTTCCTGTCCGGGCCACCGGTTGCGAACCCGGGTGCGGATCGGGGTGTCTCAGGACAAAACCACGTCGGGCGGTTTCTGCAAAGCGGCGGCCGGATGGTGGAACGCGGACGGATGCCCGGTTCAGCGCTGCATCACCGCGAACGACGCCCCCTGATTGTCCGTGACGACGGCCACCCGTCCGTACGAGGTGTCGAACGGGGGTGCCTGTACCCGGCCGCCGAGCCGGCGGACGGTCTCCAGGGCCTCCTCGCAGTCCCGGACGCCGAAGTGGACGAGGAAGTGCGGGGGCATCTCGGCCGGGAAGATGTCGGACACGGCGGTGCGGCCCACGTCGGGCTGGTCGGGGGTGCCGAAGAGGTCCGCGTAGAAGGAGCCGGAGGGGTCCCTGGCGTACAGCTCGGCCCAGCAGAAGGAGCCCTGCCGGTGGCGGCGGCCGAAGCCGGGGTGCGAGTCCGCCTGCCAGAGCCCGAAGACGGCGCCCTCGGGGTCGGCGGCGAGCACGGTCGTGCCGAGGGAGTCCACGGGCAGCGCGTCGGTGATCACCTGTCCGCCGGCCGCCGTGATCCGCCGGGCGAGCGCGGCGGCGTCGGGGGTGGCGAAGTACACCGTCCAGACGGTGGGCATCCGGCCGTCCCGCTTGGGCGTGAGGGCGGCCACGGGCTCGCCCTCACGGTGCGCCCAGACGGAGGTGCCGCGCCGTGGGGAGGTGGTACGGGGGGTGCGCGGGGTGCTGTACGCCTCCTCGAAGGTCCACCCGAAGAGCTCACCGTAGAAGCGCTTGCCCGCCTCCACGTCGGAGAGCTGGGCGTCCGTCCAGCAGGGGACGCCCTCCGCGAAAGCGGCGGACGCGGCGGATGACGCGGATTCGGCCATGCCGCCAAGCTAACGGCCGCTCACGCACCGCGCACGGCGGAGGCACCCCCTCGGAGGCCCCGGAAATGGGCGTACTCCCCATTTGCAGTCGGCCGAATCGCGCTCCGATCACCCCTCGGTAAGCTGACGGCATGACAGGACAAGTGCGTACCGTCGACGGCCGTGTGGCCGGACGGCGTGGGCAGGCGACCAGGCAGAAACTGCTCGACTGCCTCAGCGAAATGCTCAGCTCCTCGCCCTACCGGGACGTCAAAGTCATTGATGTCGCCCGGAAGGCGGGCACGTCACCGGCGACTTTCTACCAGTACTTTCCGGACGTCGAAGGCGCCGTCCTGGAGATCGCCGAGCAAATGGCCGCGGAGGGCGCCGGGTTGACCCGGCTGCTCGAAGGCCGCTCCTGGGTCGGCAAGGCAGGCTGGCAGACCGCGCAGGAACTCGTGGACGGTTTCCTGGAGTTCTGGCGCAAGAACGACGCGATTCTGCGTGTCGTCGACCTGGGTGCAGCCGAGGGCGACAAGCGGTTCTACAAGATCCGGATGAAGATCCTGAACTCGGTGAACAACTCCCTTACGGACACGGTCACCGAGCTCCAGTCCAAGGGCAAGGTCGACAAGGACGTCAACCCGGCGGCGATGGCGGGTTCCCTCGTCGCCATGCTCGCGGCGGTCGCCTCGCATCAGCGGGGCTTCCAGACGTGGGGCGTCAAGCAGGCTGAACTCAAGCCGAACCTGGCGATGTTGGTGCACCTCGGCGTCACGGGCAAGAAGCCGACGAAGTAGCACCTCTCCCTTTCCTCGACACAATTCCTGTCATGCGGGCGGCGGTCCACCGGTGTGGGCTGCCGCCCGCTGCGCTGTACGGGACCGGCGGATACGGCGACCCGGTGCCGCACGGGCGGCACGGCCCTACGCGGGCAGTGGATGCGGCGGCCCGGTGCCGCACGGGTTCCGCGGCCCTACGCGGGCAGCGGGCGGTCGGCGACGACGTGCTTCATGACCAGCGTGGAGGTCAGCCGCTGCACGCCCGGCAGCGTCGCGAGCCGCTCGTCGTAGAGCCGCCGGAAGGCCGCGAGGTCGGCGGTGGCGATCCGCAGGAGGTAGTCGGGCTCGCCGAAGAGGCGCTGCGCGTCCAGCACGTGCGGGATGCCGGCGACGGCCTCCTCGAAGCCGGCGATCGTGTCCCGGTCCTCCTGGCGCATCGACACGAAGACCAGCGCCTCGAAGGTCAGCCCCACGGCTGCGGGGTCCACGACCGCGCGATAGCCCTTGACGGCGCCGGACCGCTCCAGCTCCCGCAGCCGCCGGTGGCACGGGGAGACGCTCAGCCGCACCCGCGCCGCCAGCTCCGTCACGGTCAGCCGCCCGTCCCGCTGGAGCTCGGCAAGAATCCTCTGGTCCACGGCGTCCATGCGGCGGATCCTGCCCCGGGACCCGCCCCCACGCGCAAACCCGGGCAGCACATTCGGGCCAGCCGGCACCGCACACGCCCCACCGGGCTCACACGGCCTTGGAAGGCCGGGGGGGCCGGGCGCCCAGGGGACCCGAGGGGCAACCGGGTGTTCCGGGGTCACCGGGGCGTGATGCGGAACAGCCGGATCTCGCGGGTGATCCGGCGCTGGTACGCGGCGTACGGCGGCCAGAACTCCAGTGCCGCCCGCCAGGCCGCCGCCCGCTCCTCCCCTTCCAGGAGCCGGGCCGTGACGGGCACGTCCCGCCCCTTCCAGCTGATCTCGGCGTCCGGATGGGCCAGCAGGTTGGCGGTCCAGGCGGGGTGGCCCGCACGGCCGAAGTTGGACCCGACGAGCAACCAGCCGGCGGGCAGCGCGCCGTCGGTGCCGCCCTCCGGCATGCAGGCCAGCGGCGTGCGCCGGGGCAGCCCGCTCCGCGCGCCGCGCGCGGTGAGGACGACACCGGGCAGCATCCGCGCGCTCGGCAGCACCCTGCCCCGCGTCATCCGGTGCACGGCGCGGTCGAGGGCCGGGATCACGTGCGGCGCGACGCGGGCGAAGGTCCTGGTCGAGGACACCTTCTGCACCAGCCGGACACCCCGGGTCATCACACCGCCACCTCTCCCGCGTCGAACAGCCGCGCCGCGTCGGCGGCCCGCGCCCGCAGCCGGTGCACCGGCCCGAACAGCAGCGCGTCGCCGGTCGCGCGCTTGAAGTACAGGTGCGCCTCGTGCTCCCAGGTGAAACCGATGCCGCCGTGCAGCTGGATGCCCTCGGAGGCGGCGGACCGCAGTGCCTCCAGCGCCTGCGCGAGCGCCAGCCCGCCCACCCGCTCGGCTCCGGTGCCGCACGCCCGGGCCGCGTAGTACGCCGCCGACCGCGCCGCCTGGACCCGCACGTAGACGTCCGCGAGGCGGTGTTTGACCGCCTGGAAGGAGCCGATGGGCCGCCCGAACTGGTGCCGCTGCCGCACGTACTCGACGGTGCGCTCCAGCGCGCGGTCCGCGGCTCCGACGGCCTCGGCGGCCAGTACGGCGGCTGCGCCGTCCCCGGCGGCGGCGAGCGGTCCGAGCACGTCGGCGTCCTCGTCCCCGAGCAACTCGGCCTTCACGTCGCGCAGTTCGACGCGTGCCTGCGGCCGTGTGACGTCCAGCGCGGTCTGCCGTACGCGCACCAGTCCGCCGTCCAGATCCTCGGGCCGTACGAGGAACAGCAGGGTCCGCGACCGGGCGAACCCTCCGGTGTGCGCGGGCACCACCAGGAGCCCGGCGCTGTGCCCGTCGAGCACCTGGGCCGCCTCCCCGTACAGGCGCCACCGCCCGTCGACGCGCCTGGCCTGGACGCCCCCCGCCCGTCCGCCGCCCGCCCAGCCTCCCCGGTGGTCGCCGACCAGGCCCAGCGCGGTGGCGAGCGCGGCTCCCGGTACGGCGAGGGCCGCGGTCAGCTCCCCGGCCGCGATCCGGGGCAGCAGGTCGGCGCGCTGGGCCGCGGTGCCGAGGGCGAGGATCAGCGGGGCGGCCAGCACGGCCGAGGAGAGCAGCGGCGAGGGGGCGAGGAAACGCCCCGACTCCTCGCAGGCGAGCGCGAGTTCCGTGATCGAGCAGCCCACCCCGCCGTAGGTCTCGGGAAGGGCGAGGCCGGGCAGCCCGAGCCGGCCCGCGAGCGCCTCCCACAACGCGCCCTCGTACCCGGCGGGGGTCAGCCCGGCGGCCCGCCGCTCCTCGGGACCGCAGCGCTTGAGCAGCAACTCCCGGACCGTACGCCGGATCTCGTCCTGTTCGGCGGTGAAGCGGGCGTCCATGGGCGGGACTCCTCCCCGGGGCGGCTACCGGCCGAGGGCTCTCCCCGCGCCGGCCCCCGCCACGTATCTGACGGGCCGTCATGTTAGGGCGGTACCCGGCGGAAGCACAGGGGCGCGGACCACCGGACCCGGCGGCCGACCCCTCCCGGGAGGCAGCGCATCTGATGTACCGTCAGATTTGTGACGCCAACCCCACGGACTCCGGGGTCGTCCCGGCCTTCGACCGCCTCGGGACGACGCAAGGTCGCCGTCGTCGGGGCCGCACTCGCCGACTGCGGCCGGGTGGACGGGACGACCGCGTACGCGCTGCACGCCCAGGCGGCCCGCCGTGCCGTCGCCGACTCGGGGCTGGACCGCGAGGTGATCGACGGCTTCGCCTCCGCCGGCCTCGGCACGCTCGCCCCGGTCGAGGTGGCCGAGTACCTGGGCCTGAGACCCGTGTGGGTGGACTCCACCTCGGTCGGCGGCTCCACCTGGGAGGTGATGGCCGCCCACGCCGCGGACGCCATAGCGGCGGGCCACGCCAACGCCGTCCTGCTCGTCTACGGCTCCACCGCCCGCGCCGACATCAAAGCGGGCCGCCGCACCGGCGACCTCTCGTTCGGCGCCCGGGGCCCGCTCCAGTACGAGGTCCCCTACGGCCACACGCTCGTCGCCAAGTACGCGATGGCCGCCCGCCGCCACATGCACCAGTACGGCACCACCCTCGAACAGCTCGCCTCGGTCTCCGTGCAGGCCAGGGCGAACGCCGCCGCGAACCCCGAGGCGATGTTCCGCGACCCCGTCACGGTCGACGACGTCCTGTCGGGCCCGATGATCGCGGACCCCTTCACGAAGCTGCACTGCTGCATCCGCTCCGACGGCGGAGCGGCCGTCCTGCTCGCGGCCGAGGAGTACGTACGCGACTGCCGCACGGCACCGGTGTGGATCCTCGGCACCGGCGAACACGTCTCGCACACCACGATGTCCGAGTGGGCCGACTTCACGGTCTCCCCGGCCGCCGTGAGCGGACGGCTCGCCTTCCGGCGGGCGGGACTGCGCCCGGACGAGATGGACCTCGCCGAGATCTACGACGCCTTCACCTACATGACCCTCGTGACGCTGGAGGACCTCGGGTTCTGCGCGAAGGGCGAGGGCGGCGCCTTCGTGGAGAAGGGGCGGCTGACGTTGCGCGGGGACCTGCCCGTCAACACCGACGGGGGCGGGCTGTCGGCCCAACACCCGGGGATGCGGGGCCTGTTCCTGCTCGTGGAGGCGGTACGGCAGCTGCGCGGGGAGGCGGGCGAGGGGAGGCAGGTACGGCGCCCCGACGGCGGGCTGCCGCGCCTCGCGGTGGCCTCCGGCACCGGGGGCTGGTTCTGCTCAGCGGGAACGGTGGTCCTGGGGCGCGGGTGAGCCGGCGGTGCGCCGCACGTCCGCACACTCGCCCACGCGCTCCGGGGGCGGGCGCGCAGCTCCCCGGGGACCGGCACCGTCGCGTCGGCGCGTACCGGGAGCGGGCCTGCCGGGGCGGGGCGGCTCGGGCGCGCGGCGAAGACGTACAGGCGCAGCACCAGGAAGCGGCCGGCCCCGGCGAGCCCGGAGGCGCCGAGGTAGACGGCCTGCTC
Organism: Streptomyces sp. NPDC028308; assembly: GCF_055565855.1. NCBI lineage: Bacteria > Bacillati > Actinomycetota > Actinomycetes > Kitasatosporales > Streptomycetaceae > Streptomyces > Streptomyces sp. NPDC028308. The sequence goes on from NZ_JBVHTO010000010.1 coordinate 304,187, forward strand.
GGCCTGTACGCCGGGCGCCGACGTCACCAGGTGCAGGACGAGCACCGCGGCCGAGGTCACGGCGTACGCGGCGGTGGCCGACCCGGCGGACTGCCAGTGCCGGCGCCATCCGGCACGCCCGCCGGCCCCGAAGGTGAACCGTGCGTGCAGCTCCGTGCACAGGAGGGTCGAGACGACGGTGACCAGCGCGTTCGCCAGGAGCCACCCCAGCCCGTCGGCGAGCAGCGGCACCGCGGCACTGGAGAGGAGTCCGACTCCCCCGCCGCACACCACGAACCGGACGAAGGAGGCCAGCGGACCCGGTGCCGCCACGGCCGCCGGGGCCTTCCGTACGCCGTCGGTACGGGCCTCGACGGCTTCGGGAACCCGCGCCGCGCACGCCGTCTCCGGCTTCGGCGAGAGCAGCGAGTTCATGGGGTTTCCTTCCGGGCGGCGGGGCCGTGAACCTCTGGGGTTCGACCGGGTCCAACGATGCCGTCGCGCGCTCCCCGGCACGAGGAGGCGGGCTCCCGGACCGGGGGTATGGCCAGCCCTACCCAGGGCCGGGGGCCGCCCCCGGACGCGCCCTTGAACTGCCATGCGGGGAGAGTGAGTTCGGCGTAGGTGGTGGGGCCCCGGGGGCCACAGCAGAACACCGGCGCGGACGGTCCCGGCCCTCGTCGAGAGGACCTGGGCGGGCGTACCGAGGCCGGGCGGTGGGCCTGCGCGGGCGGTCCTGTTCAACCCGGGGTCACGCCGACACGTGCGCCCCGGTGCCGCGCGGAAGGCGTGGGTACGCGCGCACCCGTGGCGTCGTCGGTCACGCCGACGGCGGGATGCGCGGCCGTACGGGACGCCTACGCGGGCGGTCCCGGTGCCGTCGCGGGAGAATCGGGGCATGAGTGCCGACACGTCCTCCGCGTTCGCCCGCCTGCTGCGGTCCCAGCGGGTCTGGGACACCGAGCTGCCCGCCTTCGATCCGGACGCCGCGCCCGGGGAGCCGCTGCCGCTGTTCGAGGAGTGGTTCGCGGAGGCCGTGGCCGCCGGGCAGACGGAGCCGCACACCGTGTCCCTCGCCACGGCGGACGAGGACGGCCTGCCCGACGTCCGCACGGTGATGCTGCACGGCGCGGACGCGGACGGCTGGTCCTTCGCCACGCACGCCACGAGCCGCAAGGGCCGCCAGCTCGCCGCCCGCCCGTACGCCGCCCTCGGCTTCTACTGGCCCGCACAGGGCCGCCAGATCCGGCTGCGCGGCCCCGTCACGCTCGCGCCGCCGGAGGAGGGGCAGGCCGATCTGCACGCCCGTTCCACCGGCGCGCTGGCCGCCGCCCTGGTCGGCCGGCAGAGCGAAGTCCTGCCGTCGCGGGCGGAGTTGGCGCGGGCCTCGGAGGCCGCCTGGGCCCACGCCGAGCGTGAACCGGACGCTCCCGCCCCGACCTGGACCCTGTACCGGCTCCGGCCCGACGAGGCCGAGTTCTTCCAGGGAGACGCCCGCCGGCAGCACGTACGGCTGAACTACCGCCGTACGGAGGACGCCTGGCGCAAGGAACTGCTCTGGCCGTGACAGCCGGCTGTCGGCCGTGACTCCCGGTCGTCGCGCACACCGGAGGCCGGACACCGGGGTCGGGACGCGCCCCGGCGGTCAGGTCCGGCGGGACCTGCGGGACCTGCCGGAGCGGCGGGACCTGCGGGACCTGCCGGAGCGGCGGGACTGGCTGAACCAGTTGGACCGGACGGGCCGAGCAGTTCGACCGCCGGTCAGTCCGCCCGCAGCTCCGACTCCGGGTACGGGTCCGGGTCCCGATCCGGGTCCGGGTCCCGATCCGGCTCCGGGTCCGACTCCGGCTCCCGGCCCGGTTCCGGGTCCGGGTCCGTGGCGATCCGTGCGTGCAGGTGGACGTCCCGGTACGCGTCGTGCCGTCCCGCCTCGAACATCGCGTCCCGCAGCGTCCCCTCGTACCGGAACCCGCACCGCTCAGCGACCCGGCAGGAGGCGTCGTGCCCGAGCGCGTGGCCCAGTTCCAGGCGGTGCACTCCCAGCTCGGTGAAGGCGAAACCGGCCGCCGCCGCGAGCGCGCGCGAGGCGACCTTGCGGCCGCGTGCCTCTGGCAGCACCCAGTACCCGACGCGGGCGCAGCCCATGACGTGGTCGATCTCGTTGACGCCGATGTGCCCGAGGATCTCGCCGCTCTCCGCGTCCGTGACGCAGAAGGAGACCCCGGTGCCGTCCACGGCGCTCTCGGCCCGCGTCCGGAGCGACTCCCGCGCGCCGTCGATGTCCCGGACGGCCTTCAGCGGTGTGTTCCACCGCTGGAACTCCGGATCGGAGAGTCCGCGCAGCCAGGCGCCGGCGTCGGTGTCGGACGCGGCGTTCCAGGCGCGCAGCCGCAGACCGTGACCGTGCAGCTCGCGGTAGGGGTAGGTGGTGTACTGCTCGTCGACGTCGGCCATCCAGCCATTGAAACCCGAACCGGCGCCGGGCTCACCTCCGGGTCGCCCCGGCCGCCGGCCACCCTGGGACCCCGCCGTTCACCCCGGGAGTGCCCGGGTTCACCGTCAGCGGCCGAGCGCTCACCGCCGGGGCCGGAAGACCGGCACCCGCACCTCGGTGGCGGGGTCCGCTCCGGCCGCCCGGAAGGTGACCTCCAGCTCCATCCCGATCCGCAGCGCGCTCTCCTCGCACTCCACGATCTCGGTCATCATCCGCGGCCCCTCCGCGAGGTCGACCACGGCGGCCACGTAGGGCGTGCGGGCGCCGAACGGCGGGAGGTCGTTGCGGTGCACGACGGACCAGGTGTAGAGCGTCGCGCGTCCGCTCCCCTGCCGCCAGCCGACGTCCTCGCTCCAGCAGTGCGGGCAGAACTCGCGCGGGTAGTGGTGGTCACGTCCGCAGGCGGCGCAGTGCCGCAGCAGGAGCCACCCCTCGGCGGCGGCCTCCCAGTACGCGCGGCTGAACGCGTCGGCCTCCGGCACATCGAACCGCGCCCCGCCGGAGCCGCCCGCAGCTCCGCCCTGTCCCGTCCGCCCCGGCGCCCCGCCCTTCACCGGAACAGCCCGAGCGCGTCGTCCAGCGACCAGGTCTGCCACGACATGGCGAAGAGGGCGACGAGTGAGATGAGCGCCATCATCGCGTTCTGCCCCTGCTCGGCCCAGTCGTGGATCATCAGGACCAGGTAGAGGAGGTTGAGCAGCAGACCGCCGGCCAGCGCGACCGGGGTGAGGAAGCCGGCGACCAGGCCGAGACCGACGGCGAGTTCGGCGTAGACGACGACGTACGCCATCGTCCGCGGCCTCGGCGCGACGACCGCGTCGAAGCCGCTGCGGACCGCGTTCCAGCGGTGCTTCGAGGCGACGTCCGCCGCCCACGCGATGCCGGTCCCCCGCTCGAACCAGCCCTTCTTGTCCTTGTGCCGCCAGCTCTCCAGCCACCACAGGCCGAGTCCGATACGCAGCACGGCGAGCCATTGCGCACCGGTGAGCCAGATCGTGTCCATGGACACCCACGCCTTCGCCTCGATATCTGACGGTACGTCAGTTCAGCGCACGGGGAGCGCCCGCGCAAGGGGCACCGCACACGGCGGGCGACACGCGCCCCGGACCCCGTCCGACCTCCCCCCTCCGCACGCCACCCCCACAACCGGACGGCCTACGACACCGGCCCCACCCACGCCTCCTACAGCCGTGATCAATTCGCAACCGATTCCGGCCTTGACCGAGACCCATCAAGTCAGGACGTGATTACGCTCGCGCTCATGGCCGACTCGACAGCTTCCTCGACACCCCGCTCGGTGCCGTCCCACGAAGACCGCCCCGTGTACGTGATCGGCGGCGGTCCCGGTGGACTCGCCGCGGCGTACGCGCTGCGCAGCCGGGGTGTGCGGGCCGTCGTGCTGGAGAGGTCCGACCGGGTCGGAGCCTCCTGGCGGCGCCACTACGACCGGCTGCACCTGCACACCACCCGCAGGCTGTCCGCGCTGCCCGGGCTCGCGATGCCGCGCTCCTTCGGACGGTGGGTGTCACGTGACAACGTGGTGCGCTACCTGGAGAAGTACGCCGAGCACCACGAACTGGAGATCGTCACCGGGGTCGAGGTCTCCCGCGTCGAGCGGTCGGGGGACGACTGGCTGCTGCACGCCACCGGCGGCCGCCGCCTGACCGGCAGCGCGGTCGTCGTCGCCACCGGCCACAACCACACGCCCCGCCTGCCCGACTGGCCCGGCCGCGACGCCTACACCGGCGAACTCCTGCACGCCGGCGAGTACCGCAACGCCGGCCCCTACGCCGGCCGCGACGTCCTGGTCGTCGGCATCGGCAACACCGGCGCGGAGATCGCCGTGGACCTCGTCGAGGGTGGTGCGTCGCGGGTGCGGCTCGCGGTGCGGACGGCCCCGCACATCGTGCGGCGCTCGACGGCGGGCTGGGCCGCCCAGTTCACCGGCATCCTCGTACGGCGGCTGCCGGTCCGGCTGGTCGACCGGCTCGCGGGGCCGCTGGCCCGGGTCAGCGTGCCCGACCTGTCGGCGCACGGGCTGCCCCGCCCGGACACCGGGCTCTACTCGCGGGTGCGGGAAGGGGCGATCCCCGTCCAGGACGTCGGCCTGCTGGACGCCGTGCGCAAGGGGCGGGTCGAGATCGTCGGCGCCGTCGAGAGCTTCGAGGACGGCAAGGTCGTCCTCGCCGGCGGCGACCGCATCGGCCCCGACGTCGTCATCGCCGCCACGGGTTACCGGCGCGCGCTGGAGGGGCTCGTCGGTCACCTCGGGGTGCTCGACGAGCGCGGGCGTCCGGTCGTCCACGGCGCCCGTTCCCCGCGGGACGCCCCCGGCCTGTACTTCACCGGGTTCACCAATCCCATCAGCGGGATGTTCCGCGAACTCGCCCTGGACGCCCAGAAGATCGCCAAGGCGATAGCCCGAAGCAACGCCCGCCGATAACGTCCGCCTCCGGCAAGGGCCCCGTCGGCAGCGACGGGGCCCTTGTCCGCGCCCGGGGAGGCGCGCCGATCACACCCCGGAAGGGTGCCGTCACACCCCGGCCTCGGGAAGGGTGCCGGTCACACCCCGACTCCGGGAAGGGTGCCGTCACACCCCGGCCTCGGGAAGGGTGCCGGTGACACCCGGGCCTCGGGAGGCGTGCCGGTCACGCCCCGGCTCCGGGGAGGGTGCCGGTCACATCCCGACCTCGGAAAGGGTGCCGGTCACGCCCCGACCTCGGAAAGGGTGCCGGTCACGCCCCCGCTCCGGGAAGGGTGCCGATCGCACCGGGCCTCGGGAAGGGTGCCGTCACACCCCGACCTCGGAAAGGGTGCCGGTCACGCCCCCGCTTCGGGAAGGGTGCCGATCGCACCGGGCCTCGGGAAGGGTGCCGTCACACCCCGGCCTCGGGAAGGGTGCCGGTGACACCCGGGCCTCGGGAGGCGTGCCGGTCACGCCCCGGCTCCGGGGAGTGCGTCGACCCAACGCCAGGGCCACCCCCGGCGCGTCCCGGCCGACGAGGTGGTCCCTCCGCGCCACTTCTCCCCCGCCCGGTTCCCCTCCGGCGTGCGGCGGGTACGACCCCCTGTGCGCGCCGCCCCACACCGGCGCCCCGCGTCCCCCGCCTGCGCACAGCCTTTGCGTGCACGACTGTTCCTGACAGGGCGTCAGTTGCGTAATCTGACACAGCGTCAGTTAATTGGCTGTCACACAGGAGCGGGCGGACCGATGCTTGGATCAACCCACGGCACCCTCACCACCGACTCCCGCCGGGCCCGCGTCATCGCCTGCGGCGAGCAACCCTCACCGGTCGTCCACGGCAGACCCGCCGACGTCGACGACCTGGACGTCAGCGGCCGGCCGCTGTACGCCGCCGTACCCGATCTGGACCGCTTCTTCCGGCCCGAGTCGGTGGCCGTGATCGGCGCCTCCGACGCCGAGGGCCGGCCGAACACCGGGATCACCCGGCAACTGCTCGCGTGGGCCGAGCGGGTCGGCGCCCGCCTGTACCCCGTGCATCCCACCCGCCCCGCCGTCTTCGGCATCCCGTGCTTTTCCTCCGTCGCCGACCTGCCGGAACAGGTCGACCTCGCCGCGCTCCTGGTCGGCGACCCCGCCTCCGTGATCGACGAACTCACCGAGGCCAAGGTCAGGTTCGCGGTCGCCTTCGCCTCCGGGTTCGCCGAGACCGGACCGGAGGGCGCGGCGGCGCAGTCCCGTCTCGCCGCCGCCGTCTCGCGCTCCGGTCTGCGGCTCCTGGGCCCGAACACCAACCTCAACGCCTTCGAGCGGTTCCGCGACGACCTCGAAGGACCGGCGATCGCCCTCATCACCCAGTCCGGGCACCAGGGCCGCCCCGTCTTCGCGCTCCAGGAGCTGGGCATCCGACTCTCCCACTGGGCGCCCACCGGCAACGAGGCCGACCTGGAGACCGCCGACTTCATCTCCTACTTCGCCGAGCGGCCCGAGGTCGGCGCCATCGCCTGCTACATCGAGGGGCTGAAGGACGGCCGCTCCTTCCTGCTCGCCGCCGACCGCGCCGTCCGCCGCGGGGTGCCGGTCGTCGCGGTCAAGGTGGGCCGCACCGAGACCGGCGCCCGCACCGCCGCCTCACACACCGGCAAGCTGACCGGCTCGGACGCCGTGGTCGACGCGGCGATGCGGCAGTACGGCGTGATCCGCGTCGACGGACTCGACGAACTCCAGGACACCGCCGCCCTGCTGGCCCGGGCACGGGCCCCACGGGCCGACGGCGTCGCCGTGTATTCGATCTCGGGCGGCACCGGAGCGCACTTCGCCGACCTCGCCACCGCGGCCGGGCTCTCGCTGCCCACGCTGTCCGCCGCCAAGCAGGCGGAACTCCACACGTGGATACCGGAGTACCTGAACGTCGCCAATCCCGTCGACAACGGCGGCCACCCGGTCGGCGACCCGCGCGGCCGGAAGATCATCGACGCGATCCTCGCCGACCCGTCGGTCGGTGTGCTGGTCTGCCCCATCACCGGGCCGTTCCCGCCGATGAGCGACAAGCTGGCCCAGGACCTGGTGGACGCGGCGGAGCGGACGGACAAGCTGGTGTGCGTGGTGTGGGGATCGCCGGTCGGCACGGAGGCCGCGTACCGCGAGACGCTCCTCGGGTCGTCGCGGGTCGCCACCTTCCGTACGTTCGCGAACTGCGTCACCGCCGTCCGCGCCCACCTGGAGCACCACCGGTTCGCCGCCGCGTACCGCTCGCCCTTCGACGAGGCGCCCCGCACACCCTCGCCCTCCTTCCGAAAGGCGCAGGCGCTGATGCGTCCGGGGCAGCAGCTGAGCGAGCACGCGGCCAAGCAGCTGCTGCGGGCGTACGGCATACGCGTGCCGCGCGAGCAGCTGGTGACCAGTGCGGCGGCGTCGGTGCGGGCGGCGGGCCTGGTCGGCTACCCGGTCGTCATGAAGGCGTCCGGCGCGCAGATCGCCCACAAGACCGAACTGGGTCTGGTGAAGGTCGATCTGACCTCCGCCAGCCAGGTCAGGGACGCCTACCGCGAGCTGACCGACATCGCCCGCTACGAGGGGATCTCGCTGGACGGTGTACTGGTGTGCCAGATGGTCGAGCGGGGCGTCGAGATGGTCGTCGGCGTCGCGCACGACCCGCTCTTCGGGCCGACCGTCACCGTCGGCCTCGGCGGCGTCCTCGTGGAGGTGCTGCGGGACACGGCCGTGCGGGTGCCGCCGTTCGGCGAGGACCAGGCGCGGACCATGCTGACGGAGCTGCGGGGGCGGGCGCTCCTCGACGGTGTGCGCGGCGGTCCTCCCGTGGACGTCGACGCCCTCGTCGAGGTGATCCTGCGGGTGCAGCGGATGGCGCTGGAACTGGGGGACGACATCGCGGAGCTGGACATCAACCCGCTGATGGTGCTGCCGCGCGGGCAGGGCGCCGTGGCCCTGGACGCGCTGGCGGTCTGCCACTGAGCACGCCGGCGACCGGGCCCCCGCCCATCCTTTCGCGCGCCCTCGGGCGAACCGCCCCAGCACCGCCGCGACCCGTCGTACGAAACGGAGCTCCCCCATGGCGTCCTCCCCCGACGCTTCCTCCCCCGGCCGGCCCCCGCGCCACCGGACCGACGGTCCCGAAGGAACCGAAGGCCCCCGAGGACCCGGTGACGCGGAGGAAGCCCTCGACTCATTGGTACTGCACGCCACTGACAACGCCGTCTCGTGGATCACCCTCAACCGGCCCGAGGCGATGAACGCCGTCACCTGGGACCAGCGCGAACGCGTGATCGCGCTGCTCGCCGAGGCTTCCGCCGACCCCGGTGTCCGCGCAGTCGTCCTCACCGCCACCGGACGCGGGTTCTGCGCCGGCGCCGATCTGCGGGGCGCGCCGGCCGGCGGCGACCGCGTGCCGGGCGACGTGGCCCGCACCCTGCGGCTCGGCGCGCAGCGCCTCGTCGCCGCCGTCCTGGACTGCGAGAAACCGGTGATCGCGGCCGTGAACGGTACCGCCGCCGGTCTCGGCGCCCATCTCGCGCTCGCCTGCGACCTGGTCCTCGCTGCGGACTCCGCCACGTTCATCGAGGTGTTCGTACGCCGGGGACTCGTCCCGGACGGCGGCGGTGCCTATCTCCTGCCGCGCCTGATCGGGCCGCGGCGGGCCAAGGAGCTGATGTTCTTCGGCGACGCGCTCACCGCCCCGGACGCCGAACGGCTCGGGCTCGTCAACCGCGTCGTCCCCGCGGCCGACCTGGAGAAGACGGCCCGCGCCTGGTCGGAGCGGATCGCCGCGGGTCCGACCCGCGCGCTCGCCCTCACCAAGCAGCTCGTCAACGCCTCCCTCGACGCCGACCGAGCCACGGCGTTCGCCGCGGAGGCGGCGGCCCAGGAGATCAACATGACGACGGCGGACGCCCAGGAGGGCGTGGCGAGCTTCGTGGAACGACGGACTCCCCGATACCGGGGACGCTGACCGGCGAACCACCGATCACCGGGACACGCCCACGCCGGATGCCGGACGCGTGCCCCGCCGGGGACGCCTCCGCCGCCGGTGCCGAGCCTGCCGCGTCGGGCCCTGTCGCTCCGAGCGCACCGCCGACCACCAGGACGCTCCCACCGCCGGTGCCGGGGGCTTCCCATCTGACGGTCCGTCAGCTTCAATGGACGGTGTGATGGGACACGCAGGGATGGCGGCCGCCGCCGTCCGTTATCTCAGGTCCGCCGGGGCACCCACCGTCGCGGAGCCCGTGGAGGCGCTGCCGCGGCCCGGGTTGCGCGCGGTCGGCGACGACGAGCGGGCGCCGTTCGACCAGTCCGAGTTCCGGCGGGTCCTCGGGAACTTCGCGACCGGGGTGACCGTGGTGACGGCCCCCGCCGCCGACGGGGAGGGCGGCCCCGCCGGTTTCGCCTGCCAGTCCTTCTCGGCCCTCTCGCTCGACCCGCCGCTGATCGCCTTCATGGTCGGGCGTACGTCGACGACCTGGCCCCGCATCGCCCGCGCCGGCGTCTTCTGCGTCAACGTCCTGGGAGCCCACCAGGGCGAGCTGTGCCGCAGTTTCGCGGTGAGCGGCGCGGACAAGTTCGCCGGTGTCGGGTACGACGCCGCGCCCGTCTCCGGCTCCCCGCGCCTCACCGGCGCCCTCGCGTGGATCGACTGCACGATCCACGCGGTCCACACGGGCGGGGACCACCTCGTGGTGGTGGGGCGGGTGACCGCGCTCGGCGCGGCCGGCGGCGACCGGCCGCCGCTGCTCTTCCACCGCGGCCGCTTCCTCTGACCGCGTCCCCGAGACGGCTCACCGCCCCCGCGGGAGCTCAGGCGAGTGTCACCGCCGGGCGCTCCGGGCGCCGCCGGATCACCAGTGCCATCAGCGCCGCCGCCGCGCACAGCGCCCCGGAGGCCTGCCAGACGAGGTCGTACGAGCCGAACGCGTCCCGTGCCACACCGCCGAGGAAGGCGACGAGGGCGGCGCCCACCTGGTGGGAGGCGAGGACCCAGCCGAAGACGATCGCGCTGTCCTCGCCGTACTGCTCGCGGCACAGGGCCAGCGTGGGCGGCACCGTGGCGACCCAGTCGAGGCCGTAGAAGACGATGAAGAAGATCATCGGCGGGTGCACGCTCGGCGCCAGGAGCATGGGCAGGAACAGCAGCGAGACACCCCGCAGCGCGTAGTACACGGCCAGCAGCCTGCGCGGTTCGAAGCGGTCGGTGAACCAGCCGGAGGCGACCGTGCCGATCACGTCGAACACGCCGATGACCGCGAGGAGCGAGGCCGCCGCCGTGATCGGCATGCCGTGGTCGTGGGCCGCGGGCACGAAGTGGGTCTGGATCAGGCCGTTGGTGGAGGCGCCGCAGATCGCGAAGGTGCCGGCCAGCAGCCAGAACGGGCCCGTGCGGGCGGCGGAGAACAGCACCGTCACCGCCCGGCGCGCCGCACCCGGCACCGCCGGCGGCTTCTCCGCGAACTCCGTCGCGCCGTACGGCGTCAGGCCCACGTCCGCCGGGTGGTCCCGCAGCAGCAGCCAGACGAAGGGGACCACCGCGAGGGCGGCCAGGGAGACCGTGACGGCCGCCGGTCGCCAGTTGTGCTCCGAGATGATCCAGGACAGCAGCGGGAGGAAGATCAGCTGGCCCGAGGCCGAGGCGGCGGTGAGGATGCCGGTGACCAGGCCCCGGCGCTTCGTGAACCAGCGGTTGGTGACCGTCGCCGCGAAGGCGAGCGCCATCGACCCCGAGCCGAGGCCGACCAGCAGGCCCCAGCAGAGCATCAGCTGCCAGGGCGCCGTCATCCACACGGTGGCCCCGGCGCCGAGCGCGATCACCATCAGGGCGACCGCCACCACCCGGCGGATGCCGAAGCGGTCCATCAGCGCGGCGGCGAACGGCGCCGTCAGCCCGTACAGCGCGAGGTTGACCGACACCGCCGCGCCGATCGTGCCGCGCGACCAGCCGAAGTCCTCGTGCAGCGGGTCGATGAGCAGGCCGGGCAGGGAACGGAAGGCCGCCGCGCCGATGATCGTCACGAAGGTCACGGCGGCGACGAACCACGCGCGGTGGACGCGCGTACGACGGGGCGGGCGGGCGGTTCCTGATTCCGCCGCGGCGGCGGTGGCTGCGGATGTCTGGGTCACGTCATAGAGCTTCGGGGTCGCGCTTCCGGCGAACGAGTGGCCCGAAGGACAGCGTTCGCTAGGATCGGGCCATGGCTCTCATCCGTCCCGGCCACCGGGACAGCGCACCCGCCACGACGCCGGCCGCCCCGAGCCCGCCCGGCGCCACGGACGGCACCCCCGCGGCTCCGGCCACGGCGGCGGCCCCGGACGGTGCCGCGGCCCCGGGGACCGCCACCGCGCAGGCGGACGCCTCCGCGGGACCCCGTCGGCACCAGGATCCGGCCAGGGCGTCCGGGACCTCCCCGGCGGACCTCGAGGAGCGGGCCCCGGCGCGGCGGCACCGGGTCGTCGTCCTCGCGCTGGACGGGCTGCTGCCCTTCGAACTGGGCATCCCCCAGCGGATCTTCGGGCGGGCCAGGGACGCCGAGGGACGCGCGCTGTACGAGGTCGTCACCTGCTCGGTCCGCGCGCCCGGGCCCGTGGAGACGGACGCCGACTTCGCCGTACTCGTGGAGAACGGGCCGGAGGCGCTGGCCACCGCCGACACCGTCGTGATCCCCGCCTCCTACGAGCTGGGCCCGGTCCACGAGGAGGGCGTCCTGACGCCCGAACTGGCCGCAGCGCTGGCCCACGTCCGGCCGGGCACCCGGCTCGTCTCCATCTGCACCGGCGGATACGTGCTGGCCGCCGCGGGCCTGCTCGACGGCCGCGCCGCCACCACGCACTGGGCCTCAGCCGAGCACTTCCAGCGGCTCTTCCCGAGGATCAAGGTGGACGCGGACGTCCTGTTCATCGACGACGGCGACATCCTCACCTCAGCCGGGGTCGCCGCCGGGATCGACCTCTGCATCCACCTCGTGCGCCGCGACCACGGCACCGCCGTCGCCAACGACGTGGCCCGCCGCACCGTCGTGCCGCCGCACCGGGACGGCGGCCAGGCGCAGTACATCCACCGACCCGTCCCCGAGCCCCAGGTGGCGACCACCACGGCCGCCCGCGCCTGGGCCCTCGGCCGCCTCCACGAGCCCATCCAGCTCCGCGACATGGCGGAGCAGGAGAACATGTCCGTACGCACCTTCACGCGCCGCTTCCGCGAGGAGGCCGGCATCAGCCCCGGGCAGTGGCTCACCCAGCAGCGCGTGGAGCGGGCCCGCCATCTCCTGGAGTCCAGCGACCTGTCGATCGACCAGGTGGCCCGGGACGCCGGCTTCGGCACGGCCCAGTCGATGCGCCAGCACCTACAGTCCGCCCTCGGGGTCACCCCCACGACCTATCGCCGCACCTTCCGCGCCGGCAACGGAGGCGGGACCGGGGGCCGGAAGGACGCCAACGGCCGTGTCGCGAGCGCCGGTTGACGGTGTCGCCGCGGGCGCCCGGCGCCCGCTCCGGCCCTCCCCCAGCGCGCCGACCGCGGTGAGCGCCAGCGTCAGCGCGACGCCGGCCAGGATCGCGGTCGACGGAGCGACGAAGTGCAGCAGGGCACCCGCGAGGGAGCCGGTCGCCGCGTATCCCGCGCCGACCGCCGCGTACATCACCGAGTAGCCGGCGGCCAGCGCGCTCGGCGGAAGCACCTCGCGCAGCGACAGGTTGCGGGTGAGCATCGCGCCGGCCTGGAGCACGCCCGCGACGGCGAGGGCGGCGGCCGTCCAGCCGGGGGCCGGCAGCACCGCGACCAGCGCCACGCAGGCGGAGACGCCCGTCATGAGCACCACGCTCCGGGCCCGCAGGTCCCCCGGCCAGGACCGCAGCCCGTAGACGAACGCGCCCACGCCCGACCCGAGCGCGAACCCCGAGAGCAGCGGGCCCGACCAGCCCACGCCGACGGCGCGCTGCTCCAGGAGCGCGGGCAGGACCAGTTCGGCGAGGGCGAGCAGGGACAGGCTCGCCGCGCCCGTCACGTACACCGGCCAGGCGCGGGCCAGCAGGCGGGGCAGCGAGACGCCGTCCCGGTCCGCCGCGTCGGCCTCCCAGCCCGCGGGCAGCAGCCACAGCCCCGCGACGGACGCCGCCATCAGCGCGGCGGCCAGCACGAGGGGCACCGCGGGGGCGACGCCCAGCGCGAGGCCGGTGACCGCGGCCGGGGACAGCGCCCAGATGCCGGACATCAGCATCGACTCGGTCGACAGGGCCTGGGCGACGGCGTCCTTCGGGACGAGGCCGGTGAGCAGGGTGCGCAGGCCGCCGGGGGCCGCGGCGGGCGCGGCTCCGGCGAGGAACGCGAACGCCGCGAGTATCCCCGCGTGCGCGTGCGGGAACGCGCCGAGGCCCGCGAAGCCGAGCGCTCCGGCCGCCAGGCCCGCGGCCAGTTGGCGGCGGGCGCTGTGCGGGCGCATCCGCGTGCCGAGCAGGGGTGCGCCGGTGATCTCCCCGACCACGTAGGCCGCCGCGAGGACCGCGCCCAGGGCATAACCCCCGGGGCGCTCGCGGACCAGGAAGACCAGGGCCAGCGGGGCCATGGCCACCGGGAGGCGGGCGGCGACGGCCACGACGGCCCAGGCCAGGACCTGGCGGGAGGCGACGTCGCGATAGCTCATGCGACGACGTTAGGCGACCGCGCCGACACCGCCCACGGAATTCCCGCGCCCTGTGGACAACTTCGGCCACCGCCGCCCCGGGCCCGCGTACGGCGTCCCCGCCGTGCCGTGCTCACGGGGCCCGCCGGACGTCCGCTGGAGCGTGCGCTAGAACGTCAGCACCGCCCGCGCGACCCTGCCCTGGTGGGCGTCGTCCGCCGCCTTCTCGAAGTCCTCGACCGGGTAGGTCGCGGTCACCAGTTCGTCCAGCAGCAGCCGCCCGCTCCGGTACAGCTCGGCGTACCGGGCGATGTCGCGCTGGGGCCGCGAGGAACCGTACCGGCAGCCGAGGATCGACTTGTCCAGGTACATCGAGGAGACGAGGAAGGACGCCTCGGCGGTCGCCGGCGGGACGCCGAGGAGGATCGCCTGGCCGTGCCGGTCGAGCAGGTCGACGGCCTCGCGGACGAGTTCGACCCGGCCGACGCACTCGAAGGCGTGGTCGGCGCCCGTGGGCAGGAGGTCCCGCACGCCCCGGGTCGAGGTGAGGAAGTCCGTGGCGCCGAACCGGCGGGCCGCCGTCTCCTTGGCCGGGTTGGCGTCCACCGCCACGATCCGTACGGCACCGGCGAGCCGCGCCCCCTGGATCACGTTGAGCCCGACGCCGCCCGTGCCGATGACGAGGACCGTGTCGCCGTGCTCCACCCGCGCCCGGTTCAGCACGGCCCCGACGCCGGTCAGCACCCCGCACCCGATCAGCGCGGCGGACGGCATCGGGATGTCCGCGGGGACGGGCACCGCCTGCACCGCCTTGACGACCGTGCGCTCCGCGAAGGCCGAGTTGGAGGCGAACTGGTGGAGCGGGCGGCCGCCCCGGGTGAACGGTTGCCGCGGCATCCCGATCGCCGCACGGCACATGGTCGGCCGTCCGCGGTCGCACTGGGCGCAGGCACCGCAGTTGGCGAGCGTGGACAGCGACACGTGGTCGCCGGGCCGTACGTGGGTGACACCGGCGCCCACCGACTCGACGGTCCCCGCGCCCTCGTGCCCCAGCACCACGGGGACCGGGAAGGGGATGGTGCCGTCCACCACGGACAGGTCGCTGTGGCAGAGCCCGGCCGCCGCGATCGCGACCCGCACCTCGCCCGGTCCCGGATCGCGCACCTCGAGATCGTCCACGACCCGGGTCCGCTTCCCGTCGAAGATCACGCCTCGCATCGCACCGGCTCCCCTCCGCCCGGGTTCATCCCCGGGGTTCCTTCGGCAGGCCGAGCACGCGCTCGGCGATGATCGTGCGCTGGATCTCGTCGGAGCCGCCGTAGATTGTGTCGGCCCGGCCGAACAGGAACAGGTGCTGGAGCTCGTCGATCCGGTACGGCTCCTCGGGCGACCAGTCCGCGGGACCCACGGCCGCCCCGGCGCCCCGCACCTCCATCGCCAGCTCGCCGAGCCGCTGGTGCCAGCGGCCCCACAGCAGCTTCGCCACACTGGGCGCTCCCGGCGCCTCGGCGTCCGAGCTGCCCAGTGTGCGCAGGGCGTTCCAGCGCATCGCGCGCAACTGCGCCCACTGGTCCACGAGCCGGTCCCGGACGACGGGGTCGTCGGCGGCCCCGGTGGCGACGGCCGCCCGGATCACGGTGCCCAACTCCCGTGCGAAGCCGATCTGCTGGGCCAGGGTCGACACTCCGCGCTCGAAGCCGAGCAGGCTCATCGCCACGCGCCAGCCGTCGCCCTCGGCGCCGACGAGGTGCTCGGCGCGCGCCTCCGCGCCGTCGAAGAACACCTCGTTGAACTCGCTCGTCCCGGTGAGCTGGCGGATCGGCCGGACCTCGACGCGGCCGGGCTGGTCCATGGGGACGAGCAGGAACGACAGTCCGTGGTGGCGGACCGAACCGGGCCGCGTACGGGCGAGGACGAAGCACCAGTCGGCCTCGTGGGCGAGGGACGTCCAGATCTTCTGGCCGGTGACGCGGTACGTGTCCCCCTCCCGTACGGCGGCGGTGCGCACGCCCGCGAGGTCCGAACCGGCGCCGGGTTCGCTGTAGCCCTGGCACCACAGTTCCTCGCCGCGGGCGACCGGCGGCAGGAAGCGCGCCTTCTGCTCGGGTGTGCCGTGGGCGATGAGGGTGGGGGCGAGCAGCTTCTCGCCGATGTGGCCCGAGCGTGCCGGAGCGTCCGCGCGGGCGTACTCCTCGGCCCAGGCCACCTGTTGCGTCAGCGACGCGGTCCGGTTGCCGTACCCGTCCTCGCTCCAGCCGAGTCCGATCCAGCCGGCCGCGCCGAGTTCGCGCTCCCACTCCCGGCGGCCCGCCCCGGCCGGGAGGTGTTCCGCCAGCCACGCGCGCGCCTCGGCGCGGAACGCCTCGTCCCGCGCACCGGTTCCGAACTCCACGGTCACCGCCTCACGTCGGCCGCCCGCACGGCCGCTCACGCGTTCGGGCGTTGCTTCGCGGCGGCGGCCCGGGCCATCGCCTCGACCCGTTCCAGCAGCGGCATCGGGTCCACGCCCACCGTCCCGGGCAGGAAGTCCGCGATCCGTTCGGGGGTCCAGGAGCCCTCGGCGTAGCCGGCCCGCAGCTCCCGCGGCTGCGCCCAGACCGCGATCTTGGGACCGGCGATCGTGTAGACCTGCCCGGTGATCCGCTCCTGGCGGGCGCGGTCGGAGAGGAGGTAGACGACGAGGGCGGCCACGTCCTCGGGCTCGCCGATCTCGGCCAGTTCCATGGGGACGTTCGCCGACATCCGGGTCCGGGCGACCGGGGCGACCGCGTTGGCCGTGACCCCGTACTTGTGCAGGCCGAGGGCGGCGCTGCGCACCAGTGAGATGATCCCGCCCTTCGCCGCGCTGTAGTTGGCCTGGGCGACGGAGCCCTGGTGGTTGCCGCTGGTGAAGCCGATCAGCGTCCCGGAGCCCTGGGCGCGCATCACCGCGGAGGCGGCGCGGAAGACGGTGAACGTGCCCTTCAGGTGGGTGGCGACCACCGGGTCCCACTCCTCCTCGGTCATGTTGAAGAGCATCCGCTCGCGCAGGATCCCCGCCACGCACACGACTCCGTCGAGACGCCCGTACGACGTCAGGGCCGCGTCGACGACCCGCCGGCCGCCCGCCATGGTGGAGACGTCGTCGGCCACCGCGACGGCGTCGCCGCCCGCCGCCTCGATCTCCTTGACCACCGCCTCGGCCACCGCGCTCGTCGGGGACGCGCCCTCGACGGAGACGCCGTGGTCGTTGACGACGACGCGCGCCCCCTCGGCCGCCGAGGCGAGCGCGACGGCGCGGCCTATCCCGCGGCCCGCGCCGGTCACGGCGACGACCTTGCCTGCCAAGAAGTTCCCCACGCCCGGCCCCTTCCCGCGGTTTCTGACGGACCGTTAGATTTTATGACCCGGCAGACACCCGGAGACAAGCCCCGCGGAGGACCCATGTCAGCGACGACACCGCATCCGGCGTTCCACGACCTCGCCGAGCGCGTGAACAACTGGGGCCGCTGGGGCGCCGACGACGAGATCGGGACACTGAACCTCGTCACCGACGAGGTGGTGCGGGAGGCGGCGGCGGAGGTGCGCACGGGCCGCCGGATACCGCTCGCGCTCCCGCTGCGGCAGGACGGGGTGCAGACCGGCATGATCCCGGGGCGGGTGAACCCGCTGCACGTGATGGTGCAGATCAACCAGGAGCTGTTCGGGCCGGGCACGGTCGCGTGCAGCGACGACGTCGTGACCATGGGGCTCCAGGCGGCCACCCACTGGGACGCGCTGCCCCACGTCTCGCACTCGGGGCGGCTCTACAACGGCCGTCCGGCGGAGACGGTCACCGCGCACGGCGGGGCCGCGTTCGGGGGCATCGACAAGCCGCGGCACATCGTCTCGCGGGGTGTGCTGCTCGACGTCGCCCGGGCGCGCGGCGAGGACCGGCTGGCGGGCGGGCACGCCGTGACCCCCGAGGACCTCGACGCCGCCGAGGAGTTCGCGGGCACCCGGGTGCGGACGGGCGACATCGTCCTCGTACGCACCGGCCAGGTCCAGGTCTATCTGGCGGGCGACCGGGAGGCGTACGGCTATCCGTCCCCGGGTCTTTCGGTCCGCACCCCGGAGTGGTTCCACGCCCGCGATGTCGCCGCGGTCGCGAACGACACCCTCACCTTTGAGATATTTCCTCCCGAGATAGAGGACCTGTGGCTGCCCGTGCACGCGCTCGACCTCGTGGAGATGGGGATGCTTCAGGGCCAGAACTGGAATCTCGAAGAGTTGTCCACAGCCTGTGGACAAGAAAGGCGCTACAGCTTCCTGCTGTCGGCCACCCCCGAACCCTTCGTCGGCGGCACGGGCTCCCCGGTGGCACCGGTGGCCGTGCTGTAGCCGGCGAATCGGAGGGAAGAAAGGGGGTGTGTGTGCGGGCGGACGCCGACCGGCGGCGGCGCGGGGATGTCGGCTGGCGGCGCGGCGCTGCCCGCCCCGAGCACGGCACCGCGCGCCGCCATCCGGCTCCGGCGTTCCCGCCCTGCTCCCACTTGGCCCTCGAGGAGTCGACGCCGAATCGCGATCCGCACTCGCCGAGGGCTTCCGTCACCGAAACCCTCGTCGTCCCCTCGCGGCGAATCGCTGAACACAAGCGTGATCAAACGGACACGCCACGTCAACACCCGTACGGGGATTCATCACCTACACCCCATTTGTGACAGCGCGTACGGGAGCACTGCCCGGCGCATTCAGCCGTGGACCACGCGGGCGGACGCCGTGGACGTGCATGTATGCACGTTCCGCACGACGGGCCGCCACCGGGACGCCGGCGCGCTACACGGCCTCGTACGCGAAACCCTCGTACGCCGGGTACGCGACGGCCCTCGTGACACCCGGGGCGCAGCGGTCCACCTCGCACCAGATCCGCTTGCCGGCCCCTTCGGGGCTCCAGCCCCAGCGGTCGGCGAGACCGTCGACGAGCTCCAGACCGCGGCCGTTGGTGTCATCGCCCTGCGCGTGGCGCGGGGCCGGCGGGCAGGCACTGGAGTCGGCCACCTCCAGGCGGACCGTTCCGGCGGCGGCGCCGGAGGGTTCGCCGCGAACCCCCTGCAACTGGAGGCGCAGCACGGCCGGACAGCCCGTGTGCACCACCGCGTTGGTGACGAGCTCCGAGACGAGCAGGATCAACGTCTCGGCGAGCGGCTCGTCGGCCTCTATGCCGGACACCGCGAGCCGCGACCGAGCCCATCTCCGGGCGCGCCCCACCTCCGCGGGGTCGGGCCGGATCTCCAGCTGCACTTGAAGCACCTGCACCGCTCACACCATCCGAACCGGCGGACACATCGCCTCGCGCCTCACCAGGGCCACGATCGTGGCCATCGCCTGCATGGCCAGAACCAGGGTCACGGAACGTGATTCCCTTGAGAGACAGCATGGTTGACGTACAGTCACCCCAACAAGCGCTTCGGGCATATTCCAGCGCGAAGGAGTACGCATACGGCATACTGTGCGACGCTCGTAGCGGGGAGTCGAACAGGCGGGGACGACGGTCCGTCCCGCCCTGCGAGCGGCGCGCATCGCCCGGTCCGGCGCCACCTCGGGGGCAGCACCGGTATGGTCCGGCCTCAGAACCACTCGCATCCCACACAAGGTACCCGAGCACGGCTGTGACTCCAGGCCGTGACGAGTCACGCATAGGACACAACCCGGTCTCAACGCTCCGTGATTCCGGTGTGCCACGTTCCGCGACATTCCGTGAGCGTCCCGCGCGGGGCGCCCTGCGCAGGGCCTCACCACGCCGATCCGGACAGCAGATTCCCGGCCAGCATCTCCTCACTCTCCGTAGCGTCGCCAGCACGCCGGGTGCGGATCCAGGCGCGTTTCAGGTGCAGGTGGACGTCGGACTCCCAGGTGAAGCCCATGCCGCCGTGCACCTGGAGGCAGTCCCGGGCGCCCCGCACCGCGGCCTCGTCGGCGAGCAGCCGGGCGGCGGCGATGTCCGGCGGGTCGGCGGTCACGGCGGCCGCGTACACGGCCGCGCGCGCGGTCTCCACCCGGACCAGCATCCGGGCGCACAGGTGCTTGACCGCCTGGAAGGCCCCGATGGGCTGCCCGAACTGCTCACGCGCCCGGGCGTGTTGCACCGCCAGCTCGCAGGTGCGGGCCGCGCCGCCCAGTTGTTCGGCGGCGGTGAGCAGGACGACCAGGGGATCGGGCGCCGCCGGGACCGGCACCCGGTGCAGCGGGGTCAGCGGGTCGACGGACCGCACGGCCACGGCCTCGGGCATCAGGGACACCGGGCGGGCGGGCGAGCCGGGCGGTGCCGTCGGCCGTTCCGCGTTCCGGAGGGGCTCCGGGGGTGACCCGGGCGGTCCGGGGTCCCGTACGACGTCCGCCTCGTCCAGCCACTCCACGAGGCCGCCGTACGCGGCGGTCACGACCGTCTCCCCGGTGGCCGCCCCCGGCACGGTCCCGGCCGCCAGGTGTGTCGCCACCAGCGGCCCGGGGAGCAGCACGCGACCGGCCTCCTCGAAGGCCAGCACCGCCTCCGGGAGGCCGAGGCCGACCCCGCCCTCGGCCTCCGGCAGCCGCAGCGCGAAGAAGCCCGCCGCCCCCAGCTCGCGCCAGAGCGCGCGGTCGAGGCCGCCGCCGTCCACCGCCGCGCGCAGCGCACCCCGGCCGAAGCGCCCTTCGAGCAGCGTGCGCACACCCGCCCGCAACGCCTGCTGGTCGTCCGTGAGTTGGAAGTGCACGGGATGCCGTCACCGTCCCTTCGGGAGGCCCAGGATGCGTTCGGCCACGATGTTCGCCTGGATCTGCGAGGTGCCGGCCGCGATGGTGTACGACAGCGAGGAGAGCCGGTCGAGGGTCCACTCGTGCCCCAGGTCCAGCGCGCCGGGCCCGAGGACCTCGGCCGCCGCGTCGTACAGCTCCTGCCGCGCGTGCGAGTACCGCAGCTTGAAGACGGACCCGCCGGTGCCGGGCACCCCGCCCGTGCGCTGCGCCTCGCTGACGTTCCACTGCGTCAGCCGCCACAGCGCCCGGAACTCGGCGTTCAGCCGGCCGAGGCGGCGGCGCAGCACGGCGTCGTCCCAGTGGCCGTCGGCGCGGGCCGCGCGGGCGAGTTCGCGCAGCACCCGCCGGCAGGCGACGACCTCGCCGACGAAGGCCGTGCCGCGTTCGAAGGAGAGCGTCACCATGGTCACGCGCCAGCCGTCGTTCTCGGCGCCGACCCGGTTGGCGACCGGGACGCGCACCTCGTCGAGGAACACCTGCGCGAACTCGGCCGAGCCCGCGAGGGTGCGCAGCGGGCGGACCGTGACGCCCGGCGCGTCCATGGGCAGGGCCAGCCATGAGATGCCCCGGTGCTTCGGGGCGTCCGGATCGGTGCGCACGAGCAGCTCGCACCAGTCCGCGACCTCCGCGTGCGAGGTCCAGATCTTGGACCCGCTGACCACGTAGTGGTCGCCGTCGCGCCGCGCGCGTGTGCGCAGCGCCGCCAGGTCCGATCCCGCGTCGGGCTCGGAGAACCCCTGGCACCAGACCTCCTCGCCGCGCAGCACGGGCGGCAGCCAGCGCGCCCGCTGTTCGGCGGTGCCCTCGACGGCGATCGTGGGGCCCGCGTGCAGCAGTCCGACGAAGTTGGCGCCCACGTAGGGGGCGCCCGCCTTCTCGGTCTCCTCCAGGAAGATCAGGTGCTGGGTCGGGGTGGCTCCCCGGCCGCCCGCGTGGACGGGCCAGTGCAGTCCCGCGTACCCGGCGTCGTAGAGCCTGCGCTGCCAGCCGAGGTCGTAGGCGCGCCGTCCGGGCCAGTCGTCGGGCGAGGGCTTCGGGGGCAGGCCGGGCAGGGTCTCGCGGAGCCAGGCGCGCAGCCGGGCGCGGAAGTCCTCCTCCTCCGGGGTGCAGGCGAGGTCCATCAGCTGTCGAGGTCCAGGTCCAGCATCCGGATCGCGTTGCCGCGCATCAGCTTGTGGACGGTCTCGTCGTCGAGGCCCTTCACGTGGTCGAGGGCGACCTCCTTGGTGTGCGGGAAGGTCGAGTCGACGTGCGGGTAGTCCGTCTCGAAGGTGGCGTTGTCGCGGCCGACCGTGTCCAGGGAGGCCACGCCGTGCTTGTCGCGGAAGAAGCAGCAGAAGATCTGCCGGTAGTAGTACGTCGAGGGCGGTTCCGGGATCAGGTCCCTGACCCCGCCCCAGGCGCGGTGCTCCTCCCAGACGTCGTCGGCGCGCTCCAGGGCGTACGGGATCCAGCCCATCTGCCCTTCCGAGTAGGCGAGTTTGAGCCGGGGGAACTTCACGAGCACGCCGGAGAAGAGGAAGTCCATCATCGAGGCCATGGCGTTGTTGAAGCTGAGCGATGCCTGCACCGCGGGCGGCGCGTCCGGGGACGCGGCGGGCATCTGGGAGCTGGACCCGATGTGCATGTTCACGACGGTGCCGGTCTCCTGGCAGACCGCGAAGAAGGGGTCCCAGTAGCCGGAGTGGATCGAGGGGAGCCCCAGGTGGGTGGGGATCTCGGAGAAGGTCACGGCCTTGACGCCCCGGGCGGCGTTGTGCCGGATCTCGGCGACGGCCAGGTCGATGTCCCAGAGCGGGATCAGGCACAGCGGGATCAGCCGGCCGCCGCTGTCGCCGCACCACTCCTCGACCATCCAGTCGTTGTAGGCGCGCACGCAGGCCAGGGCGACCTCCTTGTCGTGCGCCTCGGCGAAGGTCTGCCCACAGAAGCGGGGGAAGGTAGGGAAGCAGAGGCTGGCCTCGACGTGGTTGAGGTCCATGTCCCTGAGGCGCTCGGCCGGGTCCCAGCAGCCGCGCCGCATCTCCGCGCGGGTGATGCCCTCCAGCGTCATCTCGTCGCGGTCGAAGCCGACGGCGGCGATGTTGCGCTTGTAC
Source organism: Streptomyces sp. NPDC028308 (assembly GCF_055565855.1). Taxonomy (NCBI): domain Bacteria; kingdom Bacillati; phylum Actinomycetota; class Actinomycetes; order Kitasatosporales; family Streptomycetaceae; genus Streptomyces; species Streptomyces sp. NPDC028308. Next base: position 326,597 of record NZ_JBVHTO010000010.1, read on the forward strand.
GGGAACTTGAGGTCCTCGTAGATCCACCAGTCGGTCGGCGGGCCGTCGGGGTCCATCGTGATCTGGTACCTGCCCGCCACGTAGGCGAGTTCGCCGATGCCGGCGGTGAGCGGCTTGGGTCCACGGTCCCGGTACTTCTGCGGCAGCCAGGTCTCGAAGAGGTGCGCGGGCTCGATCACGTGGTCGTCGACGCTGACGATCCGCGGCAGTTCCGTCATGAGTCCCCTCCACCGTGGGGTGCACGTCCGCCGACGGATCTGATGACCCGTCAGATGTCAGGCTAGCCCCGCACCCCTGGACCGACAAGGCGGTGCGCCCTACGCTCTGCGCACTATCTGACTGTCCGTCAGTTAAGGTCCGCCGCGCCTCCGGAGCCACGGGCCGGGGCGCCGCCGGCAGCGAGGGGATCGCCGTGAACGACACCGCACACGCACTCGCCGCGTCGCCCACCCTCTGGGAACTGGTGCGCCGCCGCGCCGCGCTGACCCCCGACCGTCCGGTCCTGCTCCAAGGCGACCGCACCCTGACCTTCGGCGAGCTGCACGGGCGCGCGGAGCGGGTCGCGGCGGGCCTGTACGGCATGGGCGTACGCCCCGGCACGGTGGTCGCCTGGCAGTTGCCCACGCGGATCGAGACCGCGCTGCTGTCCTTCGCGCTGGCCCGGCTCGGCGCCGTCCAGTCGCCGGTGATCCCGTTCTACCGGGACCGCGAGGTCGGCTTCGCCCTGCGCGAGTCCAAGGCGGAGTTCTTCGCCGTCCCCGGGGTGTGGCGCGGCTTCGACCACACCGCGATGGCGCACGCACTGGGCGCGAAGGGCGTCTTCGAGGCGTACGACGCCCTGCCGGACGGCGATCCGTCCGTGCTGCCCGCCCCGCCCGCCGACGGCACCTCCGTTCGCTGGATCTACTGGACCTCGGGCACCACCTCCGACCCCAAGGGCGTGCTGCACACCGACCGTTCACTGATCGCGGGCGGCTCCTGCCTGGCGCACGCCCTGCGCCTGACGGATCGGGACGTGGGCTCGATGGCCTTCCCGTACGCGCACATCGCCGGGCCCGACTACACGGTGATGCTGCTGCTCTACGGCTTCCCGGCGGTGATGTTCGAGCACTTCGCGCTGCCCGGCGCCCTGGCGGAGTACCGGCGGCACGGGGTGACGGTGGCCGGCGGGTCCACGGCGTTCTACTCGATGTTCCTCGCCGAGCAGCGCGGGCGGCCGGGGCGGAAGGTGATCCCGACGCTGCGGCTTCTGGCGGGCGGCGGGGCGCCGAAGCCGCCCGAGATCTACCACGCCGTCGTCCGCGAGATGGGCGTCCAGCTCACCCATGGGTACGGGATGACCGAGGTGCCGATGATCACCATGGGCTCGCCCGACGACACGGCCGAGAACCTGGCGACGACGGAGGGACGGCCCCCCGAGGGCATGCGGATCCGGATCGTGGACGGGGAGGTGCGGCTGCGCGGCGAGGCCGTCTGCCAGGGGTATCTGGACCCGGCGCAGACCGCGGCGGCCTTCGACGAGGAGGGGTTCCTGCGCACCGGCGACCTGGGACGGCTGACGGGCAGCGGTCACCTGGTGCTGACCGGCCGCCTCAAGGACGTGATCATCCGCAAGGGCGAGAACATCTCGGCCCGGGAGATCGAGGACCTGCTGCACAGGCATCCCGGCGTCGGCGACGTCGCGGTGATCGGCCTGCCCGACGCGGAGCGCGGCGAACGGGTCTGCGCGGTGGTCGAACAGCCGCCGGAGGCACCGGAGTTGACCCTGGCGGCGGTGACCGCGTATCTGCGCGGGGAAGGGCTGTCCGTGCACAAGCTGCCGGAGCAGCTGGAGGTGGTGGACGCCCTTCCCCGCAACGAGACCCTGCGCAAGGTGCTCAAGTACCGGCTCAGGGAGCGGTTCTCGGCGTGAGCTCCCCGTACGCGCCCGCCGTGGACCTCACTCGGGCACCGTGAAGTAGCGGGCGAACGCGGTGACGACCTCCGTCTCGCCGATACGGCCGTCGGCGTCGGTGTCGAGGGCGCCGGCCGCGTAGGCGGCGACCTCCTCGCTCGCGCCGAGCGCCCGCAGGACACGCGCGGTCTCCTCGACCGTGGCCGCTCCGTCCCCGTCGGTGTCCGCGACGGCGAGCGCCGCGTGCAGGAAGGGGCGGGCGATCTCGGCGAAGCGGTCGGGGTTGTCGCGCAGCCGCTTGACCGCGCCGTTGACGAACTCCTCGCGCGTGATGCGCTGGTCGCCGTCCCGGTCCGCTATGCCCGCCATGCCCTGCCAGAAGGCCTCGGCCCCGCTGTAGAGGGCCTGGCCCTTGTCCGACCGGGCCGCCGTACCGAACTGGGCGAGGACCGATTTCGCCGCCGCGTTGAAGTCCTCCCGGTCGATGTAGCCGTTGCCGTCCTGGTCGAAGGTGGCGAACCGGGCGGCGATCCTCCGCTCGTACTCGGTGCTGACCATGGTGTTCGGACCGCCTTACATCTCAGCCGGACTCTCAGCCGGACTGCGGGTTCATCTGGCAGGGAGCGTACGACGCCGGAGGCCCCGGGGGAGCCGGAAAACGTCGCTTGTACCAAGACCGCGCGAATTCCGGGACAACCGTGTGGCACCGCGACGCCTCCGCTGTGACCTACGTCACGCGGACAGGGGGCGGGATTCCTCGTCGAGGGCGGTGTCGAGATCCGGGAAGACGTCGAACAGACGGCGCACCCCGAGTGCGGCGAGCACCCGGTTGACGTGCGAGCCGTCCTCGGCGCCCTCGGCGGGCAGTATCAGCCGCAGACGCCCCTGGCAGGAGCGGATGAGCCGACGGGTCGCGATGAGCACGCCGACCCCGCTGGAATCGCAGAAGAAGACCTCGGACAGGTCGAGGACGAGACTGTGGCGGCCGTCCGCCACCGCGTCGTGCACCCGCTGGCGGACCACCGGCGACGTCACCAGATCCATCTCGCCCGCCACTTGGAGCACGGCCCAGTCGCCTCGCTCCCCGTCGGTCACCTTGAGCGTCACGCCACGCCTCTCGTCGCCCTCCGGAAACGGAATACGCTCCCTCGGTTCTCCTGCGCGGCTGCCCGGCAGTCGTTTCCATGAAACACCTGCACGCGACCGAAAGCCCGCCCCTGTCGAGCCAAAAAAGTCATGGCCGATCTGCCCCGATCAGGGGTGATCGGGGTGGGGACGGGTAGGCGCCGCGGCGGCGGCGGTTCACTACCATCCGCCGCTCGTCAAGGGGCGCACATTGCCGCAAAGGGGCGTGCGCTGTCGGACGTGCCGACTACATTCGAGACAGCGACGCACACAGGCTGGACAGCGGACAGGCACTCGGGACGGGCAGGGGTGAGGGGCCGTATGGCGAAGAAGGACGCACCGCCCCGCTGGGACCGCAAGATGCAGCAGCGGCTCGCCCGCGGGGAGGCGGCGGCGCTCGGCGAGCTGTACGACCGGTTCGCCTCGCTCGTGCACGGCCTCGCCCACCGCGTACTGGGGGACGAGGACGCGGCCGACCGCATCACCCGCGAGGTGTTCGTCCACGTCTGGGAGAACCCCGACGCGTACGACCCCAAGCAGGGCCCGCTGCGTTCCTGGGTCGCCACGCTGACCCACCGGCTCGCCGTGCAGCGCCTGCGCGCCACCGAGACCGCCGCGCTGGCGTCCGGCGGCCGGGGCAGCGCGGAGGAGCTGGAGCGCCGGGTGCGCCGCGCCTCGGTGGCCGCCCGCGCGGACTACATCGTCACGTCCATGCCCATGCCGCTGCGGGCCGCCCTGGAGCGCGCCTACTTCCAGCGCCGGGACTACCGCCAGACCGCCGTGGACCTCGGCATCACCGAGGACGAGGCGCGCCGCCGGCTCCGCCTCGGCCTCCAGCTGCTGTCCACCGCCCACGACGGCCCCTCCGGGACGCCTCCCGAACCCGGGGGCACGCGGTGAGCGGCGACGCGGACCGCGCCGGGGACCTCGGCGCCGGGAGCCCGCACGAGGAGACCGGCGGCCACCGGGAGGACGTACCGGAGGACGCCGAGGGCAAATACGGAGACGGCTCCGGCGGTCACGGCGGCGGCCCGGACGGGCCGGGCACCGAGCACGGCGGCCCCGGGGAGGAGTCCGGACGCCCGCCGCGCATACCGCCGCCCCGGTCCTCCGTCGAGGACACCGGACGCCCGCTCCCCGGGCCGGACCCGGCCCTCGCGCCGCTCGTCCTGGAGCACCCCGTCCTGAAGTCGCTGCTCGGCGCCTGGGCGCTCGCCGCGTGCTCGGCGGACGAGACGCTGGCCGTCGAGGACCACCTCGGCGAGTGCGGCGCCTGCGCGGACGAGGCCCGCCGGCTGCGCGAGGCCGTCGGGCTGCTGCATCCGGCCGAGAGCCTCGACCTCGACCCGACGCTGCGCACCCGGGTTCTGGAGGGCTGCCTCGACCGGCGTCCGCCGCGCATCCCGGTGCCCGACTGGGCGGCCCCGTACGACGCCGAGACCGCGCGGCTCGACGCGCTGCTCCAGGACATCGGCGGCGCCGAGTGGCACGCGCCCGTGCGGCTGCGCTGGTTCGACGGGCAGGGGCCCGCGAGCCGCCGTACGACCGTCGCGGGGGTGATCGCCCATCTGCTCACCGTGGACGGGCTGGTCGCCGTCGCGCTGGGCCTGGACGATCCGCTCGGCAGGACCCGCGCCGACGAGGGGTCGCCGGCGGGGCGGACCGAGGCGTACTGGGCCGCGTCGCACTTCCCGCCCACCCGTGCGCTGCGCGGGCCGTGGCGGGAGCAGAGCCACAACCTGGTGCGGACGGTGTCGTTCGCCGGCGGCGGCTCGGGGCTGCTGCCGGTGCCGTACGGCGCCTTCGAACTGCCGCTGCGGGACTCGATGCTGGACCGCGCCTTCGAGTGCTGGGTGCACGCGGGCGACATAGCGGAGGCGGTGGACTACCCGTACGAGCCGCCCGCCCCGCGCCATCTGCACCGGATGATCGACCTGGCGGCCCGGATGCTGCCCACCTCGCTCGCCGAGCGGCGTCGCGCGGGCCTGTCGTCCCCGCCGCCCCGGCATCTCGTCGCGGCCGGCACGCCCGGCCGCAGCCTGCGGCTGGAGATCGAGGGGTCAGGCGGCGGGGAGTGGCTCATCCCGCTCGACTCGCCGGGAGCGGTCGCGTCCGCCGAGTTCGAGGTCGCCCATGTCGCCCTGGACGGCGTGGAGTTCTGCCGGCTGGCCGCCGGGCACGTGTCGCCGGAGGAGGCGGCCGCCGGTCAGGACGGGGACCGCGAGGCCATCCGGGACGTCCTGCTGGCGGCGGCGTCCCTCAGCCGGATGTGACAGCGGGCGCCTGCCGGGGGTGCGGTGGCGGGCGCCTTCCCGGCGGGGCGCGCCCGCGTCCCGTTCCCCGGGCGGCGCGTTCCCGCGCTCAGGGCAGTGCGCGTACCGGCCCCGCTGTGAGGCGCGGTCCCGTCTCAGCGCCCCGACGCCCTCCCCCGCAGCGAGGAAGGTCTCCCCTTCGGCGCCCCCGGACGCCTTCCCCAGGGTCGGCGGGACTGCGTTACGCGAAGACGACCGTGCGGCGGCCGTTCAGGAGGATGCGGCGCTCCGCGTGCCACTTGACCGCGCGGGCCAGCGCCTGGCACTCCACGTCGCGGCCGATGGCGACGAGCTGGTCGGGGGTCACGTCGTGGCCGACCCGCTCGACCTCCTGCTCGATGATCGGCCCCTCGTCGAGGTCCGCCGTCACGTAGTGCGCGGTGGCGCCGATGAGCTTCACGCCCCGGGCGTGCGCCTGGTGGTACGGCTTGGCGCCCTTGAAGCTCGGCAGGAACGAGTGGTGGATGTTGATGATCCGGCCGCTCAGCTGCTTGCACAGGTCGTCCGAGAGGACCTGCATGTAGCGGGCCAGGACGACCAGCTCCACGTCCTCGGCGCGCACCAGCTCCAGGAGCTGCGCCTCGGCCTCCGCCTTGGTGTCCCTCGTCACCGGGATGTGGTGGAAGGGGATGTCGTACGACGCCACGAGTTCGGCGAAGTCGGTGTGGTTGGAGACCACGGCGGCGATGTCGACGGGCAGCGCGCCGATCCGGGCGCGGAACAGCAGGTCGTTCAGGCAGTGCCCGAACTTGCTGACCATCAGGACGACCCGCATGCGGTCCTCGGCGCGGTGGATCTGCCAGTCCATGTGGAAGGCGTCACCGATCGCCGTGAAGCTGGCGCGGAGCTTGTCCACCGTGACCGGCGCCTCGGCCGAGAAGTGGACCCGCATGAAGAACAGGCCCGTGTCGTGGTCGCCGAACTGCTGGCTGTCCTCGATGTTGCAGCCCGTCATGAACAGGTAGCTCGACACGGCGTGCACGATCCCCTGCTTGTCCGGGCAGGAGAGGGTCAGGACGTACTGCTCGGCGGGCGCGGCGGCGCCGACGGACTGCTCGTTCATGCCCGCCAGGGTCCCATACATGGCGCCCGCGCCGGGCGGGCGTCCCGCTAGGCGGACCGGGTCAGGATCCTGAGCACCTCGAGCGTGCGGGGCGGCACGTCGGGGTCGTCGCCGTCGCTCGTCGCCAGCAGGACGTGCGCGTCACGGGCGGCGCGGACCGCCTCCGGCCACGCCTGGTGGTCGAGGTAGGCGGAGACCGGCGCGTCCGGGCCGACCTGGTGCATGATCCGCAGCACGCGCAGCACGGCGGAGTCGACGAGCGCCGCCTCCTGCGCGTCGCGGAAGATCGTGCCGACGTACTTCTCGGCGGACCAGTTGTCGAGCCAGGTGTCCTCGACGAGGCGGTACACGGCGTCGGTGACGTCCCCGTACCCGTCCACGCCGGCGAGCCAGACGTCCCGCTGGAACCCGGGGTCGGAGAGCATGTGCAGCGCGGAGCGCACATTGCTGCGCCAGCGCCACCACGGCATGTCGTTCAGTGGCATGCCGCCCATGGTGGATGAGCGGTGCCCGCGACGGGAAGACTTCTCCGAACCTTGCACGGTCATCGATCGTACGTTCCCCGTGCCGGTCCTCCGACCGCCCCCCGTTGTTCACCTGTGCGTCACCGCCGGTTGACCGGCGGTCACTCCCCGGTTGGCCGTGTGAGGGAATCGTGCGGGGACATGACCGGCAGGCGACGCACACGCAGCTCCTCCCCCTCCGCACTGTCCCGCCCACTCAAGGCCACGCTGCTGTCGGCGGGTGCTCTGGCGGTGTGCGCGTCGATCGCCGTCGGCTGTGGGGTCGTCCCCGGTGTCACAGGGGGTTCCGGGGGCGACTCCATCACCGTCATGACCTGGGCGCCCGAGGACACCCCGGCGACGAACAAGCCAGGCATGCCCGCCATGGCGCAGGCCTACGCCCGCTGGGTCAACTCCCGGGGCGGCATCAACGGCCGCGAGCTCAGGGTCCTGACCTGCAACGACCACAACGACTCCGTGGACGCCGCGAAGTGCGCCCGGCGCGCGGCCAAGGAGGACGCCGTGGCCGTCGTCGGCTCCTACAGCCAGCACGGCGACTCCTTCCTCTCCCCGCTCCAGGGCGCCGGCATCCCGTACATCGGCGGGTACGGCCTGACCGACGACGAGTTCCGCAGCCCGCTCTCCTACCCGGTGAACGGCGGCCAGCCCGCGCTGCTGGCCGGGCTCGGCGAGGAGCTCGGCCGCACCTGCGGCCCGGTCTCGCTCGTCCGCCCCGACACCATCGCCGGCGACGAGCTCCCGCTGCTCCTCGGCGCCGGTCTGGAGCGCGAGGGACACGCCCCCGCCACGGACGTGCGCGCCGCCGAGGACGCCACCGACTACTCGGCCCAGGTCACGCAGGCCCTCCAGCGGGCGTCCTCCGACCCCGCCGAGCGGGGATGCGTGGTGACCGCGCTCGGGGACCGCACGGACGCCTTCATGGACACCTTCCGCCACCGCCGGGAGGACTACCCGAAGGTGCGCACGGCCTCCGTGCTCGGCAGCGTCGACCAGACCGTGATCGACGCCACCGGCGGCAGGTCGGGCCCGTACGAGAACGCGTACGTCACCGGCTGGTACCCGGCGTCGAAGGACGGCCGGTGGAACGCCATGAAGGCGGTCATCCGCGAACAGGCCTTCGGCGACAACCGCATCGACCCCGCGGACGCCGGGGTGCAGACCACCTGGATCGCCTACACCGTCCTGCGGCAGGTCGTCGAGTCCCTGGGCGACGGCGAGGTGAGCGCGCGCACCATCCGGCGCGCGCTCGACGACGGCGTGAAGGTCGACACCGGCCGGCTCACGCCCACGCTGAGCTGGCGCTTCGGGGACCTGCTCGCGGTGGTCGACTTCCCGCGCCTGGTCAATGCCGACGTGACCTTCCAGGTCGTACGCGGGGGCCAACTGGTCACGTCCCGGCGCGGGTTCGTCAACGTGTCCAAGACCCTGGAGAGCGCCGCCTCCAACTCCCGCTGACGGCAACGCCCGTGGGGGCGGGCCCGGAGTCCGGGTCCGCCCCCACGGGCACCGTCCGTCAGAGCTGGGTCGGCTGACGCTGCGTCAGTCCGTACGTGGACGCTATGGAGTTCCACAGCTGCGCGGCCTTGGTCTTCTGCGCGCTGGCGGTGACGCTCGCGCGGTCGCCGGCCTGGGACTGCGGGGTGGTGCGGGCCCGGTGCTTGCGGCAGCCGTGCCTGCCCGCGGTCTGGTCGGCCCAGGCGGCGTAGTGGCTGTCGGCGGACGCGGACGCCTTCCAGGCGTTGGTCAGCGCGGTGGTCAGGTCCGCGTTGTTCGGCAGCTTGTCGACCTTCAGGCCGGAGAGCCGGGTGACGAGGTCGTTCCGCTGCTTGGCGGCGGCGCGCAGATCGGTGGCCGCCTGGCCGAGGTTGTCGCAGGCCCGTACGTTGCCGACGGCCGCGATCACGGAGGCCCGGCTGTCGTTGCTGTCCGCCAGCAGCTTGTCGAGCGCGACGGCCTGCTCCTTCGCCGGGTCGGCGGACGGGGAGGCCGACTGCGACCCGGTGGACGCCGCCGCCGAGACGGGCTTCCCGTCGGTGCCGCCGTCGCCGTCCGAACCGGTGCTGAGCAGGGCGCCCGCCCCGACACCGAGGACGGCGATGCCGAGGCCGACGGCGACGATCAGCGGGACGCGCGAACCGGTGCGCCGGCGCCCGCCCCCGTCGTCGGCGGCACCGCGCCGCGCGGCGGCCCGGCCGCCCGGGGCACCGGGGCCCGACCGCTGCGGGTGGCGCGGATCGACACGGGGCAGCTGCTGCGTGGACGCGGGGCCCTCCGCCTCGCTGCGGAAGAGGTTGTCGAACTCCGCGGGAGGCGTGCGCTCCTCCGAACCCCCCTGCGGTGTCCCGTAGGGCGCCGCGGCCGGTTCCGCGGGCACCGGGGCGATGTACTGGGTGGCCTGCGCGTCGGGGTCGGCGGCGGACGGCCCCGGGCCGGTCCCGCCCCGGGGCGCACGGCCCAGGTAGCGCGTCGCGTCGGCGGGCATCTCCGGCGGCAGCGCGCCGGGGCCCGCGGGGCCCGGACCGGAGCCCACCGGAGGCAGGAACTGGGTGGCGCCCTCGTCCGGCGCCGCCGGGACGGGCGGCAGGTACTGGGTCGCGCCCTCGTCGGGGTGCGCCGCCGCGGGCGGGACGGGCGGCAGGTACTGGGTGGCGCCCTCGTCGGCCGGCGGCAGCGGCGAGGCGGCCCCGGCGCGGTGCGAGGGCGCGTGACGGCCGTCGGGGGCCTGCGGGGGCAGCGGCGCCCCGTAACCGCCGGGCCCGTGCCCGGGCGCGTGGGCGCCGGTGCCGTAGGGGTCGTCCGGCCGCGCGCCCTCGGGCGGCAGCGGCTGCGGCTGGGCGGGAGCGCCGTCCCAGCCCTGCCCGGAGGCCGACGCGTGCCGGCCCCGGGACGCGCCCGGCTCGTAGCCGCCCTGCGCCGCGTGCGGCTCGTTCCAGCCCTGGCCGCCCGTACCGGACGCCTGCCAGTTCCCGGAGCCGCCGGTGGAGCCGCCCCAGTCCTGGGCGGGCGGGGACGGCTCTGAGGCACCCCATGCCGGGGGCGAGGAGACGGCGCCGTCCGCCCCGGACCGGGGTGCCCCCCAGCCGTGGCCGGGCGGCTGTCCGTGCCCGCCGTCCGGGGCCGCGCCCGGGCCGGGACCCTGCTCCGCCGGGGCCTCGGGCCCCCACGACCGGTTCCAGGCCTGACCGCCGGCGGGGGCCGTACGGTCGCCCGTCGTGCCCGGAAGAAGAGGTTCACCGCCGTCGGAGGGCAGCACGATGCCTTCGCGCGCGGGCCGCGCCGAGGGCTGATCGCCCTGTCCACTCTGCGTCACCGGGACTCCTACGAATGGGGGACCTTCGGAATCGTCGGCTCACGCTACCGGGTTACGCCGACCCGGTGCCACGCAGCACATGGCCCGGCCCCCCACCCCGGCGGACGGGACCCCCGAACCGCCCCGCGGCGCGCCCTACACGCCTCCTTCCGGCGCGCGCATCCCGGTTTCCCGCCTGTTCACGCCCTCGCACCCCGTACGTTCACCGGGTGCGCGCCGGTCCTCCACACGCGCCGGCCCCCGCCCGCTCAGGCCGCCGCCTGAAGGTCCATCCGGGCCCCGAACTCCCTTACCACGGGCTCGTCCCGGTACGGCTCCAGCCGCTGCTGGAAGTCCTCCAGGTACTCCGCCCCGCGGTTGGACCGCAGGGTGCCGAGGAGCTCGACGGCGCGCATGCCGGTGTGGCAGGCCTGCTCGATCTCGCGCTGCTGCACCTGCGCGGTGGCCAGCAGCACGAACCCGATCGCCCGGCGCCGCGCCCGCGACTCCGGGTGCCCGGCGAGGGACTCCTCGGCGCACCGCGCCGCCGCCTCGGCCTGGCCCAGGTCCCGGTGGCAGTGCGCCAGTTCGTCGGCCAGGTAGGCCTCGTCGAAGTGCGCGATCCACGTCGGGTCGTCCCCGGAGGCCGCGTCCGCCGACTCCAGGGCGGTGACCGCCCGCCCCGACGCCAGCTGGGCGGCCCGCGCGTCGCCCATGAGCGCGTGCCCGCGCGCCTCGGCGGCGTGGAACATCGACTCCGCGCGCGGGGTCACCCGGCCGCGGGCGCCCTCCTGGGCGGCGCGCGCCAACTGCGCGATCTCGCGCGGGTTCCCGAGCTGCGCGGCCAGGTGGCTCATGGACGCGGCCAGCACGTAGCCGCCGTACCCGCGGTCGCCCGCCGCCTGGGCGAGCCGCAGCGCCTGGATGTAGTACCGCTGCGCGAGCCCCGGCTGCCCGGTGTCCACCGCCATGTACCCGGCGAGTTCGGTCAGCCGCGAGACGGCGGCGAACAGCTCGCGTCCGACCGCCTCCCGGTAGGAGCCCGCGAGCAGCCCGGAGACCACGCTGTTCAGGTAGTGCACGACGACGGGCCGTACGTGGCCGCTGCCGTACTGGTGGTCAAGCTGCACGAGCGCCTGGGTCATCGCCCGGACCGCCGCCACGTCCGACAGCCCGACGCGCGGGCCCGCCGCGCGCGCGACCTGCGAGTCCGGCGCGGAGATCAGCCAGTCGCGACTCGGCTCCACCAGCGCGGAGGCGGCGACGGACGACCCCGACAGGAAGTCCCGGCGCCCCACGTCGCTGCGCCACAGCTCGCAGACCTGCTCGATGGCCCCCAGCACCGTCGGCGAGAACTGGAGACCGACGCCGGACGCGAGGTTCTTGCCGTTGGCCATGCCGATCTCGTCGATGGTGACCGTGCGCCCCAGCTTGCGGCCGAGCGCCTCCGCGATGATCGCCGGCGCCCGTCCCCGAGGCTGCTGGCCGCGCAGCCAGCGCGCGACGGACGTCTTGTCGTAGCGCAGGTCCAGTCCGTGTTCCGCGCCGCACATGTTGACGCGGCGGGCCAGTCCGGCGTTCGAGCAGCCGGCTTCCTGGATGAGCGCCTGCAGTCGTTCGTTCGGCTGCCGCGCGACGAGAGGCCTTGCGGCCATGGCGTACCCCCTGCTCTCCGGCAACTCCCCCGCCGGGACGCCCGGGTCGAAGACGAACGGGAGACCGCGGGCCCGGAAAGGGCCCTGGTCGTCCGCTCGCCTCCGGGGTGCCCCTTCGGCTCGTCGCCCTGCTGCGGTGCCTGCCCGCGCACCGGGTTGACGTGTCCTCGATGGCCGGCTCCGGCGAGGGATCCCGGCCAGGAAGATCAATGCCCCGTCGAGATACGGAAGATGCGAGGCATGTGAGGATTGCCGGGGTAAAGCCGATTGCCCGACCCCACAGGTGGTTACCCACCCCCCGCTGCCGCTGCCCGCGCGCGCCCCCGCCCGTGCATCCATGCGCCCCGGACGCGGGATCGATGCTCCTCCCCCGCGCGCGCGTCGCCCGTAACCCGAGGTGGGTGCGGGAGTTGAGTTCACCGTGGACGAGACCATCGCAGGCACCGAGACCGCTCAGATCCCCGTCCAGCGCGGCGAAGCGCTGCTGGACACCGCCGTGCGCTATGCCGAGGAGCGCCACTGGGACGTCTTCCCCGGCACCTGGCTGGAGGCCGTCGACGGGACCCAGCGCTGCTCCTGCGGCGAGCCCGCGTGCCCCCTGCCCGGCGCACACCCGGCGCGCGAGGACTGGGCGACCCAGGCGACGGGCAGCGCGACCGTCGCCCGCCGGATGTGGTCGAGGCAGCCCACCGCGTCGATCCTGCTCCCCACCGGGCGCACCTTCGACGCCATCGACGTGCCCGAGACGGCCGGGTTCCTCGCCCTCGCCCGGATGGAGCGCATGGAGCTGACGCTCGGCCCGGTGACCTGCACGCCGGACCGGCGCATGCAGTTCTTCGTCCTCCCCGGGGCCGCGGCCAAGCTCCCCGAGCTGATCCGCAAGCTCGGCTGGCCGCCCGCCTCCCTGGACCTGGTCGCACTCGGCGAGGGCACCTACGTGGCGGCCCCGCCCACCCGTTACGGGTCCCGGGGCGCCGTGCAGTGGGCCTGCCGGCCGACCCCGGCGAACCGCTGGCTGCCCGACGCGGAGGAGCTCATCTCGCCGCTCGCCTACGCCTGCGGACGAGACGGGCGCCGCTAGGCAGTGTCCGAAGCGGCGCGAGTGCGTGCCAGGCGCCGCGGGGCGGGCGGGACTTCGCGGACACGGCCCAGGGGTCCCGCCGTCCACGCGTCCCCTGCCCCGCGCGGCTGATCACGGGTTGCCCACACCCCCTCGCCGCCGGGGCGCCCGGCCGTAGGGTGCTGGCATGACCGAGGCAGCAGGGGCGCAAGTGCCGGCCGTACGCGTACGGGGGCTCTGGAAGCGGTTCGGGGAGCAGATCGCCGTCGCCGGGATCGATCTGGAGCTGCCCGCCGGGCGGTTCATCGGACTCGTCGGGCCGAACGGGGCGGGCAAGACCACCACCCTCTCGATGGTGACCGGGCTGCTCCGGCCCGACCAGGGCACCGTCGAGGTCGTCGGCCACGACGTGTGGCGCGACCCGGTGGAGGTGAAGGCCCGGATCGGGGTGCTGCCCGAGGGACTCAGGCTCTTCGAGCGCCTCTCGGGGCGCGAACTCCTGGCCTACACCGGCCGGTTGCGCGGGCTGCCCGGCGCCGAGGTGGACAAGCGGGCCACCCAGCTGCTGGACGTCCTGGACCTCGCGGGCGCCCAGCACAAGCTCGTCGTCGACTACTCGACCGGCATGCGCAAGAAGATCGGCCTGGCCTGCGCCCTGCTGCACAATCCCGAAGTGCTCTTCCTGGACGAGCCGTTCGAGGGTGTCGACCCGGTGTCCGCGCAGATCATCCGGGGCGTCCTGGAGCGCTTCACCGCCTCCGGCGCCACCGTCGTCTTCTCCTCCCACGTCATGGAGCTCGTCGAGTCGCTGTGCGACTGGGTGGCGGTGCTGGCGGCCGGGCGGATCCGTGCGCACGGCCCGCTGGCCGAGGTCCGCGGTGACGCCCCCTCGCTCCAGCACGCCTTCCTCGAACTCGTCGGCGCGCACGGCCGGGACGCCGGGTCCGACCTCGACTGGCTGGGCGGCGGCGCGCGATGAGCACGACCGCCTCCACGGAAAAATCCGCGGGATCTCCGGCGGGCGGCGCGCCCGCCGTCCCCGTCACCGCCGTCTTCGTACGCCTCAAGCTGTCGCTGCTGCGCAACGGGCTGCGGCAGTCCGCGGGACGACGGGCCGCGTACGTCACCTCGACCGTCCTCGTGCTCCTCGTCGCCGCGCTCCAGCTGATCGGCCTGATCGCCCTGCGCGGGGACGCCCACGCCGCCACCGTCACCGTCGTGCTGACCGCCGTCCTCGCGCTCGGCTGGGCCGTGATGCCGCTGTTCTTCCCCAGTGGCGACGAGACCCTCGACCCCACCCGGCTGGTGATGCTGCCGCTGCGCCCCCGGCCCCTGGTGCGGGCCCTGCTCGCGGCCTCGCTGGTCGGCATCGGGCCGCTGTTCACGCTCTGCCTGCTCGTCGGCTCCGTGATCGCCGTCGCGCACGGCCCGGCGGCCCAGGTCACCGCGGTGGTGGCCGTGCCGCTCGCCCTGCTCGTCTGCGTGGCCCTCGCACGGACCGTCGCGGCCGCCAACATCCGGCTGCTGACCAGCCGCCGGGGACGCGACCTCGCGGTGCTCAGCGGGCTGGTCGTCGCCGTCGGCGCGCAGCTCGTCAACTTCGGCGCGCAGCGGCTCGGTTCGGCGGGCGGGCTCTCCGCGCTTGACCCGGCGGGCGAGGTGCTGGCCTGGGTGCCGCCCGCCTCGGCGATCGGCGCGGTGGACGCCGTGAGCGAGGGGTCGTACGGCGTCGCGGTCGCCCGGCTGCTGCTCGGCGTGGCCGCACTGGCGGGGCTGCTGGCCTTCTGGTCACGGAGCCTGACCCGGCTGATGACCTCGCCGGACGGCTCGACGCTCCAGGCGGCCGAGCCCGCCGCCCGGGAGCGCGGGACGAACAGGCTGCTCCGGCTGCTGCCCACGGGGCGCACCGGGACGGTCATGGAGCGGAGCCTGCGCTACGTGTGGCGGGACCCGAAGACCAAGGCGGCCTGGGTGACCTCGCTCGCCATCGGGCTGATCGTGCCGGTGTTCAACGCCCTCCAGGGCACCGGCTCGGTGTACTTCGCGTGCTTCGCGGCCGGGATGCTCGGCATCCTGATGTACAACCAGTTCGGGCAGGACACGTCCGCGTTCTGGATGGTCGCGATGACGATCTCGTCCTCCCGGGACGCGTACGCGGAGCTGCGGGGGCGGGCGCTGGCGCTGCTGGTGATCACGCTGCCCTACGCGACCCTCGTGACCGTCCTGACGACCGCGATGCTCGGCGACTGGCCCCGGCTGCCGGAGGTGCTCGGGCTGTCCTTCGCGCTGCTCGGGTCGATGCTGGCGACCGGTGCCTGGTCGTCGGCCCGCTTCCCCTACTCGATCCCGCAGGAGGGCTACAAGAACGTGGCCCCGGGCCAGGCGGGGCTGGCCTGGATCTCGATCTTCGGCGGGATGGTCGCCGCCGCGCTGCTGTGCGCCCCGGTCATCGCCCTGACGATCTGGCTGAACGTGGCGGCGGACGCCGACGCGTGGACGTGGCTGCTGCTGCCGGTGGGCGCGGGGTACGGGACGCTGATCACGCTGCTCGGCCTGCGCCTGGCGGCACCGCGCATCGCACGGCGGCTGCCGGAGATCCTGACGGCGGTGAGCAAGGGCTGAGCCCACGGGCGGGCGGGACGGCGGTGGGTCCCGCCCCCGGGGCCGCCGGGTGCGAGGGCCGCCGGGGTGCCGGGCCGGCTTGCGGGGTGCCGGACCGGCTTGCGTGATGCCGACCGCGGGCGTGGCACCGGACGGCGGGCGTGATGCCGAACTGGCAGGCGTGATGCCGAAGCGGCAGGCGCGGTGCCGACCAGGGACGTGGTACCGGACGGCAGGCGGGATGCCGGACGGCAGGCGTGACGCCGGACGGCAGGCGTGACGCCGGACGGCAGGCGCGGCGCCGGACGGCGGGCGTGAGGTCAGCCGGGGAGGCTGTGCGCCCGGGGGCGCAATCGTTCCCCGGGGGCGCTCACTTGGTCAGGACGCTGTCCATGAACGGCTCGATCGCGGCGCGCCAGGCGTCCGGCTGGTCGTAGTGCACGAGGTGCCCGGCGTCGGCGACCTCCGCGTACTGGCCGCGGGGCAGGACGCGGACCATCTCCTGGGACTCCGCGCGGCCCAGCTCGCCGTCCAGGCCGCGGACGACCAGGGCGGGGCACTGCACCTGGGTCAACTCCTCCCAGTGCGCGTCGTACACCCAGGTCTCCCGGGACTTGAGCATCTGCTCCGGTTCGAAGACGGGGCGCCAGCCGTCCGCCGACTCGGACATCACCTCGGCGTAGAACTCCCCGCGGGCCGGGTTCGGGCGCTCCACCCAGGGGTCGTCCTCGCCGAACCACTTGCGGACGTCGGCGAGCGTGGCGAACGGAACCGGCCAGGCCTTGAACCAGTCCTCCCACTCCCGCTGCGAGGCACCGCCGAGGGCCGAGGCCCGCATGTCGCAGATGACCAGTCCGCAGACCAGGTCGGGGCGGCGGGCGGCGAGCTGCCAGGCGGTGAGGGCTCCCATGGCGTGGCCGATGACGACGGCCGGGGCGAGGCCCAGCTGTTCGAGAGCGGCCTCGGCGTCCTCGACGTAGGCCTCACGCGTGTAGAAGCCCTCCGGCGGCTTGTCGCTCTGTCCGTGGCCGCGCTGATCGAGCGCCACGGCGCGGTGCCGCTCGGAGAGCCAGCGGGCGGTCGACGCCCAGTGCGAGGCACGGCCCATCAGGCCGTGCAGTAACAGCACGCCGGGGCCGCGTTCGGCGCGCTCCCCCGGTGCCCGCCCGGGGCCGCCCTGCGCGGGCACGGTCCGGGCCGGCTCGGCGGCCCGCGCCGGATCACCCTTGGGAGGGTCGCCGAACTCCCAGGCCGCGAGCCGTACGCCGCCTGCTCCGGTCACGTCGATGCGCCGCACCATAGGTCCTGGCACCCCCCTGGCTCGCTCGGACCGCTCGCTCCCGCCGGTCCACTCTCGTACCGCTGGTCGTCCCGCTGCTCCTGCTGGGTCCTGCCGTCGCACACTGTTCACGTCGTGATCGCACACCCGCTCGTACAGCGCGCGTCACCGAGAGATCGTCACCCCCACGCTATCGAATAGGGATTCGAAAATACGGGTCCGGGCGCCAACACCCCTCGTTCGAGTGACCTCTCTCAGGGATTGACCGCCGCTGCCGAGGGGAGATCTTCAACGGGGAACGGACCGCTCGGGGAAAAGGGTCCGGAGGGGATGACCCTGGGAGCTCGGGGCTCCGGGTCAGCACAGGGGAGGACAGGCCCCGGCGCCACTCGGCGCCGGGGCCCTCTCCACGTCTGCGGCACATCTCCCGCCCCCTCCCCGGCCCGCGTGACATCGCTGTCGGACGACGGCCAAGAGCCCCTCGGTCATATGCCTCACGCGACAGCGTCGCACGCAAACCGTCGCGGCGCTGCGATTCGGCGCACTGGATCTCGAAATCGACGGGATCCACACCGTGCCACAACTGCCCCTGCGGTCGCGGGAGTTGACACCCGGCCGGGGCCCGGGTACCGGCGTCGGGGAGGTCAGCGCTTGGCGACGAACACGTGGGAGGCCACGTCCGCCTCCAGCTCCGCGGCCTCGCCGCCGCTGCCGACCAGGACCCCGCCGGGCGACTCCGTGACGCTCACGACCGAGCCGGGCTGCACGCCCGCGCGCCGCAGCGTGTACATCAGCTGCGCGTCCGTCTGGATGGGCTCGCCGATCCGCCGGACGACGACGGTCTTGCCGTCCGCGCCCGGGTCCAGGTCGGCCAGCGACACCATGCCGGCGTCCAGGAAGGGGTCGGCGCCGTCCTTCTCGCCCAGCTCCTCCAGGCCCGGGATCGGGTTCCCGTACGGGGACTCGGTGGGGTGGCGCAGCAGTTCCAGGACGCGGCGCTCGACCGCCTCGCTCATCACGTGCTCCCAGCGGCAGGCCTCGGCGTGCACCTGCTCCCACTCCAGACCGATCACGTCGACGAGCAGACACTCCGCGAGCCGGTGCTTGCGCATCACGCGGGTGGCGAGGCGCCGGCCCTCCTCGGTGAGCTCCAGGTGCCGGTCGCTGGCCACGGCAACCAGGCCGTCGCGCTCCATCCGCGCCACCGTCTGGCTGACCGTCGGTCCGCTCTGGTCGAGCCGCTCGGCGATCCGGGCGCGCATGGGGACCACACCTTCCTCCTCCAGCTCCAGGATGGTGCGGAGATACATCTCCGTGGTGTCGATCAGTCCGGACATACGTGCCCCTTGATTGCTCTGCCGGGAACTGGACCGCTCTCCGGCGCGTGCGCTGGCCCTGGACCCAATTCTGACGCATCGCGCTGACAACCGTGCCGCGCCCGGACAACCGCGCACCGGCCGGTGCCCCGCGCCCGCCCCGGCGCCGGGCGCGCGGGCCGTATTGACAGGGCACTGGTCCAGACCGCAACGTGATCCGCGACACGACGGGAGCGGGGTCCTGCCGGGCCTGGCGGTCACCCGGTCCCGGGCGGCCGCCGCACCGGTCGTGCCGCCACCGACGCGAATCGAAGGGGCTTCGCCGATGAGCGAGAGCAAGCTGGCCGGGCAGTTCTTCGACGCCGCCATCGGCCTGCTCCAGCGGGTCCGGGACGAGGAGGCCGACGCCGTCGCCGCGGCGGGCACGCTCGTCGCCGACACCGTCGCCGCGGGGGGCCGGCTGTTCGCCTTCGGCGCCGGGCACTCCTCGCTCGCCGCGCAGGACGTCGTCTACCGCGCGGGCGGCCTCGCCCTGATGAACCTGCTGGCGGTGCCCGGGGTCGTCGGCGTCGACGTCATGCCCGCCACGCTCGGTTCCGCGCTGGAGCGCGTCGACGGCCTCGCGAGCGCCGTCCTGGACTCAAGCCCGGCGCGCTCCGGCGACCTCCTGGTGATCGTCTCCCTGTCCGGACGCAACGCGCTCCCCGTCGAGATGGCGATGAACGCCCGCGCCCTCGGCCTCAAGGTCGTCGGCGTCACGTCGGTCGCCTACGCCTCCGAGACCAAGTCGCGGCACGTCTCGGGGACGTACCTCAAGGACCACTGCGACATCGTGCTCGACTCGAAGATCGCGGTCGGCGACGCCGAGCTGACGGTGGACGCCATCCCGGCGCCCTTCGCGCCCGCCTCGACGGTGGTCACCTCCGCGCTCCTCCAGGCGGTGATGGCGACGGCGGCCGGCGCCCTGGCCGAGCGCGGCATCGAGCCCCCGCTGCTGCGCTCGGGCAACGTCGACGGCGGCCACGAGTGGAACGGCCGCGTGCTGAGCGAGTACGGGGACCGGATCTTCTACCGGCACTGACGGAGCGGCCGCCGGACGGCTCCCAGGCGTGTCCGTGCGCGGACACGCCCTAGGGGGCGTCCAGCAGGTCCGCGAGGTCCAGGAGTGCGGCGATGCGGACGGCCACGTCCTCCGCGTATGTCGCGTCGGCGCGCTCGAACTGGCTGCGCCCGGCGCCCCGCAGGAACGTGACGACGCCCAGCGTGCGGCCCCGGCTGCGCAGCACCGCGCACAGGGCGTGGACGGCGTCCGCGGGCCACTGCCGGCCGACGGCCCAGTCGCGGGCCTTCTCCGGCGCTGCGGTCCCCGCACTGGCCCGCACCGACCCGGAGCGCTCCACGCACTGCAGCGCCGGATGGCTCTCCGCATACCGGACGGGGATGCCGGCCTTCCCGGCGGGCAGGCTCGGCCCGGGCGCCCCGGCGGGCGTCGCCGCGTCCCGCACTAGCCGCACCGGACCCTCGCCGTCGGCCACCGGGCCGCCCGCGACCCGGTCGATGAGGGCGTGGTCGGCGAACCCGGCGAGCGCGAAGTCCAGATGGACGGTGGCCGCCTCGGCCGGGTCCTCGCACTCCGCGGCGGCCCGCCCGGCCCGGTGCAGCTGGTTGGCGCGGAACCGCAGCTGGGCGGCCTCCTGTTCCGTCTGCTTGGCCTCGGTGACGTCCTGGAAGAGCCAGCCGACCCCGAGCGGGACCGGCTCCTCGGCGAGCGGCGAGGCCAGCCGCAGGAACCCGCTGCGCCAGCAGCGCCGCTTCTCGCCCTCCGCGGTGCGCACGCTCACCCACATCTCGGCGGGCGCGGGCGGGGCGCCCTCCGCGAGCACGTGCGTCAGCGCGCTCTCCAGCTCCTCGACGCCCTGGGCGAGCAGTTCGCCGAGGGGTCGGCCGAGGACGGAGGTGCGTCCGATGCCGAGGGCCCGGGCGGCGTGGGCGTTGACCACGGCGGGCCGCAGGTCGGCGTCCACGAGCACGACGCCCCAGCTGGCGTCGTCAAAGAGGGCCTCGCTCAGGGCGATGGAGCGCTCCAGGTCGATCTGGGTGTGCACCTCGCTGAAGGCGCAGTAGACGCCGGCGGGCTTGCCGTCGGGGCCGCGGACGGCCGCGGACTGCGTCCGTACGAGGACCCGGCCGCCGTCCTTGGTGACCAGGGCGAACTCGTGGACCTGACGGCCCGGGGCCTCCATCGCGGACATCAGCCGTTCCGCGACCTCCGCCGCGTCCGCGGTCCGCACGGCCCACCCGGCGAACCCGCGCCGGCCGACGGCCTCGGCCGCGGTCCAGCCGAGGATGCGCTCGGCCTCGCGGTTCCAGTGCGTGACGACGCCGTCGGCGTCGAAGGCGCACAGCGCCGCGTCCATCCCGTCCAGCAGCGCGGCAAGAAGATCCGAACCGTCGTGCTCGGGCTCCTCGGGCCCCAGCTCGTCGGTGGTCCCACTACGCCGGGAAGCACTCACCTGAACCCCCTGCAGGCTGCGTCCGCACGTACGGCGCGTCGGTTCGCTCACTCGTCATCATTCAACTGGAACGTGACTCAGCCCACACCACGTTCCCCGAAGTTCGGACGAAATCGTTGTAGGGCGAATCTCCGTCTCCGGTCCTCGGCGGCCCCGTGCCGCGCACATTCCATGGTCCCTCGCCTGCCCGCGATGCCCAACCGCAGGCGTGGCGAAAAACCGGTTGAGCCGCGCGGTGCGGGTTCCTAGGCTGGGCGCACGCTGAGAAAGGAGGTGATCCGGCAGATGTATGAAACCCGGACGAGCGAGGTGGCTGCGGGCTAGCGGCCCGCCACCCCATGCAGTTGCGGTGCCGGACCAGCGCGTGAACGCAGCGTGCAGCCGGCCGAATTTCCACGCAGTCACCCGACCCGCGGGCTCGCCGGTACGTCCGGCCGGCCTCCTCGCCAGGCGCGAGGGGACCAGAGCCCGCGGGTCGCCTGCGTGTACGGGCACGGGCGCCGCGCATCGCGGAGGGCGGACGTGACGCGCGTCACGTCCGGACCGGGCCGGGCGCAGTAGTCTGGCCCCATGGTTCCGCTCGTACGACGCCGCCACGTGGACTACGTCCGCGTCACGAGCACGGGCTGTCGACGGTCCTTCTGACCCCGGCCCCGCGTCGTCCCCCGGTTCTCCTCCCGGGACCGCGCGCCTCTCCTTCTCCTCGCCCACCCGGCACCCGCGGCCCCGCCACACCCCCGGCGGTGCCCGGGGACCCGTAGACCCCTGCGGACACTCCCATGACGAACGCCGCGACGAATCCGTCGTACCAGCAGCTCCCGATCATCGATCTCTCGGCCGCGGGCCGCGGCCCCCAGGCCCGTGCGCTGCTGCACGCGCAGCTGCACAGCGCCGCCCACGACGTGGGCTTCTTCCAGCTCGTCGGGCACGGGGTGACCGAGGCCGAGACCTCCGCCCTGCTCGGCGCCATGCGCCGGTTCTTCGCCCTCCCGGAGGCCGACCGGCTGGCCCTGGACAACGTCAACTCCCCGCACTTCCGCGGCTACACCCGCACCGGGGACGAGCGGACGGGCGGCGGCCGGGACTGGCGCGACCAGCTCGACATCGGGCCCGAGCGGCCCGCCCGCGCACCCGCGCCGGGCGAACCCGCCTACTGGTGGCTGGAGGGCCCCAACCAGTGGCCGGCCGCGCTGCCCGAACTGCGCACCGCGGCGCTCGCCTGGATCGACCGGCTCTCCTCCGTCGCGGCGCGGCTCCTGCGCGAGCTGCTGACCGCCATCGGGGCGCCAGGCGACTTCTACGAGCCGGTCTTCGGGGAGCGGGCCCATCCGCATCTGAAGCTGGTGCGCTACCCGGGCAGCGCGGGCGACGGCGCCGACCAGGGGGTGGGCGCGCACAAGGACTACGGGTTCCTGACGCTGCTGCTCCAGGACGAGGTGGGCGGGCTCCAGGTGCAGCGCGGGGACGGGCTGTTCCACGACGTGCCGCCGATCCCGGGGGCGTTCGTCGTGAACCTCGGGGAGCTGCTGGAGGTGGCGACGAACGGGTACCTGGTGGCGACGAACCACCGGGTGGTGAGCCCGCCCGGGGCCACCGAGCGGTTCTCGGTGCCGTTCTTCTACAACCCGCGGCTGGACGCGCGGGTGGAGCCGCTGCCGTTCCCGCACGCGGCCGCCGCGCCGGGCGTCACGAGCGACCCGGCCAACCCGCTCTTCGCGGAGTACGGGCGCAACGAGCTGAAGGGCAAGCTCCGGGCGCATCCGCTGGTCGCCGCCCGCCACCACGCGGAGCTGCTCGTGCCCGCGTGACGGCGGCCGGCGTACGCGGCCCGGGTCAGGACGCGATGTCCCCGTAGCCGGCGATCTCCTGGGGGCCGCGCGAGCCGGGGCCCACGTAGCGCGCCGACGGGCGGACGAGCCGGCCGGTGCGCTTCTGCTCCAGGATGTGCGCCGACCAGCCCGCGGTGCGGGCGCACGTGAACATCGAGGTGAACATGTGCGCCGGCACCTCGGCGAAGTCCAGGACGATGGCCGCCCAGAACTCGACGTTGGTGGCCAGCACCCGGTCGGGGCGGCGGGCGTGCAGCTCGGCGAGGGCGGCCTTCTCCAGGGCCTCGGCGATCTCGAAGCGGGGGGCGCCGAGTTCGCGCGCGGTGCGGCGCAGGACGCGGGCGCGGGGGTCCTCGGCGCGGTAGACGCGGTGGCCGAAGCCCATCAGGCGCTCGCCCTTGTCGAGGGCCCGCTTGACGAAGGCCTCGGCGTCGCCGGTGCGCTCGATCTCCTCGATCATGCCGAGGACGCGGGAGGGGGCGCCGCCGTGCAGCGGTCCCGACATCGCGCCCACCGCGCCGGACAGCGCCGCGGCGACGTCCGCGCCGGTGGAGGCGATGACGCGGGCGGTGAAGGTGGAGGCGTTCATGCCGTGCTCGGCGGCGGAGGTCCAGTAGGCGTCGACGGCGGCCACGTGCTTGGGGTCGGGCTCGCCGCGCCAGCGGATCATGAACCGCTCGACGACGGACTGGGCCTTGTCGATCTCGCTCTGCGGGACCATGGGCAGTCCCTGGCCGCGGGCCGACTGGGCGACGTACGACAGGGCCATCACGGCGGCGCGGGCGAGGTCGTCGCGGGCCTGTCGCTCATCGATGTCCAGGAGCGGTTTGAGGCCCCAGACCGGGGCGAGCATGGCGAGCGCGGACTGCACGTCGACGCGGATGTCGCCGGAGTGGACCGGGATCGGGAAGGGCTCGGCGGGCGGCAGTCCGGGGTTGAAGGCGCCGTCGACGAGGAGGCCCCAGACGTTCCCGAAGGAGACGTGGCCGACCAGGTCCTCGATGTCGACGCCCCGGTAGCGGAGTGCGCCGCCCTCCTTGTCCGGTTCGGCGATCTCCGTCTCGAAAGCGACGACTCCCTCAAGCCCGGGTACGAAGTCGGACATCAGGCGGCTCCTCGTGATGGGTACGGCAGACGGTGTGCGGGGTTCGGCGACCGGTGCCGGACGGTGGCGGGGCTGGTCCCGGTCCGGTTCCACGTCCGTGTACCGAAGACTCGTGCAGGACTGCCCGAAAGTCTGCGGCGGCTCGCGGTCCGAAGCGGTCACCCCGGTGATGCCCCGTGCGGTCGGCGGTCACCCAACCGGAACGGCAGCAGCACGATATCCCCGGGTGCCACCTTTGGGGAGGGTCCGCGGCACTCAGTGCCACACAGTGACGAAGCGCACCCCTCCGGGAGCGCGGGCGCATACGGCAGGATGGCCGCGTGACCGACCGCCTCCCGGATGAATCCGCCGCCGAGCCCCTCGTCCAGCGCGCGGCACGGGCCGCCGAGCCCGTCGCCGGGGAACCGGCCCCCGACCCCGCCGCGATGCGCGCGCACTACCGCGCGGAGGGCCTCGCCGAGCCGGACCTCGCGCCCCACCCGATGGACCAGTTCGCCCGCTGGTTCGGGCAGGCGGCCCAGGCCGCCGTCCAGGGCATGGTGTACGAGCCGAACGCGATGATCGTCTCCACGGCCGACGCGGAGGGCCGCCCCAGCTCGCGCACGGTGCTGCTGAAGCAGTACGACGAGCAGGGCTTCGTCTTCTACACCAACTACGACTCCCGCAAGGCGCGGGAGCTGGCCGCGAACCCGTACGTCTCGCTGCTGTTCCCCTGGCATCCGATGGCCCGCCAGGTGATCGTGCGGGGAGTGGCACGGCGCACCGGACGCGACGAGACGGCGGCCTACTTCCGCACCCGCCCGCACGGCTCCCAGCTCGGCGCCTGGGCCAGCGCGCAGTCCTCGGTGATCTCCTCACGCGAGGAACTCGACGCCTCCTACGAGGAGTTGAGCGCCCGCTATCCGGAGGGCGAGCGGGTGCCGGTGCCGCCGCACTGGGGCGGTTTCCGGGTCGCCCCGCAGTCGGTGGAGTTCTGGCAGGGCCGCGAGAACCGGCTGCACGACCGGCTCCGGTACGAGGCGGAGCCGGACGGCGGCTGGCGGGTGGAGCGGCTCAGCCCGTGACCCCGTGCGTGGCGGTCCGTGCCGTCAGCCGAGCGCCTCGTCGAGGAGCGCCCCCCACTGCGCGACGACCCGCTCGCGGCGCGCGCCGTCGTCCGTGAGCAAGTTCGCCAGGCCCAGTCCGCGGGCCATGTCGAGCAGCCCCTGGACGCTCTCGCGGACGCCGGGGCGGGACTCGTCCGCGCCCAGCAGGTCGACGGCGATGCGGTGGGTCTCGCGGCCCACGCGGCCCTCCAGCTCGGTGACGCGGGGGCGCAGCTGCTCCTCGTCGGAGGCGGCGACCCACAGGTGCAGGGCGGCGCGGAAGAGGGGGCCGGTGTAGAGGTCGACGAGGGCCGCGACGACGGCACGGCGGTCGGCGGCACCCTCCGGGAAGAGGGCGCGCAGGGCCGTGGAGCGCTCCTCGGCGACGTACTCGACGGCGGCGGTGAACAGGTCCTCGCGGGTGGGGAAGTGGTGCTGGGCCGCGCCGCGGGACACCCCGGCGCGCTCGGCGACGACGGAGACGGTGGAGCCCGCCCAGCCGCGTTCGGCGAGGCAGGCCACGGCGGCCGCCAGGAGCCGCTGCCGGGTGGCCCGGCTGCGGTCCTGCTTGGGGGCGCGGTCGACGCCGTTCGCGGTCACGGCACCCGCTTCGGGGCGCGGCCGGCGCCGGTCGTCGCGGTCACAGCACCCATGCGGGATCCCGTCGTTCCAGAAAGGCCGTCATCCCTTCGCGGGCGCCGGCGGAGGCGAACAGCCGTGCCGAGAGCGCGGTCAGCGCGGCGCTGTCCCGGTCGAAGGTCTCCAGCACCCTAGCCGTGAGCAGCCGCTTCGTCTCGGCCAGGGCCTCGGGCGACGCTCTGCGCAGGCCGTCCAGGATCGGTGCGAGGGCCTCGTCGACGTCCTGCGCGGCCTCGGTGAGCAGACCGCCGCGCGCCGCCTCGGCCGCGCCGAAGCGCTCGCCGGTGAGGTAGTGGCGGGCGGCGGCGCGCGGGTCCAGGCGGGGCAGCAGCGGCATGGAGATGACGGCTGGCGCGACCCCGATGCGCACCTCCGAGAAGGCGAAGGTCGCCTCGGGTCCGGCGACCGCGATGTCGCAGGCGCCCACCAGTCCGAGCCCGCCCGCGCGTACGTGGCCGGTGACGCGGGCGACGACGGGCCTGGGCAGCTCCACGACCTGGCGGAGCAGCGCCACGAAGGCGCCGGGGTCCGGCGGCTGCCTGAGGTCGGCGCCGGCGCTGAAGGTGTTCCCGGTGTGGGTGAGGACGACGGCCCGTACGGCGGGGTCCTCGCCGCAGGCGGTCAGGGCGTCGGCGAGGGCGGCGACCAGTGCGGCCGACAGCGCGTTGCGGTTGCCCGGCGAGTCAAGGGCGAGGGTGGCGACGCCCCGCTCGTCGGTGCGGACGACCGGCGTCACGACTCCTCCCGCGGCGCGCGCAGTTCCCGGCGCAGGATCTTGCCGGAGGCGGCCCGCGGCACGCCCTCGACGAAGGTCACCCCGCGCACCCGCTTGTAGGGGGCGACGCGCTCGGCGACGTACATCATGACCTCGCCCGCGGAGAGGTCCGGCGCGGTGGGCTGGCGCACCACGTAGGCGTGCGGGACCTCGTTGTTGTCGTCGTCGTAGACGCCGACGACGGCGGCGTCGGCTATGCCGGGGTGGGTCAGCAGCAGGGCCTCCAGTTCGGCGGGGGCGACCTGGAAGCCCTTGTACTTGATGAGCTCCTTGACGCGGTCCACGACGAACAGCCAGCCGTCGCCGTCCACGTGGCCCACGTCGCCGGTGCGCAGCCAGCCGTCCGCGTCGATCATCGCGGCGGTGGCGTCGGGCCGCCCGAGGTAGCCCTTCATCACCTGGGGGCCGCGGATGGCGATCTCGCCCGGTTCGCCGACGCCGAGGTCCTTGTCCGGGTCGTCCAGGGACAGGATCCGCATCTCGGTGCCCGCGATGAGCTTGCCGACCGTCCCAGGGGGCGGGTCCACGGCGTCCAGGGGGACGACGTGGGTGCCGGGCGACAGTTCCGTCATGCCGTAGGCCTGGCCGACCGGCGGGAGGCCGAGGCGGCGGGAGCAGGCGGCCGCGAGGGCGGCGTCCAGGGGCGCCGCGGCGGAGATGACGTAGCGCAGCGACGACAGGTCGTAGCGCGCGACCGCCGGGTGCTTGGCGAGGGCGAGGACGATCGGCGGGGCCACGTACAGGCCGGTGATGCGGTGCTCCTGGATGGCGGCGAGGAAGGTGTCGAGGTCGAAGCGGGGCAGCACGACGACGGTGGCGCCCTGCCGCAGCGGGGCGTTCATGAGGGCGGTCAGCCCGTAGATGTGGAAGAACGGCAGCACGGCGAGGATGCGGTCGCCGGGGCCCATCGGCAGGGTCGGCGCGAGCTGCGCGAGGTTGGTGGCGATGGACCGGTGGGTGAGCATCACGCCCTTGGGGACGCCGGTGGTGCCCGAGGAGTACGGGAGCGCGGCGACGTCCTCGGCGGGGTCGATGTCGATGCGCGGTTCCGGGGCGGTGGAGCCGAGCATGTCGATGAGCGAGCGGTGGCCGGGCGCGCTGTCGCAGACGAAGATCTCGCGCACGCCGCCCGCCTGTGCGGCCGCCGCGCGGGCGGTCTCCAGGAGCGGTGACACGGTGACGATCCAGCGGGCCCCGCAGTCCCGCAGCTGCTTGGCGAACTCCCCGGCCGTGGCGAGCGGATGGACGGTGGTGACCGAGGCGCCGGCGCGGGTGGCGGCGTAGAAAGCGGTCGGGAAGGCGACGGTGTTCGGGCTGTGCAGGGCCAGCACGTCGCCCTTGGTGACGCCCGCCTCGGCGAACGCGGCGGCGAGCCTGCGGTGGAGGCGGTCCACCTGCTCGTAGGTGAGGGTCGTGCCGTCCACGCCGTCGACGAGCGCGGGGGTGTCACCGCGCTCGGCCGCCCGGCCCAGCACGGCCTCGTGGATGGGGAGTTCGACGGCCGGGACGTCTGCGTACTCGCTGCGGAACACGGTTCCTCCTAGTACGACTTGGGCAGGCCCAGGGTCTGGTGGGAGACGTAGTTCAGGATCATCTCCCGGCTCACCGGCGCGATACGGGCCACGCGCGAGGCCGTGATGAGCGAGGCGAGGCCGAACTCGCGGGTGAGGCCGTTCCCGCCGAGGGTGTGCACGGCCTGGTCGACGGCCTTCACGCAGGCTTCCGCCGCCGCGTACTTGGCCATGTTGGCGGCCTCCCCGGCGCCGATGTCGTCCCCGGCGTCGTACAGGTGGGCCGCCTTCTGCATCATCAGGCGGGCCAGCTCGATGTCGATGTGGGCCTGCGCGAGCGGGTGGGCGACGGCCTGGTGGGCGCCGATGGGCTGCTTCCACACCGTGCGCTCACGGGCGTACTCGACGGCCCGGGCGAGCGCGAAGCGGCCCATGCCCAGCGCGAAGGCGGCCGTCATGACGCGTTCGGGGTTGAGCCCGGCGAACAGCTGGAGCAGCCCGGCGTCCTCGTCGCCGACCAGCGCTTCGGCGGGCAGCCGCACGTCGTCGAGGGTCAGCTCGAACTGCTTCTCCGCGCTCTGGAGTTCCATGTCGATCTGCCTGCGGCCGAAGCCCTCGGCGTCGCGCGGGACGATGAACAGGCAGGGCTTGAGGCGGCCGGTGCGGGAGTCCTCGGTGCGTCCCACGACGAGGGTGGCGTCGGCGATGTCGACGCCGGAGATGAACACCTTGCGGCCGGTCAGCAGCCAGTCGGCGCCGTCCCGGCGGGCGGTGGTGGTGATCCGGTGCGAGTTGGAACCGGCGTCGGGCTCGGTGATGCCGAACGCCATCGTGCGGGTGCCGTCCGCGAGGCCCGGGAGCCACTCCCGCTTCTGCGCGTCGGTGCCGAAGCGGGCGATCACCGTGCCGCAGATGGCGGGCGAGACGACCAGCATCAGCAACGGGCAGCCGGCCGCGCCGAGTTCCTCCAGGACGATGGAGAGTTCGGCTATGCCGCCGCCCCCGCCGCCGTACTCCTCGGGGAGGTTGACGCCGAGGTAGCCGAGTTTGCCCGCGTCGGCCCAGAGTTCGGTGGGGTGGTCGCCCTCCGCCAGGGTGCGGGTGAGGTAGGCGCGGCCGTAGCGTTTGCCGAGGGCGGCGACGGCGGAGCGCAGGGCACGGTGCTCTTCGGTTTCGAGGGTGACGCTCATGCGGTCTGTTCCTCCTGGACGACGGCGAGCAGGGTGCCGACCTCGACCTGGCGGCCGGGGGCGGCGTGCAGGGCGGTGAGCGTGCCCGAGACGGGCGCCGAGACGCGGTGTTCCATCTTCATCGCCTCCAGCCACAGCAGCGGCTGTCCGGCCTCGACGGCGGAGCCCTCGGCCAGGCCCTCGGCCACGCGGACGACGGTCCCGGGCATCGGGGCCAGCAGGGACCCGGGGGCGCGGTCCGCGACCGGGTCGGGGAAGCGGGGCAGGGCGGTGAGCACGGTGGCGCCGACGTGGATCCGGTCGCCGTAGCGGTCGACGGGGAACTTCCGCCGTACGCCGTCGATCTCCAGGACGACGAGGGCGGCGTCGGCGTGGACGACGCGCACACCCTCGGCGGTCAGGCCGTCGCGGGTGTGGTGGTAGCGGACCTCGTGCTCGGTGCCGTCCATCAGGTACCGCCTGGTCTGCGGCTGCGAGGGCAGGTTGCGCCAGCCGCCGAAGCGGGAGCGGCCGTGGGCGTCGGCGAGCGCGGCGGCGAGCGGCGCGTACGGCTCCGGGACGGCCCCGGTGAGGCCGTCCAGGTGCCGGCCGAAGAACCCGGTGTCCATACGCCCGCTGGTGAACTCGGGGTGCCGCAGGGACCGTACGAGCAGGTCCCGGTTGGTGACCGGGCCGTGCACCAGGGCCCGTTCCAGAGCGCCGGCGAGCCTGCGGACCGCCTCCGCGCGGGTGGGGGCGTGGGCGATCACCTTGGCGAGCATCGGGTCGTAGTGGACGCCGATCTCGTCGCCGTCGGTGAAGCCGGTGTCGAGCCGGACGCCGTCCGGGACGGCGAGGCGGTGCAGGGTGCCGGTCTGCGGGGCCCAGTCGCGGGCCGGGTCCTCGGCGTAGAGGCGGGCCTCGACGGCGTGGCCGCGCGCGGCGGGCGGCTCGGGTTCCAGGGCGGCGCCCTCGGCGACCTGGATCTGCAGGGCCACCAGGTCGACGCCGAACACCGCCTCGGTGACGGGGTGTTCGACCTGGAGGCGGGTGTTCATCTCCAGGAAGTGCGCCCGGCCGTCCGCGACCAGGAACTCGACCGTGCCGGCGCCGGTGTAGTCGACCGCGCGGGCCGCGTGCACCGCCGACCCGTGCAGTTCCGCGACGAGTTCGGGGGCGAGCCCGGGGGCGGGCGCCTCCTCGACGACCTTCTGGTGGCGCCGCTGGAGGGAGCAGTCCCGGGTGCCCAGCGCCCACACCGTGCCGTGCGTGTCGGCGAGGATCTGCACCTCGACGTGCCGGCCGCCCTCCAGGTACGGCTCCACGAACACCTCGCCGTCCCCGAACGCGCTCAGGGCCTCGGCGCGCGCGGCCGTCAACTCGGCCTCCAAGGCGGCGAGTTCGCGGACGACGCGCATACCGCGTCCGCCGCCGCCCGCCGCCGCCTTGACGAGCACCGGCAGGTCGTCCCCGGTGACGCGCTCCAGGGGCTCCAGCCCCATCAGCTTCTTGGCGCGCGTCTTGGACGCCATCGCCTCGATCGCCTCGGGCGGCGGGCCGATCCACACCAGGCCCGCGCCGGTCACCGCCCGCGCGAAGTCCGCGTTCTCGGACAGGAAGCCGTACCCGGGGTGCACGGCGTCCGCCCCGGCGTCCAGGGCGGCCTTCACGATCAGGTCGCCGCGCAGGTACGTGTCCGCCGGCGCCGCGCCCGGCAGCCGTACCGCCGCGTCCGCCTCGCGTACGTGCAGGGCGTTCGCGTCGGCGTCGGAGTGCACCGCGACGGTCCGGATGCCCAGCTCCCGGCAGGTGCGGAAGACACGGCAGGCGATCTCGCCGCGGTTGGCGACGAGGACTGAAGTGATCACTCGGGGGGACCTCACATCCGTCATGGCCGTCACATCCGGAAGACGCCGAAGCCGCCGCGCGCGCCCTCGTAGGGCGCCGTGTGGATCGCGGACAGGCACAGGCCGAGCACGGTGCGGGTGTCGCGCGGGTCGATGACCCCGTCGTCGTACAGCCGCCCGGACAGGAACATCGGCAGGGACTCCGACTCGATCTGCTGCTCCACCATCGCGCGCAGCGCCGCGTCGGCCTCGTCGTCGTAGGGCTGCCCCTTGGCCGCCGCCGACTGCCGGGCGACGATCGACAGGACGCCCGCGAGCTGCTGGGGGCCCATGACGGCGGACTTGGCGCTGGGCCAGGCGAACAGGAAGCGCGGGTCGTACGCCCGCCCGCACATCCCGTAGTGCCCGGCCCCGTACGAGGCGCCCATCAGCACGGACAGGTGCGGGACGCGGCTGTTGGAGACGGCGTTGATCATCATCGCGCCGTGCTTGATGATGCCGCCCTGCTCGTACTCCTTGCCGACCATGTAGCCGGTGGTGTTGTGCAGGAACAGCAGCGGGATGTCGCGCTGGTTGGCGAGCTGGATGAACTGGGCGGCCTTCTGCGACTCCTGGCTGAACAGGACGCCCTGGGCGTTGGCGAGGATGCCGATCGGGTAGCCGTGCAGGCTCGCCCAGCCGGTCGTCAGGCTGGTCCCGTACAGCGGCTTGAACTCGTCGAAGTCGGAGCCGTCGACGATGCGGGCGATGACCTCGCGCGGGTCGAAGGGGTGCCTGAGGTCGCCGGGGACGATGCCGAGCAGTTCCTCGGGGTCGTACTTCGGCGGGGCGGCCGGACCCGGATCGGGGTACGCCTTGCGGTGGTTGAGGCGGGCGACCACACGCCGGGCCTGCCGCAGCGCGTCCCGCTCGTCGACGGCGAAGTGGTCCGCGAGTCCGGACACGCGCGCGTGCATCTCGGCGCCCCCGAGCGACTCGTCGTCGCTCTCCTCGCCGGTGGCCATCTTGACCAGGGGCGGGCCGCCGAGGAACACCTTCGCCCGCTCCTTGACCATGATCACGTGGTCGGACATGCCGGGGACGTAGGCGCCGCCCGCGGTCGAGTTGCCGAAGACGACCGCGACGGTCGGGATGCCGGCCGCGGAGAGCCGCGTGATGTCGCGGAAGATCGCGCCGCCGGGGATGAAGATCTCCTTCTGCGACGGCAGGTCGGCGCCGCCGGACTCCACCAGGCTGACGCAGGGCAGCCGGTTGGCGAGCGCGATGTCGTTCGCCCGCAGCGCCTTCTTCAGGCTCCAGGGGTTGCTGGCGCCGCCGCGCACGGTCGGGTCGTTCGCGGTGATCAGGCACTCGACCCCCTCGACGACCCCGATCCCGGTGACGAGGGAGGCGCCCACCGTGTAGTCGCTGCCCCAGGCCGCGAGCGGCGACAGCTCCAGGAACGGCGTGTCCGGGTCGAGCAGCAGCTCGATGCGCTCCCGGGCGAGCAGCTTGCCGCGTCCCCGGTGCCGGGCCACGTACTTCTCGCCGCCGCCCGCGAGGGCCTTCGCGTGCTCGGTGTCGAGCTCGGCGAGCCGGGCGAGCATGGCCGCGCGGTTCGCCCGGTGGTCCGGGTCGGTGATGTCCAGGGCGGACGGGATGACCGTCACAGCAGGGCCTCCGGTATGTCCAGGTGGCGGGCGCGCAGCCATTCGCCGAGGCCCTTGGCCTGCGGGTCGAAGCGGGCCTGCGAGGCGACGCCCTCGCCGAGGATCCCCTCGACGACGAAGTTGAGGGCGCGCAGGTTCGGCAGTACGTGGCGTACGACGGTCAACGGGGCGGTCTCCGGGAGGAGTTCGCGCAGCCGGCCGGCGGTGAGGGTGTGCGCGAGCCACGGCCAGGCGGCCTCGTCGCGCGCCCACACGCCGATGTTGGCGTGGCCGCCCTTGTCTCCGCTGCGGGCTCCGGCGACCAGGCCGAGCGGGGCGCGGCGGACCGGGGCGTCCGCCAGGGGCGGGTCCGGCAGCGGCGGCTCGGGCGGCGTCTCCAGGGCGAGGCTGTCCGCGGGCGGCGCGACCGCGATCCGGCGTCCGTCGTCGAGGACGGCCACGTGGTCCACGGCCGCCCGGTCGACGTACACGTCCTCGAAGACCCCGTAGGGCGCGCCCTTCCCCGGCGGTGCCAGGACGTGGAAGCCCGGGTAGCTCGCCAGTGCCAGCTCCACGGCCGCCGCGCCGAGCGTCCGCCCCACGGCGTCCTGTCCGGGGTCCCGTACGACGAGCCGGAGCAGGGCGCTCGCCGTCTCCTCGGTCGCCGCGTCGGGGTGGTCGGTGCGGGCGAGGTCCCAGCGCACCTCGGCGGGACGGGACCCGGCGGCGTCCAGCGCGGCCTCCATCTGGTCCCGGACGAGCGCCGCCTTCCGCTCGATGTCGAGGCCCGTCAGCACGAAGACGACCTCGTTGCGGAAGCCGCCGAGCCGGTTCAGTCCGACCTTGAGGGCGGGCGGCGGCGCCTCCCCGCGCACGCCGTCGATCCGCACCCGGTCCGGGCCGTCCTGGGTCAGCCGCACGCTGTCGAGCCGGGCGGTGACGTCCGGTCCCGCGTACCGGGCGCCCGAGGTCTCGTAGAGCAGCTGCGCGGTGACCGTGCCGACGTCCACGACCCCGCCGGTGCCGTCGTGCTTGGTGATCACGGCGGTGCCGTCCGCGTGGAGTTCGGCGAGCGGGAAGCCGGGGTGGCGGAGCAGGGCCGGGTCGAGCTCGGCGAAGAACGCGTAGTTGCCGCCGGTCGCCTGCGCGCCGCACTCCAGGACGTGCCCGGCGACGACGGCGCCCGCGAGCCGGTCGTGGTCGTCCGGCGCCCATCCGAAGTGCGCGACGGCGGGCCCGGTGACCAGCGCCGCGTCGGTGACCCGGCCGGTGACCACGACGTCCGCGCCCTCGCGCAGGCAGGCGGCGATCCCGCCGCCGCCGAGGTAGGCGTGCGCTGCCAGGCTCCCCGGGTACCGCGCGGCGAGGTCGTCGCCCTCGACGTGGGCGACCCGGACGGGGACGCCGAGCCGCGCGGCCAGCTCCCGTACGGCGGAGGCGAGTCCGGCCGGGTTCAGGCCGCCCGCGTTGGCGACGATCCGCACGCCCTTGTCGTGGGCCAGTCCGAGGCACTCCTCCAGCTGCCGCAGGAAGGTCTTGGCGTACCCGAGCGAGGGATCGCGCAACCGGTCGCGGCCCAGGATGAGCATGGTCAGCTCGGCGAGGTAGTCGCCGGTCAGGACGTCCAGCGGGCCGCCGGTGAGCATCTCGCGCAGGGCGCCGAAGCGGTCGCCGTAGAAGCCGGAGGCGTTGCCGATCCGCAGGGGGGCGGGCGGCGGGGTCACGGGGTCCCGCCCTTCGCCGGTCGTCCGCCGCCGGGCGGTCCCGCGAAGGCCTGCGCGATGTCGAGCCAGCGCTCGGCGTCGGCGCCCTCGGCACGTACGGCGAGGTCGGCGCGGTGGGCCCGCTGGGTGACCAGCAGGCAGAAGTCGAGCGCGGGTCCGGTGACCCGCTGCCGGGCGTCCTCGGGCCCGTACGTCCACAGCTCCCCGGACGGCGCGACGACCTCGACCCGGAACTCCTCCGGCGGCACCGCCAGCCCGCGAACCCCGAACGCGAAGTCCCTCGCCCGTACGCCGATCCGGACCACGTGCCGCAGCCGGTCCGTGGGAGCGCGGACCACGCCCAGCGCGTCGGCGACGTCCTGCCCGTGCGCCCAGGTCTCCATCAGGCGTCCGGTGGCCATGGAGGCGGCCGACATGGGGGGCCCGTACCAGGGGAAGCGGGTGCCGGCGGGTGCCGCGCGCAGGGCGTCTTCGAGCGCCGCGCGTCCCTGCCGCCACCCGGCGAGCAGCCGGTCGGGCGGCAGTGCGGCTCCCGCGTCCGCACCCTCGTCGACGAAGCTGTCGGGGGCCGCCAGCGCCTTCTCGACCTCGGCCGCGAAGGCCGGCGCGTCGGTCACGGCCAGCACGGCGGAGTGGTCCGTCCAGGCGAGATGCGCGATCTGGTGGGCGACGCTCCAGCCGGCGGCGGGCGTGGCGAGGGCCCACTGGCCCGCGTCCAACTCCCCCACCAGCCGGTCGAGTTCCTCGCTCTCCCGGTGCAGATCGTCAATCACGGACGACGGATCGGACACGATGCGCTCCCCTCGGGGACGACGGCGTGCAGGGAGCATGGCAGCGGCACCAGAAACAATCAAGCGTGCTTGCATTAATTCGTTCGAGGCGGGTGCGGGTGCCGCGCGGGGTGCGTGCGGTTTGCCACGTGCCGGAGGACGCGCGGGACGTGCGGGGTTCGCCGCGTACGGGGGACGCGTGTTGCACGCGGGACCTGCGGGGTTCGCCGCGCGCGGGGGACGCGTGTTGCGTGCGGGGCATGTGGAGCGCGCGGGGCGCGCAGGTACGGCCAGCTCGTCCGGTACGCCGACCGCGCCGAGGCGTGGGACGGCCGCGCTCCCCGTCTCACGCCTCCTCGGTGACGGGGAGGGCGGAACGGGGAGCGCGGCTGCGGGGCTGGGCCGTGGGGGCGCGGTCGTGGGGCGATCCGGTGGTCAGCGCCCCGGGGTGCGGATGCCGGTCAGGAGGGTTCCAGGCCCTTGGCCTTGCCCCGGCCCACCTGGGTCCGTACGGCGCCCATGCTCGCGGCGATGACGAGGGCGATGGCGAGCGCCTCGAAGAGGGAGAGCGCCTGGTCCAGGACCAGGAACCCGGCGGTGGCCGCTACGGCCGGCTCCAGGCTCATCAGGATCGCGAAGGTGGAGGCGGGCA
The DNA here is from genome assembly GCF_055565855.1 of Streptomyces sp. NPDC028308. Classification (NCBI taxonomy): domain Bacteria; kingdom Bacillati; phylum Actinomycetota; class Actinomycetes; order Kitasatosporales; family Streptomycetaceae; genus Streptomyces; species Streptomyces sp. NPDC028308. The sequence continues at coordinate 361,962 of NZ_JBVHTO010000010.1, forward strand.
GGCGGCGCAGCGCGAGCAGTTCGAGGGTGTACGGCAGGACGGAGGACAGGATCGCCACGCACGCGCCCAGCGCGACGGTGGTCGGCACCAGGAGGTCGGAGCCGGACTCGGCGATGCCCAGCGGCAGGAACAGCACCGCCGCGACCACCATGGCGAGCGCCAGCCCGTCGGCCTGCGGGAAGCGACGGCCGGTGCGCGCGCTGAAGACGATGTACGCGGCCCACATGGCGCCCGCGCCCAGCGCGAAGGCGACGCCGGCCGGGTCCAGGCTGGTGAAGCCTCCGCCGCCGAGCAGGAAGACGCCGGCGAGGGCGAGTCCGGCCCAGACGAGGTTGATCGCGCGGCGGGAGGCGAGCACGGACAGGGCGAGCGGGCCGAGCACCTCCAGGGTGACGGCGGGGCCGAGCGGGATGCGGGCGACCGACTGGTAGAACAGCCCGTTCATCGCGGCCATGGCGATGCCGAAGACGACGACGGTGCCCCAGTCCGCGCGCGAGTGTCCGCGCAGTTTGGGCCGGCACACCGCGAGCAGCACGATCGCGGCGACGACGAGCCGCAGGGTCACGACGCCGAGCGCTCCGGCGCGGGGCATCAGGCTCACCGCGAGGGCGCCGCCGAACTGCACGGAGATCCCGCCCGCGAGGACCAGGCCGACGGGCGCGAGGGCGCCGCGGCCCCGGCTGCCGCCCTCGGTCGCGGACCCGGCGGCCGCGGCGAGGGACGGCTCGCTCGCCGTCGTGGCCGCGGCGACCACGGAAGGCTGGTCGGCGCTGGGGAGAGTCACGGGGGCCGTCCAAGGGATCGATCGGTGAGCGTGCATCACGCTGAACTTTCAAGTCCAGAGTAATGGACTCCGTCAGGGTTGTGAACCTCTTTTGCAGCTTACGACTCGGTGCGACACGTCACCTCCGAGCCTCGGCGGTTTCCGTCCGCCCGGCGCCCCCCGGTCGACCGGCTCTCCCCGGGGCCTCCTTCCCGGCGCCGGGCCGGCCGACCGGCGCTCCCCTGCACGCACGGGCGCGCGGCCCGAGTACCCGCCCAGGCGGGCAGCGCCCACAGGCGGGGATGCGGGTGCGAACGCAGACGGAGCTTCCCTGCGGAGGGCCGGCAGCACCCGCGCCCACGGCTCTCCTCCGCCGGTCCAGCACCGCGGGCGCCGCCCCTGCGGGCGCCTGCGGCCAGAAGCAGCACCCTCGGGGCCCGACGGGGGCGAGCGGGCGGGCGCGGACGCCCCGGGGCTTCCGCGCGGGAACCGGCAGCACCCGCGCGCCCGGGAGGCCCCCCTCCGGCCCGCCCCCTTCCGGCCTCCGGCCCGCCCCAGGCCGCGTCGGTCAGCGGACGCCGGGCGTCGCGTCCGGCGGTCCGTCCGGAGCGGCCGGGGTGTCGTCCGGCCCGGTCAGGGTGTCGTCCGGTCCCCTCGGGGTGTCGTCCAAGGCGTCCGCCAGCACCTCCGCGAGGTGTCTGCCCCGGCGCCCCGCGAGCTGGTCGAGCTGGGTGCGGCAGGAGTAGCCGTCCGCGAGGACCACCGCGTCCTCGGGGGCCGACCGCACGGCGGGCAGCAGCCGCTCCTCCGCGCAGGCCGCCGACACCTCGTAGTGGCCCTTCTCGAAGCCGAAGTTGCCGGCCAGGCCGCAGCAGCCACCCGTCAGGGTGCCGGTCAGCCCGGCCGCCTCGCGCAGCCGCCGCTCCGCCGCGTCGCCGAGGACGGCGTGCTGGTGGCAGTGGGTCTGGCCGACGGCCGGACGGTCGACGCGGGGCGGACTCCAGTGCGGCGCGTGCCGTTCGAGGGCCTCGGCGAAGGTGACCACGGCCGTCGCCAGCCGGGCGGCGCGGGGGTCGTCGTGGAGGAGTTCCGGGAGGTCGGTGCGCAGGGCGGCGGCGCAGCTCGGCTCCAGGACGACCACGGGCAGCCCGGCATCCAGGACCGGTTCCATCAGGTCCAGGGTGCGCCGCTGCACCGCGCGGGCGTGGTCGAGCTGGCCGGTGGAGACGTACGTCAGGCCGCAGCACACCCGCCCCGGGCGGCGTCCGGCGAATGTGCCCGGGCGGATCGGCCCCCGTGTCCTCCCGTCCCCGACCGGGGACGCCTTCGGCCGCACCCCCGGCGGGAGCACGACGGTGAGTCCGGCCGCCTCCAGGACGCGTACGGCGGCCCGGCCCACGGCGGGCGAGAGGTGCTCGGTGAAGGTGTCGGGCCACAGGACGACGGTGTCCAGCCCGGCGCCGGGCAGCGGCTCGCGCCCCTCCCGGACGAGGTCCCGCGCCCGGTCGCCGAACCGGCGCGACCACCAGCGGCTGAACGGCACCGGGGCCACCCGGGGCAGCCGCCGCTCGGGGGCGATGCCGCCGAGCCGCTTGGCGAGGGCCGCGAACGGCCGTACGGCGGCGAGGGAGTTGACGAGGCGGGCCGTGCGGGTGCGGGCGACGAGTTCCAGCCATACCGGCAGCCGGCCCATCGCGTAGTGCGCCGCCGGACGCCTGCGCCCGGCGTAGTGGTGGTGCAGGAACTCCGCCTTGTACGTGGCCACGTCGACGCCGACCGGGCAGTCGCTGCGGCATCCCCGGCAGGACAGGCACAGGTCCAGCGCGTCCCTGACCTCCGTGGAGCGCCAGCCGTCCGTCACGATCTCGCCGGCCAGCATCTCGTGCAGCAGCCGGGCCCGTCCGCGCGTGGAGTGCTCCTCCTCCCCCGTCACCCGGTACGAGGGGCACATCACCCCGGGACCCGGCTCCTGCGCGCGGCACTTGGCGACGCCCACGCAGCGCCGTACGGCCGCCCGGAAGTCCCCGCCGTCCGCCGGGTACCCGAAGGCCACGTCCACCGGCTCGCGCGGCAGCACCGCGAAGCGCAGGTTCCCGTCCAGCGGGCGGGGGCGCACCAGCATCCCGGGGTTGAGCAGGTCGTCCGGGTCCCAGACGGCCTTCGTCCGCTCGAACAGCGCGACCATCTCGTGGCCGTACATCCTCGGCAGCAGCTCCGCCCGCGCCTGCCCGTCCCCGTGCTCGCCCGACAGCGAGCCGCCGTGGGACACGACCAGCTCCGCCACCTCCTCGGAGAAGCGCCGGAAGCGGGCCACCCCGGCGCTCGTCAGCAGGTCGAAGTCGATACGCACGTGGATGCAGCCGTCGCCGAAGTGGCCGTAGGGCGTGCCCCGCAGCCCATGGGCCGCGAGCAGGCCGCGGAAGTCCCGCAGGTACGCGCCGAGCCTGGCCGGTGGCACCGCGCAGTCCTCCCAGCCGGGCCAGGCCTCGCCGCCGCCCGCCGTCCGGGTCGCCGTGCCGCTCGCGTCCTCGCGGATGCGCCACAGGGCGCGCTGCCCGGCCGGGTCGGTGACCACGAGGGCGTCCAGGACGTCCGCGGCCCGCACGATCGCGTCGGCCCGCGCGCGGGCCTCCCGCGGGTCCGCGCCGCCGGTCTCCACGAACAGCCAGGCCCCGCCCCGGGGCAGCCCCGCCTCCGAGCGCACCAGGTCGGCGGCCATGCCCTCCACGGTCAGCGGCCCGTACGGCAGCAGGCCCGCGGCGGCCTCCGCGGCCGCGCTCTCGTCCGCGTACGCGAGGACGGCGAGCGCCCGGGCGCGCGGCGCCTCCACCAGGCCGACGACCGCTTCGGTGAGGACGCCGAGCGTGCCCTCGGAGCCGCAGAAGGAGCGGGCGACGTCCGCGCCCCGCTCGGGGAGCAGAGCGTCCAGCGCGTAGCCGGAGATGCGGCGCGGCAGGTCGGGGAAGCCGGTGCGCAGCCGGGCCCGCTCCGCCTCCACGAGCGGGCGCAGTCCGTCGGGGGCGCCCGCCCAGTCGCGGCCGGGGCGCAGCGCCCGGCCGCGGGCCGTGAGGACGGACAGCTCGCGCACGTTGTCCGCCGTCGTCCCCCAGGCGACGGAGTGCGCGCCGCACGAGTTGTTGCCGATCATGCCGCCGAGGGTGCAGCGGCTGTGGGTCGAGGGGTCCGGGCCGAAGCGGAGGCCGTGCGGGGCCGCCGCCTCCTGGAGCCGGTCGAGGACGAGGCCCGGCTGGACGACGGCCGTGCGGGCCTCGGGGTCCAGGGCGAGGAGGCGGTTCATGTGCCGGGTGAAGTCGAGGACGACGCCGCTCCCGGTCGCCTGCCCGGCGATGGACGTGCCGCCGCCCCGGGGCACGACGGGCACGCCGTGGGCGCGGCACACGGACAGGGCGGCCGCCACGTCGTCGGCGTCCCTCGGGGCGACGACTCCCAGCGGTACGCGGCGGTAGTTGGACGCGTCCATGGTGTTCAGCGCGCGTGCCGTGGCGTCGAAGGAGACCTCGCCGCGTACGGCCGCGGCCAGCGCCTGCCGCAGCTCTCCCGGGTCCGCCGCGTCCGGTCCGCCGGGACCCCCCGGTCCCTGTCCCGCGGGACCCTTCCCGCCCTGCCGCCCGAGCTCCGTCATGTCTCCAGGATGCCTCCGGCCACCGCCCGCGGCCGGGCGCCGCGCGCCGTGCGGACGCCCCGCGCGCGCCGCGTGCCCGCCCGCGCATGCCACGAACCCGTCGAAATGCGGCCGGATTCCGAGACCAGAAACGGAACCTTCCCAATTCGATCACGAACTCTCATATAGTGACCGGCTGTTGGGCATCAGGTGTCGCTTCACGCGCAGAACAAGACTCTCGCCCAGAACACGACCGAGGCCCCGACCGAGGACACGATTCATGACCGCGCCCCTCCCCCCAGGCGATCGGCCCACCTTCCGCACGGTCGCGCCCGCCCCGCTGCTCACCGCCGCGCTCTCCGCCCTCGTGGTCGTCGGCGCGGTCGTCCTCGCCCCGGACTCCGTGCGCACGCCCCTCGCCTGGGGCGCCGGCGCGGGCGCCGTCCTGCTGTGCGCGGCCGTCGCCGTGGCCACCCGCGCCGCGCAGACGGCCAAGGTGCTGCGCCGCCGTATCGACGCCGTGACGGCGGACACCGGCCGGCTGCTGCACGAACGGGCGCGGCAGGCCGAGGAGTTCGCGCAGGAGCGCGGGCGCCTGGCCGGCGAGCTCGCCCAGGACCGCGCCCGGCTCGCCGAGGACGCGGCACGCGAACGGGTGCGCCTGACCGAGGAGTTCGCGCAGGAACGCGCGCGGCTCACCGAGGAGTCCGACCGTGAGCGCCGCCGGCTCACCGAGGACCGGGCCCGGCTCGCCGAGGAGAACGCCCGCCTCGCGGAGCGCGCCCGGCAGGCCGAGAACGCCCGCGACGCCGCCGTCTCCGCCACCGCCAACGCGGCCGGCCGGATGCAGGCCCTGGCCACCGGCATGCTCGCCGACCTGCGGGCGATGGAGGAGCGGCACTCCGACGAGGAGGTCCTCACCGACCTGCTGCACCTCGACCACCGCACCGCGCAGGCGGGCCGTCTCGCCGACTCCGTCGCGGTCCTCGCGGGCGCCCGCTCCGGACGCCGCTGGGCCCGCCCGATCCCGATGGAGTCCATCCTGCGCGGCGCGATGGGCCGTATCAGCGGCTACCAGCGCGTGCGGGTGCACTCCGCGAGCGAGGCCGCCGTCTCCGGCCACGCCGCCGAGGGCGTCATGCACGCGCTCGCCGAACTCCTCGACAACGCCGCCAACTTCTCGCCGCCGACCGCCGAGGTGCACGTCTACGTCGAGGAGGTGCCGGCCGGTGTCATCGTCTCCGTCGAGGACAGCGGCCTGGTGATGGGCGACGTCCAGCTGCGCCGCGCCGAGAGCGCCGTGTCCGGCGAGGTCGCCGGACTGGGCGGGCTCACCGGCACCCGGCTCGGACTCGCGGTGGTCGGCCGGCTGGCCCGCAAGCACGGGCTCAAGGTGTCCTTCCGGCCGTCCGCGCGCGGCGGCACCGGCGTCCTGGTGCTCATCCCGCAGGACCTCCTGACGCCCCAGGCCGCCCCCGCCGGCGCCCGCCCGGCGGCCCTCGCCGGGTCCGCGGCGCAGGACGCACCGGCCACGACCCCGGCCCACGCACCGGCGGCCATCACCCCGGCCGCGTCCGGGAGCGACGGGTCCGCGGAGCAGCCCCCGGCCCGGCCCCCGGTGTCGTACGCCGCCGCCCGCGCCGGCGCGGACCTCGACCCGGACCCGCTGCCCACCCACGAGTCGCCCCGCGCCGGACAGGACACCGGGGCCGGCGCCACCGGGGGGCTGCCCAAGCGCCGCCGGGGCCGCACCCTCGCCGCCGCCGAGCGCCGCGCCCAGGGTGCGCACGGCCACGGCCGGACCGACCGCGAGATGCCGTCCGCCGACGACACCAAGGCCCGCGTCGCCCGCTTCGGCAGCTTCCGCCAGGCGGTCCGCGGCACGGCCGGGGACCCGGGCTCCGCGCCGGGCGCCGCACCCGCCGACCACACCGCCGGCGACACCGGCCGCGCCCGGACCGGCCACGGGGACGCCCCCGTGGCCGCCCGCCCGGAGCCGGCCCGCTCCGCCCCCACCGACCCCGAAGAGGCCGTACGGGACTCCGCGCCCGCAGCGGCCGACGCCCCCGCCAGCCCCTCACACGCGCACTCCCCCTCGCACCCGGAAGGCGACACCACTCCATGACCGGCACCACCACCGCCGACGAGAAGCTCACCTGGCTCATCGAGGGCCTGCTGGAGCGCACCCCGGGAGCCCGGCACGCGCTCGTGCTCTCCCGCGACGGCCTGAAGCTGTGCCGTACGCCGGAGCTCTCCGTCGACCAGGCCGACCAGCTCGCCGCGATCGCCGCGGGCATCCAGTCGCTGTCCCACGGCGCCTCCGTCGAGTTCGGCGACGGCAGCGGCGGCGTGCGCTCGGCGATGGCCGAGTTCTACGGCGGCGTCCTGTTCATCGTGGAGGCCGGCGAGGGCGCGCACCTCGCCGTGGTCACCGGTGAGGACGCCGACGCCGGGCTGGTCGGGCACAACATGAGCGAACTCGTGGAGCAACTCGGCGAACACCTGAGCGCGCAGCCGCGTACGTCATGAGCCGCCCCGGCAGGGACGACGCCCCCGACCGGCTCTACACCCTCACCGGAGGGCGCACCCGGTCCGGGCCGGACACCCCGTTCGACCTGGTGACGCTGGTGGTCGCCGAGTGCGATCCGGTCACGGGCATGCAGTCCGAGCACGCCGCGATCCTGCGGCTGACCGACCGGCCCACGGCGGTCGTGGAGGTCGCCGCCGAGCTGCGGCTGCCGGTGAGCATCACCCGCATCCTGCTCTCCGACCTCCTCGCGGCGGGCCGCATCAGCGCCCGCCACCCGCAGAAGGACGCTCTACCCGATCCCGACATCCTGGAGCAGGTGCTCGTTGGACTCCGTAACCTCTGACGCGCGGACCCCCCTCGGGGCCACCGCCGACAACGGCCTGAAGATCGTGGTCGTGGGCGGCTTCGGCGTCGGCAAGACCACCCTGGTCCGCTCGGTCAGCGAGATCCGTCCCCTCAACACCGAGGAGACGATGACCCAGGCCGGCGAGGCCGTCGACGACATCAGCGAGGTGCGCGGCAAGTCCGCGACCACCGTCGCCTTCGACTTCGGCCGGATCACCCTCGACGCGCACAACGTGCTCTACCTGTTCGGCGCGCCCGGCCAGGAGCGCTTCTGGTTCCTGTGGGACCGGCTGTTCGCCGGCACGCTCGGCGCGGTCGTCCTCGTGGACACCCGGCGCATCGACGACTCCTGGTACGCCATCGACCGCCTGGAGCACCACGGCACGCCGTTCATCGTCGCCTGCAACGACTTCGGCGGCCCGGCCCACACCCCCGCCCAGATCCGCGAGGCCCTCGACCTCGACCCGCACGTCCCGCTGCTCGACTGCGACGCCCGTTCCCGCGCGTCCAGCAAGCACGTGCTGATCACCCTCGTCGAGCACATCCAGACCCTGTACGCGTCCCGGCCGGCCGGCGGCGCCGTCCCCGCCGCCCGGACCCCCGACGACACCCTGCAATCCCCGGAGTTGGCCCTGTGACCTCCGCCCCCGTGCCCCTGAGCGGGCCCAGGTTCCAGACCGAACCCGCGGCGCTGTACCGGGAGATGCGGCGCGAGCACGGCGCCGTGACCCCGGTGGTCCTCGACGGGGACATACCGGCGTGGCTGGTGCTCGGCTACCGCGAACTGCACCAGGTCACCGGCGACCCGGCGCTGTTCAGCCGGGACTCCGACCTGTGGAACCAGTGGGACCGCGTCCCCGACGACTGGCCGCTGCTGCCGATGATCGGGCGCAAGCAGCCCTCGATCCTCTACACCGTCGGCGAGCGCCACCGCGAGCGCGCCGCGATGATCAGCAACGCGCTCGAGGGCGTCGACCCCTTCGAACTGCGCGCCCACGCCGAGAAGTTCGCCGACGAGCTGATCGACGCGGTCTGCGCCAAGGGCGAGACGGACATCATCGGCGACTACGCGGCGCTGCTGCCGGTGCGCGTGCTGGCCCGGCTGTACGGCTTCTCCGACGAGGAGGGCCCCGGCCTGGTCACCGCCCTGAACGACATGATCAACGGGCGGGAGGGCGCGCTGGCGGGACAGCAGCACCTCGCCTCCTCGATGGCGCGGCTGCTCGCCGAGCGCAAGGCCGAGCCCGCGCACGACGTGGTCTCCCGCATGCTCGCGGACCCCTCCGGGTTCACGGACGAGGAGATCATGCAGGACCTGATGGTCATGATGGCCGCGGGCCACCAGCCGACGGCGGACTGGATCGGCAACTCGCTGCGCCTGATGCTGACCGACGAGCGCTTCGCCGCCTCCCTCTTCGGCGGCCGCAACAGCGTCGCCGAGGCCATGAACGAGGTCCTGTGGGAGGACACCCCCACCCAGAACGTGGCGGGCCGCTGGGCCTCCCGCGACACCCAGCTCGGCGGGCGCCGCATCCGCGCGGGCGACCTGCTGCTGCTCGGGCTCCAGGGGGCCAACTCCGACCCGCAGGTGCGCACCGACGGTTCCGCCCTGACCGGCGGCAACAACGCCCACTTCTCCTTCGGCCACGGCGAACACCGCTGCCCGTTCCCGGCCCAGGAGGTCGCCGAGGTCATCGCGCGCACCGGCATCGAGGTCGTCCTGGACCGGCTGCCGGACATCGACCTCGCCGTCCCGGCGGACGCCCTCGCGCGCCGCCCCTCGCCCTGGCTGCGCGGTCTCACCGAGCTGCCCGTGCGGTTCACCCCGACCCCGGCCCTTGGAGGCACGCCCGCATGACCACCCAGACGAGTCCGGCCGACGCCGAGACCACGCGGATCGCCCTGGACCCCTTCGTCACCGACCTCGACGCGGAGAGCGCCCGGCTGCGCGAGGCGGGGCCGCTGGCCGCCGTGGAGCTGCCCGGCGGCGTCCCGGTGTGGGCGGTCACGCACCACGCGGAGGCCCGCGCGCTGCTGACGGACCCGCGGCTGGTGAAGGACATCAACGTCTGGGGCGCCTGGCAGCGCGGCGAGATAGCCCCGGACTGGCCGCTGATCGGGCTCGCCAACCCCGGCCGCTCCATGCTCACCGTGGACGGCGCCGAGCACCGGCGGATGCGCACGCTGGTCGCGCAGGCCCTGACGCCCCGCCGCGTGGAGCGGATGCGCGGGCGGATCGCCGAGCTGACCGAGGGGCTCCTCGACGGGCTGGCCGGCGCCGGTGACGAGCCCGTCGACCTGAAGGCCGCGTTCGCCTACCCGCTGCCGATGTACGTCGTCGCCGACCTGATGGGCATCGACGAGGCCGAACTGCCGCGGCTCAAGGTGCTGTTCGAGAAGTTCTTCTCCACGCAGACCCCGCCCGCCGAGGTCATCGCCACGCTGACCGAGCTGGCCGGGATCATGGCGCAGACGGTCGCCGCCAAGCGCGAGAACCCGGGCGACGACCTGACCAGCGCGCTGATCCTCGCCTCGGAGGACGGCGACCACCTCGCCGACGAGGAGATCGTCTCCACCCTCCAGCTGATGGTCGCCGCGGGTCACGAGACGACGATCTCCCTGATCGTCAACGCGGTGGTGAACCTGTCCACCCACCCGGAGCAGCGCGCGCTCGTCCTCTCCGGTGAAGCCGACTGGTCCGCCGTCGTGGAGGAGACCCTGCGCCACTCGACGCCGACCTCACACGTCCTGATCCGGTTCGCGACGGAGGACGTGCCCGTGGGCGACAAGGTGATCCCGGCGGGCGACGCGCTCATCGTGTCCTACGGCGCCATCGGCCGCGACGAGCAGGCGCACGGCCCCACCGCGGGCGAGTTCGACATCACCCGCACGTCCGCGAACCGGCACATCTCCTTCGGGCACGGGCCGCACGTGTGCCCGGGCGCCGCGCTCTCCCGTCTGGAGGCGGGCGTCGCCCTGCCCGCCCTCTACGAGCGCTTCCCCGCCCTCGACCTGGCGGTCCCGGCGAGCGAACTCCGCAACAAGCCGGTGGTGACCCAGAACGACCTGTTCGAACTGCCGGTGCGCCTGCGCGCGAACTGACCCTCCTGCCGCCTTACGCCGGACGGGGATCGCGACCCGTCCGGCCTACGGCCGGCCGCCGTCTCACCCGACGGACGACGTTTCACCCAGGTTTCCGTGAACGGCTAGGCTCCGCTCGTGGCTGAGATCCAGATTCCCTCCGACATCAAGCCCGCCGACGGCCGTTTCGGCGCGGGTCCCTCCAAGGTGCGGACAGAGGCGCTGGACGCCCTGGCCGCCACCGGCAGTTCGCTGCTGGGCACCTCCCACCGCCAGGCTCCGGTCAAGAACCTGGTCGGCAAGGTCCGCGAGGGCGTGAGCGCGCTGTTCTCGCTGCCCGAGGGCTACGAGGTCGTCCTCGGCAACGGCGGCTCCACCGCGTTCTGGGACGTCGCGACGCACGGCCTGATCGAGAACAAGTCGCAGCACCTGAGCTTCGGCGAGTTCTCCTCCAAGTTCGCGAAGGCGGCGAAGCTCGCCCCGTGGCTGGCCGAGCCCACCGTGATCACCAGCGACCCGGGCACGCACCCCGAGCCGTCCGCCGAAGCGGGCGTGGACGTGTACGCGTTCACCCACAACGAGACCTCCACCGGTGTCGCCGCCCCGATCAAGCGGGTCGCGGGCGCCGACGAGGGCTCCCTGGTGCTGGTGGACGCCACCAGCGGCGCCGGCGGCCTGCCCGTCGACATCACCGAGACGGACGTCTACTACTTCGCCCCGCAGAAGTCCTTCGCCTCCGACGGCGGCCTGTGGATCGGCGTCTTCTCCCCCGCCGCGATCGAGCGCGCCGAGCGCGTCCACGCGAGCGGACGGCACGTGCCGGAGTTCTTCTCGCTGCCCACGGCGATCGACAACTCCCGCAAGAACCAGACGTACAACACCCCGGCGCTGACCACCCTGTTCCTGCTGAACGAGCAGCTGGAGTGGATCAACGGCCAGGGCGGGCTCGACTGGTCGGCGGCCCGTACGAAGGACTCCGCCGGCCGGCTGTACGGCTGGGCCGACGACTCCAAGTACGCCACCCCGTTCGTCACCGACCCGGCCAAGCGCTCGCAGGTCATCGGCACGATCGACTTCGCGGACGAGATCGACGCGGCCGCCGTCGCCAAGGTGCTGCGCGCCAACGGCATCGTGGACACCGAGCCCTACCGCAAGCTCGGCCGCAACCAGCTGCGCGTCGCCATGTTCCCGGCGATCGACCCGGCGGACGTCGAGGCGCTGACGAAGTGCGTCGACTACGTCATCGAGAAGCTGTAACCGCCTTACGTACGACGGCGAAGGGCGCCCGGTGATCACCGGGCGCCCTTCGCGTTCCCGGGGCGGCCCGTTCAGGCGCGCTGCGTCCAGTCCTGGTCCAGGCGGTCGGCGAGGCCGGCGGCGGCGAACGCGGCCTCCAGCTCGTCGCGGCCCTCGGTGAAGTGCGCCCAGCTGTCGTGGTGGACGGGCACGACGCGCCCGGCGTCCAGGATGCGTGCGGCCTCGGCCGCCTGCGCGCTGTCCAGGACGAGCAGTCCGCCGTCGAAGAGCACGGGGAAGCGAGGGGCTCCGGCGAACAGGATGGCGGTGTCGACCGGGGCGAAGCGTCCGGCGATGTCCCGGACGGCGTCCAGCGAGGCGTTGTCGCCGCTGACGTAGACGGTCGGCAGGCCCTCGCCGGTCAGGACGAAGCCGACGACCTGGCCGGTGAGGGGTTCGACGTCCTCGCGCCTGCCCGGGCCGTGGATCGCGGGCACGCCGGTGACGGTGACCGTGCCCCCGTCCGGCCGCTCCAGCTCGACCGACTCGAAGTCGGCCAGACCCCTGGCCCCGCCCCCGAGGCGCTCGCCGCCGCCGGGGGTGGTGAGGGTGAGGGGGACGTCGGCGAGGAGGGCCCGGCCGGACCTGTCCAGGTTGTCGGCGTGCTCGTCGTGGGAGAGCAGGACGACGTCGACGGGGCCGAGGTCGGCGGGGGCGGCGGTGGAGGGGGCCGTCTTGGTCAGGGTCGGCCCGTGGGACGGGTAGTCGCCGGCGCCGTCGAAGGTCGGGTCGGTCAGGAAGCGCAGGCCGCCGTACTCGAACAGGGCGGTCGGGCCGCCGAACGTACGGACCGGGAACTGCGCGGTGTCGTGCCGGGACATGTCCACACCCTCATTCCTCACGGATAATCTCGTCAGTTTCCGTGATGAAGACTAGGCCGACGTCACGGAAAAACACAAGCGCTACCATGAGAGCCATGCGGAAGTCCCCGGCCACCGAGATCGCACAGGCGACCCTGCCCCCGGCCCCGGGCGCCGAGCGGTACCGCAGCCTGGACTTCGCCGACACCGCGGCGACCCTGCCCGGCGACCAGAGCTACGACGTGCTCGCCACCCCCGAGTCCGCGCGGCACTGGCTCGTCACCGGCGACCTGGCCACGCCGGACGTGCGGTTGTACGAGATGTGCTCCCAGCGCATGCGCACCCTGCGGGCACACGTACGGAACCTCTTCGCGGCACGCGTCGACGACGCCCCCGTGCCCGAGGAGTCCTTGCGGGCGGTGAACGAAGCACTCACGGCCCTGCCCACCGCACCTCTGCTCGCCCGGGAGGGCGCCACGGGACTGCGCCGCGTCCAGGCCCACCCCACCGACCAGGCCGTCAACCACGCGCTGGCGACCCTCGCCGCCGACGCCGCCGACCTGCTCACCGGCCCGGACGCGGACCTCCTCGCCGCCTGCGGCTCCGCCCCCTGCGACCGCTTCCTCCTTCGGACCCACGGCCGGCGCCACTGGTGCTCCACGCGCTGCGGCGACCGCGCCCGCGCCGCCCGCGCCTACGCCCGGCGCGGCGGCACCTCGGCCTGAGGCGGATCACCGCGCCGCCCTCCGGGAGGGGCGCGGTGGAGCGTCCCGCCCTACCGGCCGGTGCCTCCGGGCCCGCCGGGAGCACGATCGCACCGGTCTCCCGCGGCGCACGCCCTCGCCCCGCGCGTCAGTTCACGCGGGCGCCCGCGGAGCGGTGTGCTATCCCCGTCGGCGCAGCCGCAGGCCCCCGAAGACGGCGACAGCCGCGATCGCCACGACGACGAGTGCGCCGGTGCCGACCTTCGTGCCGCCGACCGGACCCCCGCCCCCGTCGCTGTGCCCGCTCGCCGAACCCCCGCCCCCCGACGGGGACTTGCCGTCGCCGGACCCCGGTACGCTCCCCGCCTGGACGGTGCTCCGCTCCCCCTCGGTCCCGTACAACAGCTCGGACCCGTCGGCGGTGTAGGTGACGGACTCGCCCTGCCCCTGGAGCGGCACGTCCAGCCGCGCCTGCCGCTCGGGCTTCCCGCCGTTCCAGCGGTAGGCGATGCCACCGAGGTAGCCGCGCACGGCGAGTTGGCGGCCGTCCGGGGAGAACGCCCCGTCGGTGGTCCACAGGCCGATGTCGGCGATGCGCCGGAAGACGTTCGTGCCGGAGGCCGAGAGCCGCGCGGGCGCCTCGTAGAGGCCGCCCCCGTCCTCGTTCTTCGAGACGATGTACACGCGCCCGGTCTTGGGGTGCACCATCATCGCCTCCGCGTCCCGGGGACCGTCGGCGTACTTCACGACGTACTGGGTGGCACGGACGGTCTGGTCGGCCAGCTTCTTCGGCTCGGGCAGCCTGTAGAGCCACACGTGGTCCCACCGGCCGCCGAAGTTGTCGCCGATGTCGCCGACCCAGATCTCGTTGCCCGGCCCGATGGAGACGGCCTCGACGTCACGGGGCGAGCCGATGCCGCTCAGCGTGACGGTGGCGACCGTCTTCCCGGTCCGGCTGTCGACCGCGTACAGGTACGGGCCGTCGTCGCTGTCGTTGTGGGTCCAGTAGACGCCGGGGTGCTGACGCGAGGCGGCGAGCCCGCTGGACTCGGTGATCCGCGGGTCCTCGATGGTGAACCCCCCGTCGTCGGCGGCCGCCGGTGCGGCCGGCCCCACGGCGAGCAGGGCTCCGGAGGCGGCGAGCAGGGCCGCGGCGAGGAAGGAGAAGGGTCGGCGCATGCGCCAAGCCTGCCATCCACGCCCGCCGTTCAGCTCGGGTGGCCATCCTCACACCCCAACCGCCGCGGTGATCCACCATGATGAGCGGATGCTCAGGTTCATGCCCGTCGGCGATTCGATGACGATCGGAAGCCCGGGCGAACACACATGGCGCTACCGGATGTGGCAGCACCTGCGCGCGGCGCACGGGGGACCCTTCCACATCGTCGGCCCGCGCGAGGCCCTGTACGACCCGGCGACCGGCACGCCCGGCTCGTACGCGTACGCGGACCCCGACTTCCCCCGCGCCCACCTGGCCGGCTGGGGCGAGGGCTGGCTGCACATGGCGCCGCTCATCCGGGAGGCGGTGAACACGCACCGGGCCGACGTCCTGCTGGTCTCCCTCGGCCTGATCGACCTCGGCTTCTACACGAACGCGGAGCAGACGGCCGGGAACGTGCGGCTCTTCGTCGCCGAGGCCCGGGCGGCGAACCCGCGCATACGCATGGCGCTCCTGCCGGTGATACCCAACGTGCGCGCGGAGTCGGACGCGCCGTTCGCCGCCGAGGTCGCCTCCTTCAACGAGCTGCTCGCCAAGGCCGTCGCCGACCTCGGCGAGCCCCGCTCCCCCCTGCTGCTGGCGTCCCCGCCCGCCTCGTACGACATCCACCTCGACACCTACGACGGCACCCATCCGAACGCGAGCGGCGAACACAAGATCGCGGAAGGGTTCGCGGACGCGCTGCACCAGGCCTGGGGGCTCGGCGGGCCGTACGCCGTCACCGCCTGACCGGCCGCCCCGCCGGGCGCGGCGCGGGCCCATGGTGACCGTGCGTCACCGAGACCACCGTCGCCTTCGGCGGGGACGTGGAGCTGACCGTGGGCGGCACCCGCCTCGTCCTCGCGAGCGGTGCCTTCCCGCGCGACTGAACGCGCCGTCCGCCCGGCCACCTCTTGCCTGGAGCGCACTCCAGCGCGTTGGCTTGGGACCCATGAAGTACACGCAGCTCGGACGCACGGGACTCAAGGTCAGCCGGCTCGTCCTCGGCACCATGAACTTCGGCCCGCAGACCGACGAGGCCGGCAGTCACGCCATCATGGACGCGGCCCTGGACGCGGGGATCAACTACTTCGACACCGCCAACGTCTACGGGTGGGGCGAGAACAAGGGCCGCACCGAGGAGATCATCGGCAGCTGGTTCGCTCAGGGCGGCGACCGGCGCGACAAGGTCGTACTCGCCACCAAGGTGTACGGGAACATGGCGGCGGACGGCGACGCCTGGCCCAACCACGACAAGCTCTCCGCGGTCAACATCCGCCGGGCCGTCGACGCGAGCCTCAAGCGGCTCCGGACCGACTACATCGACGTCTACCAGTTCCACCACGTCGACCGCAGCACTCCCTTCGAGGAGATCTGGCAGGCGATCGACACGCTCGTGGCACAGGGCAAGATCCTGTACGCGGGCTCCTCCAACTTCCCCGGCTACAAGATCGCCCAGGCCAACGAGAGCGCCGCGCGCCGCGGCAGCTACGGCCTGGTCAGCGAGCAGTGCCTCTACAACCTGGCCGAGCGCCGGGCCGAGATGGAGGTCATCCCGGCCGCGCGGGAGTACGGGCTCGGGGTCATCCCCTGGTCGCCGCTGCACGGCGGACTGCTCGGCGGAGTGATCAGGAAGGAGACGGCGGGCGGGCGCCGGGCCGGCGGCCGGTCCGCGGACGCGCTGGCCAACACGGCGGTACGCGCCCAGATCCAGTCGTACGAGGACCTGCTCGACAAGCACGGCCTGGAACCGGGCGAGACGGCGCTGGCCTGGCTGCTGAGCCGTCCCGGCGTCACCGGGCCCATCGTCGGCCCGCGGACGGCCGAGCAGCTCGACTCGGCGCTGCGTGCCGTCGAGCTGGAGCTGTCCGAGGAGGTGCTGGCGTCCCTGGACGAGATCTTCCCGGGGCCGGGCCCCTCTCCCGAGGCGTTCGCCTGGTAGTCGGTCCGGGGCCCCTCGGGAGCCTGAGCAGCGGGCTCCCGGGGCACGGCACGTCCGGCGGCGGCGGTCTATCCGACCGCCGCCGCCACAGCCACGACGACGAACATCAGCACGAGCACACCGGCCATGATCCGGTTTCGGGTCTTCGGGTCCACAGGGTCGAGGTTAACCGGCCGGCCGCGACGCGCACCGGCCGCCCGTCCCCGCGGGGCCGCCGCGCCTCAGGCGGACGGGCCGTCCGCGCCCAGCGGCCACCGCTCCACGGTCTCGTAGCGCGGCTGCTCCCCCGGCACCCCCGAGACCGGCAGATTGCTCCGGACGAGGCTCAGTTCGCCGACGGTCCACTCCCGCCCGGCGAAGGCGTCCAGGGCGCTCACGCAGGGACCGAGGTCGGCGGTGCCGCGACTGCGGGCCACCGTCAGATGCGGCCGGTACCCGCGGTGCTCCTCCGTCGGCAGGCCGGCCTTCCTGGCCGCCGCCTCGGCGCGCTCGGCCAGCAGCCGCAGCGCGCCGACGTCGCCCGCGGCGCCCGTCCACAACGCCCGCCCGCCGAAGTGGCCGCCGCCGCGCAGGGCCAGCGGGAACGGCGGGGTGCGTTTCGCGGCGCGCGCCAGCCGGCCGGACAGCTCCGGCACGCTCTCGTCCGCCACCTCACCGTAGAAGGCGAGGGTGAAGTGCCAGCCGGGGCGGCCGGTCCAGCGCAGCGCGTCCGCGCCGGGCAGCCGCCGCAGGCCGTCCACGGCGGCGGCGAGTTCACGGACCGCCTCCTCGGGGGGCAGCACGGCGGCGAAGAGTCTCATGGCGTCACCCTTCCAGGGAACGGGCCGCCGGGCGAGCGGCCCTGGCCGTCCCGGCGCCGGGACGGGGGAGGCCGTATCCGCGAAGTCCCGCCTGTTCCGCCTTCCGGACGGACGACGGGACCTCGCGGACAGGCCCTGCGAGGTCACGCGGCGGCGGTCAGCCGCTCCCGGGGCACGAAGCGGACCTGCGGGTGGCCGCGGTGCCAGCCGACGGACAGCCGCAGTCCGCCGACGCGGGCCAGCACCAGTCCCACGGTGGCCGCGGCGAGCGCCGACACCAGACCGCCGAGCGCGAAGCCGATGCGCGGTCCGTAGGCGTCGGTGACCCAGCCGACCAGGGGCGCGCCCAGCGGCGTACCGCCCATGAAGACCATCATGAACAGCGCCATGACCCGGCCGCGCATGGCGGGGTCGGTGGCCATCTGGACCGAGGTGTTCGCGGTGACGTTGACGGTCAGGCCGAAGATGCCGATCGGGACCATGAGCAGGGAGAACAGCCACAGGGACGGCGCGAGGGCCGCCACCGTCTCCAGCAGCCCGAAGGCCAGGGCCGCGCCGATCAGCACGCGCAGCCGGGCGGTGCCGCGGCGGGCGGCGAGCAGCGCGCCGGCCAGCGAGCCGAGGGCCATCAGCGTGTTGAAGAGGCTGTACGCGCCGGCGCCCGCGTGGAAGACGTCGTCGGCGTAGGCGGAGAGCCAGACCGGGAAGTTGAAGCCGAAGGTGCCGATGAAGCCGACGAGGACGATCGGCCAGATCAGCTCGGGGCGGCTCGCCACGTAGTGCAGGCCCTCGCGGAGCTGGCCCTTGCCGCGCGGGGTGCGCCGGGCCTGGTGGAGGTCGCGGCCGCGCATGAGCAGCAGGCTCGCGATCGGCGCGACGAAGGACAGGCCGTTGCAGAGGAACGCCCAGCCGGTGCCGACCCCGGTGATCATCAGGCCCGCGACGGCGGGGCCGACCAGCCGGGCGGACTGGAAGTTCGCGGAGTTCAGGCTGACCGCGTTCTGCAGCTGGCCGGGGCCGACCATCTCGGCGACGAAGGACTGACGGGCCGGGTTGTCGACGACGGTCGCGAGGCCGACGGCGAAGGCCGCGACGTAGACGTGCCAGACCTGGACGTGTCCGGAGAGGGTCAGGAAGGCGAGGGCGAGGCCGGTGAGGCCCATGGCCGTCTGGGTGGCCAGGAGGGTCGGCCGCTTGGGCAGCCGGTCGACCAGGACGCCGCCGTACAGCCCGAAGAGGAGCATCGGCAGGAACTGCAGCGCGGTGGTGATGCCGACCGCGGCTGAGGAGCCGGTCAGGCTGAGCACCAGCCAGTCCTGGGCGATGCGCTGCATCCAGGTGCCGGTGTTGGAGACGACCTGCCCGGTGAAGAACAGGCGGTAGTTGCGGATCCTCAGCGAGCTGAACATCGACGACCGGGCGGTCGGGGGGTCGGGCGGGGTGTCGGGGGTGGCTGGTGCGGGGGCGGAGTCTGCTCCGGGTCCCGAACTCAACAGCGTTCGCCTCCTACAGCGGGTTCGTACGGTGTCCTCCGGCGGCGGCCGCCGGTCACAGGTGCGCGAGCTTCTCCAGGACGGGAGCGGCGGCACGGAGCTTCGCGCGCTCGTCCTCGTCGAGGGCCGCGACCAGTCCGGCCAGCCACGCGTTCCGCCGGCGGCGGCTCTCCTCGAGCATGGCCTCGGCCTGCTCGGTCTGCGTGACGACCTTCTGGCGCCGGTCCTCGGGGTGCGGCTCCAGCCTGACCAGTCCCTTGGCCTCCAGCAGCGCCACGATGCGGGTCATCGAGGGCGGCTGGACGTGCTCCTTGCGGGCCAGCTCACCCGGGGTGGCCGAGCCGCAGCGGGCGAGGGTGCCCAGCACCGACATCTCGGTGGGGCTCAGCGACTCGTCGACCCGCTGGTGCTTGAGCCGGCGGGACAGGCGCATCACGGCGGAGCGCAGGGAGTTCACGGCGGCAGCGTCGTCGCCATGGGTGAGGTCAGGCATGTTCTTTAGCGTAACTCATTACTCTGACTAAAGACCACCTGGATGCCCGTGAAGCGGACCACTGAACCCATGAGTCACTCATTCGAGTGAGCCGGGCACGGAAAGCCACCCCCGGCCGCCCGGAGTCCCGCGACCCTCGTCGGCATGGGGACCAGTGTGCTCAGCCTGCGCATAGACGGGGAGCTGCTCAACCGGCTCCGACACCACGCCGCCAGAAGAGGGATGAGCGTCCAGGACTACGTGGTCCGGACGCTCGTTCGCGACGACTTCGACGAGCGGTTCCAGACCGCGGTCGAGGAGACCGAGAAGTTCTACGGGGTCACGTGACCCGGGTGCCGTACGGGACGGGTCACGTGACCGCGTCGCCGCACGGGAACGGGGTCGCGCTGACCCCGTCGCCGCACGGCGCCGGGCGGATCAGGTCAGGCCCAGCGCCGGCATCAGGTAGTAGAAGCCGAACACCGCCGCCACGACATACATCGCCACCGGGATCTCCCGGGCCCGGCCGACCGCGAGGCGCAGCACCACGAAGGTGATGAAGCCCATGCCGATGCCGTTGGTGATCGAGTACGTGAACGGCATCATCAGCATGGTCACGAACGCCGGGACCGCGATCGTGTAGTCCGCCCAGTCGATGTCCTTGACCGAGTGGGACATGATCAGGAAGCCGACCGCGAGCAGCGCCGGGGTCGCCGCCTGGGACGGGACCATCGTGGCGATCGGCGTGAGGAAGAGCGCCACGGCGAACAGCGCGCCGGTGACGACGTTCGCGAAGCCGGTGCGCGCGCCCTCGCCGACGCCGGCCGTGGACTCCACGAAGCAGGTGGTGGCCGAGGAGGAGCTGGCGCCGCCGGCGGCGACCGCGATGCCGTCGACGAAGAGGACCTTGTTGATGCCCGGCATGTTGCCCTGGGCGTCGGTCAGCTTGGCCTCGTCGCTGACGCCCATGATCGTGCCCATCGCGTCGAAGAAGCACGACAGCAGGACCGTGAAGACGAACAGCACGCCGGTCAGCACGCCGACCTTGCCGAAGCCGCCGAAGAGGCTGACCTGGCCGACCAGGCCGAAGTCCGGGGTGGCCACGGGGTTGCCCGGCCACTTCGGGGTGGTCAGACCCCAGGACGGGATCGTGGCGACGGCCTCGATGACGACCGCGAAGACGGTCATGGCGACGATCGAGATGAGGATCGCGCCCGGCACCTTGCGCACGATCAGCGCGAGGGTGAGCAGCGCGCCGAGGACGAAGACCAGGACGGGCCAGCCGTTGAGGTGGCCGTCGGCGCCGAGCTGGAGCGGCACGGTGGTGTGCGCGGCGTCGGGGATGCGCGAGACGAAGCCGGAGTCCACCAGGCCGATGAGCATGATGAACAGGCCGATGCCGATCGAGATGCCCTTGCGCAGGCCGAGCGGCACCGCGTTCATCACGCGCTCGCGCAGACCGGTGGCCACCAGCAGCATCACGACGAAGCCCGCGAGGACCACCATGCCCATGGCGTCCGGCCACGACATGCGGGGCGCGAGCTGGAGGGCGACGACCGTGTTGACGCCGAGTCCGGCGGCGAGCGCGATCGGCACGTTGCCGATGACGCCCATGAGCAGCGTGGTGAAGGCCGCGGTCAGGGCGGTGGCGGTGACCAGCTGGCCGTTGTCGAGCTGGTGCCCGTACATGTCCTTCGCGCTGCCCAGGATGATCGGGTTCAGCACGATGATGTAGGCCATCGCGAAGAAGGTGGCGAGTCCGCCGCGGACCTCGCGCCCCAGGGTCGAGCCCCGTTCGGAGATCTTGAAGTAGCGGTCGAGAGCCCCGTCGGCGGGCCGCGGGGACGGCTGCTTTTCCGGAGCGGGGGCCGTGGTGGCCGAGGAGGACATGCGGGACCTCATACGTGCGGGGCCCGGAGGGGCCAGGACGGGCGCCGGGCGGTGAGCGGGCCCCGCTCGGGCGGGGCCGAGCCTGGGGAGGTGCGCGGCGGAACATGATCGAGTCTGGCCGTCAGATGATCACCGGAAGGTTTCATCGACGTTTCCGTTGGAGTTTCGTACGAACAGAAAGAGCCAGCATCAAGCGGTTTCAGTATGAACATATGAGGCCGAAATCGCTATCTCCGCGCGTAGACCCTTGGTATACGGCGGAAGCGGCCCTTCCGCCACCACCCGCCGACCGCGCCGGACGGGCCCGCCCACCGTGCTCGTAAGCTGTGCCCATGGCGAAGTGGACCCCCAAGCACGAGGCGCCGGAGCCCCTGGAGGGCCCCGTCGTCGCCACCATCACGGGCGGCACGATCCTCTGGTTCGTCCTCTTCCTGGTGCAGCTCCCCTTCTACGGCTGGTTCGACGACCACGGGCACACCTGGTGGGTGTGGACCTGCCTGGCCGGAGCCGGCCTCGGCCTCATCGGCATCTGGTACGTCCGCAAGCGCGACGCGGCGATCCGGCGCGAGGCCGCGACCCGGGGCGCCGCTCCCGCGGAGTGAGGAGAGCGCGCCTCCACCCACGGCAGCACTCGGGGCCGCCCCCGTCCTCCCCTGGTCGGATCTTTGGCGCACTCAGCGGGTGAAGCCGTATATCCGCACGTACCGTCGAATCCATGACGCACATCGACGCGGGCGCCGAACTCGATCCTGTGCATCCCGTGCCCATGCCCGGACGGGCACGCGGCCTCACCGCCGCCGAGGTGGCCGAGCGGGTCGCGCGCGGCCAGGTGAACGACGTCCCCGTCCGCAGCAGCCGCTCCCTGCGCGAGATCGTCCGGGCCAACGTCTTCACCCGGTTCAACGCGATCATCGGCCTGCTCTGGCTCGTCATGCTGTTCGTGGCGCCGTTCCAGGACAGCCTCTTCGGCTACGTGATCATCGCCAACACCGGGATCGGCATCATCCAGGAGTGGCGGGCGAAGAAGACCCTGGACTCCCTCGCCGTCATCGGCGAGGCGAGACCGACCGTCCGCCGCGACGGAGTGGCCTCCGCACTCAGCACCTCGGAGATCGTGCTGGGCGACGTGATCGAGATCGGGCCCGGCGACAAGATCGTCGTGGACGGCACCTGCGCCGAGGCCGAGGGCCTGGAGATCGACGAGTCACTGCTCACCGGCGAGGCCGACCCCGTGGTCAAGCACGCCGGCGACGAGGTGATGTCGGGCAGCTTCGTCGTCGCGGGCGGCGGCGCCTTCACCGCGACCAAGGTCGGCCGGGAGGCCTACGCGGCCCAGCTCGCCGAGGAGGCCTCCCGCTTCACGCTCGTCCACTCCGAGCTGCGCTCCGGCATCTCCACCATCCTCAAGTACGTCACCTGGATGATGATCCCGACGGCGCTCGGGCTCGTCGTCAGCCAGCTCGTGGTCAAGCAGAACGACTTCAAGGACTCCATCGCGCGCACGGTCGGCGGCATCGTGCCCATGGTCCCCGAGGGACTCGTCCTGCTCACCTCCGTCGCCTTCGCGATCGGCGTCATCCGGCTCGGCCGCAAACAGTGCCTCGTCCAGGAACTGCCGGCCATCGAGGGCCTCGCACGCGTCGACACCGTCTGCCTGGACAAGACGGGCACCCTCACCGAGGGCGGCATGGACGTCACCGAGCTGCGCCCCCTGGGCGGCAGCGACGAGACCTACGTACGCAAGGTCCTCGGCGCCCTCGGCGAGTCCGACCCGCGCCCCAACGCCTCCCTCCAGGCGATCGTCGCCGCCTACCCCGACAGCGACGACTGGCGCTGCACCGAGTCGCTGCCGTTCTCCTCGGCCCGCAAGTACAGCGGGGCCACCTTCAGCGAGGGCGACGGCGAGAGCAGCACCTGGCTGCTCGGCGCCCCCGACGTGCTGCTCTCCCCCGGCGACCCGGCGCTCGCCGAGACCGACCGGCTGAACGAACAGGGGCTGCGGGTGCTGCTGCTCGTACGCGCCTCCCGCGACCTGGAGGACCCCCGGGTCACCGAGGACGTGCGGCCGACCGCCCTGGTCGTCCTGGAGCAGCGGCTGCGCCCCGACGCGGCGGACACCCTGCGCTACTTCGAGCGGCAGGACGTACGCGCCAAGGTGATCTCCGGCGACAACGCGGTGGCGGTCGGCGCGGTGGCCGCCAAGCTGGGGCTCGACGGCGGGACCGTGGACGCGCGCCGGCTCCCCGAGGACCGGGAGAAGATGGCGGAGGCGATCGACGGGGCGACCGTGTTCGGACGGGTCACCCCGCGGCAGAAGCGCGAGATGGTGGGCGCCCTCCAGTCACGCGGCCACACCGTGGCGATGACCGGGGACGGCGTGAACGACGTGCTGGCCCTCAAGGACGCCGACATCGGGGTGAGCATGGGCTCGGGGTCGGAGGCGACCCGGGCGGTGGCGCAGATCGTGCTGCTCGACAACAGCTTCGCGACGCTGCCCTCGGTCGTCGCGGAGGGCCGCCGGGTCATCGGCAACATCACCCGCGTCGCCACCCTGTTCCTGGTGAAGACGGTCTACTCGGTGCTGCTGGCGGTGCTGGTCGTGTGCTGGCAGGTCGAGTACCCGTTCCTGCCGCGCCATCTGACCCTGCTCTCCACCCTGACGATCGGCGTCCCGGCGTTCTTCCTCGCCCTCGCCCCGAACAAGGAGCGCGCCAGACCCCACTTCGTGCGGCGCGTGATGCGCTACTCCATCCCGGGCGGCGTACTGGCCGGCGTGGCCACCTTCGTGACGTACCTGATGGCCCGTCACTACTACCGCGGGGAAGGCGCGTTGGACGCGGAGACGAGCGTGGCGACGCTGACGCTCTTCCTGATCTCCATGTGGGTCCTGGCGATCATCGCCCGGCCGTACACCTGGTGGCGGGTCTGCCTGGTGGCGGCGATGGCGGGGGCGTTCGTGCTGGTGCTGGCCGTGCCCGCGCTCCAGCACTTCTTCGCGCTGAAGCTGGTGGGCTCGGTGATGCCGTGGTTCGCCGTGGGGGTCGCGGCGGTGGCGGCGGTCGTCCTGGAACTCCTGTGGAAGTGGGTCGACCGCCGCTTCCCCGCCTGACCTCGGCGCGGCTCCCTTACGGGAGACGGGAATTACTGCACGTCGACGAAGTCACCGGTGGCCTTGACGGCCGGGGTGGTCGAGGTGCCCGCGAAGCTGTAGCGGAAGTAGCCGTCGGTGGCGGCGGTGACGGTCGTCTTCAGGCTGCCCGTGGAGGACGAGGTCACCGACTTGACGGTGTTGTAGGTGTCCGTGCCCTTCTTGCGGAACTGCAGCTGCACGGACTGGCTGGTGTAGCCCTTGTACGTGTGCGTCTCCCAGTTGGCGCGGGTCAGGGCACCGGTGACCGTGATGGTCCGGCCCTTCTTGACCGGCTCCGGAGAGGCGTTGACGGTGAGCTTGGAGTAGCGCTGGAGCTTCGTGGTGGTCAGGGCGTCCTGGTCCACGTAGCCGACCTTGCTCCAGTCGGCGTTCTCGTCGTCCGGGTTCACGCCGTTGAAGGCGACGGCGTAGCCGATGGCCTTCCAGGTGGCGGCGTCGGAGTTGGTCAGCTCGACGTCCGGGTAGATGTCGATGGTGCCCGTGCAGGTGGCGGTGGTGGTGGACGTCGCGGTGCAGTACGGCCAGTCGTCGCCGACCAGGACGTTGGTCGGGTCGTCGTAGGAGCCGCGGTAGATCTCGACGTCCATCAGGAAGTCGTCGGCGGTGATGTCGACGTCGGCGCCGTGCGTGACGGTGTAGGTGACCGGCGCGGTGACCTGCTTGCTGGTGCCGGCGACGATCGGCTTGCCGCCGTTGACCTTCACGTCGGAGAACGAGAGGTCGAGGGTGTACGGCTCGCCGTCCTCGCCGGTGGACCCGGTGTACGCGGCGTTGCCGGAGTCGGCCTGGCGCGCGACCTGCGTGGCCTTCAGCAGGTCGTCGTGGTCGAACGAGGGGCCGCTCGCCTGTGCTGCGGGCACGGCGAGGGCGGAGAGGGCCAGGGCGCCGGAGACGGCGGCCACGGTGGCTCGTATGCGCATGCGTTCCCCATGTGGAGAAAGGGGCCCTGCGGTTGTCGTCATCACGCGGGGCCCACGTCGGTGAGAGTCTGTTGACTCCGGTGATCAGATTCGCGGGGGCGGCGAATGGTTGTACGCCGGGTGAAGTTTTTGTGCGCGCATTACCAAGATCACAGAAAGCGGCCCCGACGGCGGGCGGGGCGGCACGACCGTCGTCGTGCCGCCCCGCCCGCCGGACGCTCAGTCGAACCAGCGGTCGCGGGCCAACTCGTCCGTGCGGGACGGGTCTTCGAGCAGCGCGGCGACCTCGAAGCGGCGCGGCCACTGCCGGGCCGCCCAGGCGAGTCCGGCCGCGACACCCTCCAGGGTGGACGCGTGCAGCACGCCGTCCCGGGTGCGGCGCCAGTCCAGTTCGGTGCCGTCGACCACCAGCTCCTCGTGCTCGACGTACGTCGCCGGGACCGAAGGGCCAAGCAGCACCCGCACCGGCTCCGGCACCTCGTGCTCGACGCCCTCCGACGTCACCTCGCCGGTCACCGACTCGCTCAGCCGCCGCACCTGGAACAGCTCGGCGAGCTCGGCGGCCCGCGCCGGCCGCACCGGAAGCAGCGGCACGCCGGCCGTGAAGGGCAGCAGATCGGGCGAGTCGACGACCACGGCGTCCGCCGCGTCCACGACCGCCACCCGCCCGTCGACCACGGCCCGCAGCTCCTCCGGCAGGGTCACCTTCTCCGGGTCCAGCTCGGCCAGGGCCCCGTACAGGGCGTGCAGCTGGGCCGCCGACACCTCGCGCGCGGGGTCGGCCAGCCGGTCGAGCAGCTCGGCCGCGCCGCCCGGCTCGTCCAGCAGGGCGGCCACCGACGTCCGTACGCCCAGGGCCCGCAGGACCTGCTCGTCCTCGAACCCGCTCGCGTCCGCCTCGTCGTACAGCCCGTGCAGCAGCGGGTCGCCGCCAGCCGCCCGCAGCCCCGCGGGACGGCGCCCGTCGAGCACCGGGTGCCCGCGCAGCCACCAGGCGGTGTACGGCCGGACGATCTCGTGGGTGCCGTCCGGCAGCAGGACGCGCACCGGCTGGGTCAGCGCGTCCCGCAACGGCGGCTGCGACAGCATCGCCAGCGCCTGCGGCCAGCGCTCGTCGTCCACCAGGTCCAGATCCCGTACGGCGACGATCTCCGTGGCGACGGGCGGCACCGGCGTGTCCGGCAACTGGTCCAGGACGTCCTCGCACCACACGTCCACGGCGTCCAGCAGCCCGGCGTCGTCCGGCTCCGCGAAGTCGCCGTCACGCGGCTCCAGTTCGTCCGGGTCCAGGACGACGTCGGTGGCACGCACCAGGGCGAAACCGGCGAGCACCCCGCACGCGGCCAGCGGCTGCTCCCCCCAGCGCTCGGCGAACTCGGCGTCAACGTGCGCGAGTTCCCCCTCACGCATGACCTGCGCGAACGGGCTGCCGGGCAGCACCAGTTCACCGGCGGGGGCGAGTTCGCCGTCCTCGTCGGGCAGGGCGAGGGCGCCCAGCCACGGCTCCTCGCCGGGATCGAGGGCGGCGTCGCGCACCAGCGCCAGCACCGTCTCGGCGAGCTCCTCGGCGTCCGGGCCCTCCTGGTCCCAGCCCCCCTCGTCGTCCAGCGACGCGGCCACGGCGGCCCGCACCTGCGGGGTCGTGAGCACGGCGCGCGGTGTGGCGGGCAGCGCGCCGAGCTTCTCCAGCAGCGGATGCGCGGCCTCTGGGTGAGCCACCTTCAGCCCGAGCCGGGCCAGCGCCTCCGGCGCCGCCTGCGGGCCGTCGCCGGACGGCAGGAGCACCTGGCGGGGCCCGATGGTCGTCCGGCCGTCCGCGAGCGGCACGGGAAGCCCCGAGAGCCGGTCCGGGTCGACGCCCGCGAGGCTGTCGTAGAGCCGCCGCCACCAGCCGGGCTCCTTCTCCAGCCCCGCCAGCCGGTCCACCGCCTCGGTGAGCGGCACCCGGGCCACGCCCAGCGTGCGCAGCTCCACCCGGCGTTCCAGTCCGGCCGGCAGCAGGCTGGGCAGCACCTCGGCGAGCACGCGGACGGTGTCGGCGCCGGCGCCCTCCACGACCTCGGCGTCCCGGGGGCGCAGTGCGACGGCCGGCGCGGTGATCTCCTCGGCACCGGCCCAGTCGGCGGGAGCGTCGGTGACCTCCGCCTCGGCCGCGGGCGGCAGGAAGGCGGTACGCGGCAGCCGGTCGAGGATCGCCTGCCGCAGGGCCCCGTCCAGCTCGCCCTTGCCGAGCGGACCCGGCACCAGGTCGATGATCCCGGGGCCCACCGGGCGCCAGGCGGCGAGGAGTTCGGCGTAGGCGTCCGCCGCCCGCTCCACCAGGAAGGCGGTCAGCGGACCGGGGGCTGCGTGCCGCCGGGTGGTGTCCAGCGGCAGGGAGGCGATGAGCAGCGCGGGCACCCCGAGGGGCTCGTCGCTGGGCGTCGGGGCGTGCACGACGGGACTGGTCCGGGGTCGGGCCGGACCGCCGTCGTCGCCGACCGGAACGGCCCAGGTCACCGACCAGAACGGACGCAGCCGCTCCTCGACGGGACGGTCCGCGAGGAGCGCGGGCTCCAGGTCGCCGTGCCGGGAGGCGGTACGCCAGCGGGTGGTGCCGTCGCGGGAGTCCTCGACGGTGACCCCGTCGTCGTCGGAGCGGCGCCGCAGCGTACGGACTTCACCGTCGCCGGACTCGACGACGACCTCCTCCAGGCCCGGCAGGGCGAGCAGCAGCGCGTCGTCGACGTCCCGCAGGAGCCGCTCGGCGAGGTCCGCGGCGGCGGCGTCCCGCAGCGGCAGCACGACGACGGTGTCGTACGGGTCGGGGGCGGAGCCCTCGGCGGCGAACGGGAGCCGCAGCAGCGGCACATGGCCGTCCCGGCGGCGGATCTCGTCACCCAGACCGGGGCTGTGCCGGGCGGTCTCCTCCGCCAGCTCGCGGGCCTCGGCGAGGGACCAGCGGACCCCGCCGTGCCGGCCGAGGACGGCGGGCTCGTCGGTCACGGCCAGCACGGCCGCGAAACCGACGCCGAAGCGGCCGACGGCCGTGTCACGGGCGTCCCGCTTGGCGGAGGCGCGCAGCGTGGAGAGCGATTCGACGCCGGTCGCGTCGAGCGGGGCGCCGGTGTTCGCGGCGGCGAGCACGCCGTCCCGGAGGGTGAGCCGCAGGCGGCCCGGCACTCCGGCCCTGGCCGCGGCGTCGGCGGCGTTCTGCGCGAGCTCGACGACGAGTCTGTCCCGGTAGCCGCCGAGGGCCAGGTCTTCCTCGGCGTTGGCGTCCTCCCGGAACCGGGCCGGGCTGGTCGCCCAGGCATCCAGCACTCCGCGCCGCAGACGCGCCGTCCCGAACGGGTCCGCGCCCTCGGCTGCCGGCCGCACGAACTTGCTCACGGTTCACTCTCCCTCTCGTGTGGCGCTGCCGCGAGCGCTAGCGCCTGTCTGACAATTCCCGTCTGCCTCGCGACCCTCCGGGCGGCGACGGGAATTGTCGGACAGGCCCTAGGCCGGCCACGGCACGAAGGTACCGTGACCGCGGCTTTCCCCGGCCCGCCGCCCCAGCCCCCTGCCCGGGCCCCACACCCCCAAGCAACCCCCGGCCCCACGACACACCACCCCCACACGTCCCCCGCACAACCCGCCCCGGCCAAGCCCCTCCCCAGCCACCGAGCGCAGCACCAACGGGGCCGCCCACGTGGGGCACCCAGCACCCCAGCCGAACCGCCGTACCCGGCGAGCACAGGGCACCGCCCACGAAGGCCCACTCACCCCACGTACATCCAGCACCCGGTGCTTGGACTGGGGTCGGGGTGGGACGGCGAACCCGGCGCCTACGGGTTACCGCCTGCGCCCACCCGTGCCGCCCCAGCGGCACGATTGCCCGCAGCTGGAGGGGCGCCGCCCTTCACCGCACGTATGCCCGCACCGGAGCCACCGGCCCCGAGCCCCCGCGGCTCAGCCCCCACGGCCCGCAGTCGCCCTCCGGCGGAAGGGGCCGTGCCGGTACATCAAATGGCCGTCGAGACGGGGACGTACGCAACCGAGGAACGCTGGTGACGGACGCCCACAACAACTACCGACGGCCGGATGTACCGGCACGGCCCCGCCCCACCCACCGAACCGACAGCGCCCGACGCCCACTGGACCCAGCAAGCGTCGGCGAAACCTACGAGTGCCCCAGCTCCGCCGAGGTCTCGTCCTCCGTCGCCGGGACGGAGCCCGAGTCAGGGGCCGGCCGCAGCGGGAAGGGGTCCACCCTCGTCTCGTCGATCACCGGCGGAGCCGGCCGCGGCGGCTTCGGCATCACCGCGGCCTCCGAATGCCCCCCACACCCGTACGCCAACGACACGACCCGCCCGTCCGCCGGCGAGAACTCATTCGCACACACCCCGAACGCCTGACCGAGCGAGCCCCCGATCCGGTTCAGGAAGCCACAGCTGACGCACGCAGCCGGAGCCGCCTGCGCCATCGCCGTCTTGGGCCCGTAGGCCTCCTCCCACCGGTCCGCCGCGGTGTGCAGCCCGTACCGCGACAGCACCCGCGCCCGCCGCAGCCCCAGCTCCTCCGCCACGGAGGCGATCGAACCCCGCGAAGGAGCCACCGGCAGGCGCGCGGGCCCCTCGCCCGCGACCTCCGCGTCCTCCGCCTCGACCAGCTCGGCCATCTCCTCCGACACGGCGGAGTTCGGCAGCGGCTCGTCCTCGCCGGTGAACCCGGGCTCCAGCCGCAGGTCGTCCGCCTCGGTGGGCAGCAGGTCCCCCGGACCCATGTCCCCGGGCCGCAACCGCTCGCTCCACGGCACCCACTCGGGCGCGAGCAACGCGTCCGCCCCCGGCAGCAGCACCGTCTCGTCGAGGGTCACGACCTTGGCCCGGGAGGCACGGGCGACGGTGACGGCCCAGCGCCAGCCCCGGTAACCGAATTCCTTGCACTCGAAGAAGTGCGTGACAACGCGGTCCCCCTCGGAGACCAGCCCCACGTGCTCACCGACGACGCCGGGTGCGGCGGCCTCCTCGGCGGCGGCACGGGCGAGACCCACGGCCTCGGCGCACAGACGGTCGGGGGTGCGGCTTCGCGTTGTCGCGCTCACAGGTATCGCTTCTCTCCTACGCCGTCTCACGGGTGCGCCGGTACCCGGCGGGGGAGCGGACGGAGCGGACCGAAGGGCCGCGTCGACGTCCGCGCCCGATCGCGCTCGGGCGCACCTACGCCATCCATTCTGCGGGATGGCCGAGAGGCGCGCGGCCGAGAACAACCGCCGCAGGCGCGCTACGCACGCTACCTTCTCCCGGCCCCTGGGCCCACACCGGCGTGCGGCCGGGTTGGCCCCGGGCCGCTCCCGGCGCGCGTCCGCACCCCGCTCCCCCACCACCCCGCGCCGCCACATCCCACGCATATCGCCCCCGCGGAGAGCTCCCGCACACCGCCGTACAGGCCCATACGCGCGGTAACCGCGCTACCTTCGCCGTTCTCGGGGCACTATGACGGGGTGGCAGCCGCGAGGTCGCCCCAGGGCACCACCGGTACCGGTGGTTCCAGGGGCAGTATCCGAAGTGGCGGATCGGGCCGGATGAGCGGGTCCGTCCGCGCGGTCGGCCGTGCCCTGCACTTCCCGGTGACCGGCACGGCACGGGGAATCCGCAAGGCGACCCACGCGCACGGCGCGGGCGAGTCCGGCCTCGGCAAGCTGATCGAACTGCACGCGGTCAACGGCGCCGGCGACGTCATGATCACCGTCGCGCTGGCCTCGACGGTGTTCTTCTCCGTCCCCACGGACGAGGCCCGTGGCCGCGTCGCCCTCTACCTCGCCATCACGATGGCCCCCTTCACACTGCTCGCGCCGGTGATCGGCCCCCTGCTGGACCGGCTGCCGCACGGCCGCCGGGCGGCGATGGCGGGCGCGATGCTGGCCCGGGCGCTGCTCGCGCTGCTGCTGTCCGGCGCCGTGGTGACGGGCGGTATCGAGCTGTACCCGGCGGCACTCGGGGTGCTGGTCTCCTCGAAGGCGTACGGCGTGGTGCGCAGCGCCGTGGTGCCCCGGCTCCTGCCACCCGGCTTCTCGCTGGTGAAGGCGAACTCCCGGGTCACCCTGGGCGGACTCCTCGCCACCGGTGTCGCCGCGCCGATCGGAGCGGGCCTCCAGGCGGTGGGACCGCGCTGGCCGCTCTACGGAGCCTTCGTGATCTTCGTGGCGGGGATGTTCCTGTCGTTCTCGCTGCCGCCCAAGGTGGACTCGGCGAGAGGCGAGGACAAGGCACTGCTGGCCGCGGACGAGCAGCACCTGCACGGACCGCACCTGCGCAAGGACACGCGCCGCCCGGGACTGCGCACGGTCGGTACGGCCGTCACGCACGCCCTCGCCGCCAACGCGTCCCTGCGCTGCCTGTCCGGGTTCCTGATCTTCTTCCTGGCGTTCCTGCTGCGCGAGCATCCGCTGACCGGCGAGAGCGCGGCCGTCTCGCTGGGGATCGTGGGCGTGTCGGCGGGCGCGGGCAACGCGCTGGGCACGGCGGTCGGAGCCTGGCTGAAATCCCGCGCTCCCGAGATCATCATCGTGACCGTCGTCGCGTTCGTGCTCGGGGCGGCGATCACCGCGGCGGTGTTCTTCGGGGCGGTCCTGGTGGCCTGCCTGGCCGCGGTGGCCGGCTTCGCTCAGGCCCTCGCCAAGCTGTCCCTGGACGCGCTGATCCAGCGGGACGTCCCGGAACTGGTCCGTACGTCGGCGTTCGCGCGCTCCGAGACGCTGCTCCAGGTGGCGTGGGTGATCGGCGGGGCGATCGGCATCATGCTGCCGCTGAACGGCACCCTCGGGCTCAGCGTGGCAGCCACGATCGTCGCCGTCGGCTGGCTCACGACGGTACGGGGCCTGCTCCGCACGGCCCGGCACCCGGGCTCCCGCCAGCGCCTCTCCTGACCCCACGACGCCACCCCGCACACCGCCGTCATCACCCCGGGCCGCACAGCCCCTCCGCCCCCACCACAGCCGCCCCAGAGCCCCCGCACTCCGTCACCACCCCCTGACGCGACGGCCCCCACGCCACGACCACCCCGGACACACCGCCCCAGCCCACCGTCACCGCCCCCACCCCGGACACACCGCCCCAGCCCGCCGCCACCGCCCCGGGACACGCCAGCGCCGAACACCGCCGCACCTCACCTCCCCCGGGCCAAAGGCCCCCAGACACCACGCCCCCGCACCCGCCTCACCGCGCCCCCGCCCCACCCAGGACCAGGCGGCCCCGCCGCCACCCCCGGGAGAGGCCCGCACCGCCGCCTGGCCGCACCCCGCGGCACGCCGCACCCCACGTGGGGGGACCGGTGGGCCTGCCCGATAGCCTTCGGCCATGACCTCCCTGCGTTCCTCTGCGCGCCGCCGTCGCGCCGTCGCCGCTGTCGGCGCCGTTTCCGCCGGGCTTCTCGCCCTGTCCGCCTGTGACAAGCCGACGCCGCTGGCCACCGTCACGGTGGGCAAGAACTCGGTGAGTTCCGAGACCGACTGCTACAACGACGGCAAGTCCCTCAAGACCTCCGAGCTTGCGGACTGCCTGAAGTCCAAGGACATCAAGTCGATCAAGGTCGACCCCGACGAGACCGTCCGGTTCGGCGTCGACCCGGACATCGCCGACGAGGGCTGGACGATCCTCATGAACGGCCGCCCGCTCACCGACTCCAGCAAGAAGACGTACCGCACGATCCCCGGCAGCGTGTTCTTCAACGCCGAGTACGGCGCCAGCGGCGACTCGACCCTCATCTCCGTCCGCGAGGGCGACGAGAAGGCCGCGACCGGCCTGTGGTCGTTCAAGCTGAAGAAGGACGCCTGATCACGTCCCCCGCCGAACTCCCGGGCACGGCTCGCACGCGTGTCCTCGTGGCCACCGCGGTACCCGCCGAACGGGACGCGGTGGCCCGGGCGTTCACACGCCCGGGCCGGGACACACACCTGCACGACGTCCCGCTCCCCGGCGTGACCCTGCGCCGGGCACCGGGCCACGACCTGCTCGCCGCGGGCGTCGGCCCCGCCCTCGCCTCGGCCGCCACCGCCACCGCGCTCACCACGGCCGCCCTCGACGGAGCCCCGTACGACCTGGTCGTCTCCGCGGGCATCGGCGGCGGCTTCCAGCCCGGCGCGCCCGTCGGCTCGCTCGTCGTCGCCGACGAGATCACCGCCGCGGACCTGGGCGCGGACACCGCCGACGGCTTCGTCCCCGTCACCGCCCTCGGCTTCGGAACCGTCACCCACCACCCCCCGAGATCACTCGTACGAGACCTCGCCGCGGCCACCGGAGCGGCCCTCGGGACGGTCCTCACCGTCTCCACGGTCACCGGCACGGCCGCCCGCGCCGCTGAACTGCGCGACCGTCACCCCCACGCCCTCGCCGAGGCGATGGAGGGCTTCGGCGTCGCCGAGGCGGCCGCCCTGCACGGCGTGCCCGTGCTGGAGATCCGCGCGGTCTCCAACCCCGTCGGCCCGCGCGACCGCGCCGCCTGGCGCATCGGGGACGCCCTCGCCGCCCTCACGGAGGCCTTCGGGAAGCTCGCGCCCGTACTGGAGAGTTGGAACCGACATGACCGCAGCCACTGAAGCAGCCACCGCGTCCGCCGCGCCCGTGCGGATCGCGTACTCGCCCTGCCCCAACGACACCTTCGTCTTCGACGCCTGGGCCCACGGCCGCGTCCCGGACGCGCCGCCGCTCGACGTGACCTTCGCGGACATCGACATCACCAACGGCATGGCCGAACGCGGCGAGTCCGACGTGCTCAAGGTGTCGTACGCCGTGCTGCCCTACGTGCTCGACGAGTACGCGCTGCTGCCCTGCGGCGGCGCGCTCGGACGGGGCTGCGGCCCGCTGGTGCTGACCCGCGAGCCGGGGGCGGACCTCACCGGCCGCACGGTCGCCGTACCCAGCGAGCGCTCGACGGCGTACCTGCTGTTCCGCCTGTGGGCCGCGGACACGCTGCCCGACGGGGTCGGCGAGATCGTCGTCATGCCGTTCCACGAGATCATGCCGGCCGTACGGGACGGACGGGTCGACGCGGGACTGGTCATCCACGAGGCCCGCTTCACGTACGGGAACTACGGGCTGCACAAGCTCGCCGACATGGGCGAGCACTGGGAGCGGACCACGGGTCTGCCGATCCCGCTGGGCGCGATCATCGCCAAGCGGTCACTGGGCGAGGAGCGGCTCAAGCGTCTCGCCGAGTCGGCCCGCGCCTCGGTCCGCGCCGCCTGGGACGACCCGGAGGCCTCCCGCGGCTACGTCCTGGAACACGCCCAGGAGATGGACCCGGCCGTCGCGGACCAGCACATCGGCCTGTACGTCAACGAGTTCACGGCGGATCTGGGCGAGGACGGCTACGCCGCGGTCCGCGGGCTGCTCACCCGCGCGGCGGCCGAGGGACTGGTACCGCCCCTCGGCCCGGACGCGCTGAACTTCCCCTGAAACGGCGGCTTGCGGTCGGCTAGACGTCGAGCTGGTCGGCGACCGCCCGCAGCAGACCGGCGATCTTGTGACCGGAGGCCTTGTCGGGGTAGCGGCCCTTCTCCAGCATCGGCGTGATGTTCTCCAGGAGGGTCGTCAGGTCCTGGACGATGGAGGCCAGTTCGTCCGGCTTGCGGCGCTGTGCGGCCGCGACGGAGGGGGTGGGGTCCAGGATCGTCACCGAGAGCGCCTGGTCGCCGCGCTGGCCGGCGACGACGCCGAACTCCACGCGCTGACCCGGCTTGAGAGCATCGACTCCGGCGGGCAGGACCGAGGAATGGACGAAGACGTCGCCGCCGTCGTCGCGGGAGAGAAAGCCGAAGCCCTTCTCACTGTTGAACCACTTGACCTTGCCCGTTGGCACGTCTGTCCTCGTCCTCGTACTCGTCGGGAACTGCACGGAAAATCACCGGTGACAACTGCGCGGGCAACTGCCCGGAAACTGCCCCGGATAGCACTACAGCGGGTCGTCGGACCCGCCGGTACCAAGGCTAATGGTCCGGGAGCCGGTGACAAGACGTCGCCGGATGGTTCCTTCGCGCTGGGAACTACCCTGGTCGGGTGCGTGACAAAACCCAACCGAATTCCGCGGAGCCCGGTGACTGGCTGATCCGTGCCGGTGCCGTCGTCTTCTTCGTCGGGGCGGTGGCCACTCTGGTCACGGTGGCCCCGCTGCTGCTCGACACGACGCCTTTTCCGACGTACATGTTCGGTCTGAGCATGCTGATGGGCGTCGGCTTCCTGCTGGCCGGAGCCGGGGTGTTCCAGTCGCTGGCGGCGGGCCGCCGAAGGGCGCGCGCCTCCCGGTCGTAGCGGGGACGCCCCGGGTTCCCGGCGGAACGCGGCGCGAACCCGCCGCCGGGCCGCCCGCTCAGCCGGCGGTGTGGCCCCTCAGCCATGCCGGGAACTCGGTGAGGTCGGCGAGGACGACGTCCGCTCCTGCCGCGGTCAGCTCCGCCGCGTCGCAGGGGCCGGTGGCGACGGCCACGGAGTACGCGTCCGCCCGGCGGGCGCCCCGGATGTCGCCGGTGTGGTCGCCGACGTAGACGCTCGCCCCGTGCTCACGCAGCGCGGCGGCCTTCTGCTCGGCCCAGAGGTTGCCCACCACCGCGTCGGCGTCGATGCGCAGGTGCTCCAGGTGGAGTTTGGCGTTGGGCTCCCACTTGGCGGTGACGACGACGGCGCGGCCACCCGCCGAGCGCACCGCCTCGACGGCCTCCCGGGCGCCGGGCATCGCGAGGGAACCGGTGATGGCGTGTGTGGGGTACATCTCCCGGTAGAGGTCTGCCATGGCGGCGACCTCTTCGGCCGGGAACCAGTTCGCCAGTTCGTCCTCCAGCGGCGGGCCGAGCCGGGTGACGACCAGGTCGCAGTCGATGTACGCCCCGGTCCGCGCGGAAAGCGCCCGGTAGCAGGCGTGGATGCCGGGGCGGGAGTCGATCAGGGTCATGTCGAGGTCGAAGCCGACGGTCGGCGCGCGCGAAGTCATACGGGCCATTGTGCCGAGCCCTCCGGACCGGGCCGCCGGATGTCCCGCCGGCCGGCTCGTCCGGGCCTCAGGAGGGCTGGGCCGGCCGGGCCGGTTGTGACGTCCGGGGGTGGTCGTTCGGATCGGGTCGGCTGGATCGGGTCGGCCTGATCCGGACGGCAGGACCTAGCGGGGGCGGCGGGAGCGCCAGGTGAGGTAGAGGGCCGAGGCGACGGCGGCGCCGCGGACGACCCAGGGCCAGGTCTCGGCCATCGCGTCGCTCAGGTGGCCCTCGGCGACGGGGTCGCCCCAACGACCCTCGGTACGGCCCCACAGCCAGACGAGTCCGGCGGTGGCGGCGAGCCCGGGGAGCACCAGGGCCGCCCACTTGGCCTCGGCGGGGGTGAGGCGGCGTGAGGTGTAGGCGATGAGCCAGCCGAGGCCGAGGGCGATCCAGTTGCCGAGGGCGGCGCCCGCGACGAGAAGGGCGGCGGCGAGCAGCAGGAGCGGGTTGCTCCGGCCGCCGCCGGGCCGGGCGCCGAGCCGGGCGCCGCCGAGGCGGGGCAGCAGTCGTCGGCGGCGGGCGGGGGCGGCTTCGACGGTCTCGCCTGTCGGGGCGGGGGCCTGGGCGGGTACGGCGGGGGGTGTGCCGGCGGCGGGGGGTTCCGGTTCGCGGGGCGGGGGTTTGAGTATCTCGGGGATCTCGACTCCGCCGACGAATCCGGGGACGCTCTCGCCGGGGCCGAAGGTGTTGGCGTCCACGCGCCACCAGTCCGGCTGGTCGGCGGTGTCGCCGAGTTCGTGGGTGCCGGCGAGGTGGGGTGGGGAGGGGATGTCGCGGGGCGACTGCGCGGGTTCGGGTTCCGCGGGGCGCGGCCGTGGGACGGCGCGGCGCAGGCCCCGGGGGCGGTCGTCCGCCGGGCGGTCCCGGCGGTCGCGGGTGCGCTGGACGGGGACGGCGGCGCGGGTCTCGGGGCCGTCGGGCGGGGTGCTCGCGCCGGGTGTGGTGTCGGCGGCGGTGGCGACGACGTCGTCGGGGGAGCCGAGGCGGGTGAGGATGCGGCGGACGGAGGCCGGGCTGTCGACGGGGGCCTTGGCGCGGCGCCGGTCGATCTCGGCGCGCAGCTCGGAGACCAGCCGCATCCGTGTCGCGGACGGCAGTTGGCGCTGCTGGGCCAGGTCTCCGACCCGGCTCAAATAGTCGAAGACGAGCTGGTCGCTCTCGATCCCCACGAAGTCCCCTCCGGGGCGCGTGCGTTGTGTGTCCCGCGCACCCGACGGTACCGGGTGTGCCGCCTCGGCCGCCTGTTCGCGTCCCGTCGCCGTGCGCTCGCCGCCGGGAAGCCGCCGTCCCCGCCGTCCCCTCGCGGTGCGCTCGCCGCCGGGGAGAGGCCGTCCCCGCCGTCCCGTCCCGGTGCTCTCGCCGCCGGGAAGCCGCCGTCCCCGTCGTCCCCTCGCGGTGCGCTCGGCGCCGGGAAGGGGCCGTCCCCGTCGTCCTCGTGGTGGGGTGGCGCGCCGGTCGCCGGGGCGCCACGCGGGTGCGGGAGGGGGTTCGGGGTGCCCGGTGGCGGGCGTTCGGGGGTGCCGTGGGCGGGTCCGGGGTGTCGTCCGGTGTGGGACGGGACGGGGCGGCGGGGGGCGTAACCGCTACCGTTGGCCGGATGAGCACCGAGGAGCAGCCCACGACGGAGTCCGCGCCCGCGGGGAACGCACCGCGCTCCCTGGCGGAGGCCCTCCGTGCGCGGGACGACGCCTCCCTGTCCGCGCTGCTGCGTGCCCGTCCGGATCTCATCACGCCGGTGCCCACCGATCTCACGCAGCTGGCGACGCGGGCGGGTACGCGTGCCTCGGTCGTACGTGCCCTGGAGCGGCTGGACCGGTTCGCGCTGCAGACGGCGGAGGCGCTGGCGGTGGCGCCGGAGCCGGCGGCGTACGGGGATCTGCTCGGGCTGATGGCGGGCGACGACCGTGACCCGGTGACGGCCGGTGCGCTCCCGCAGGCGCTGGGGACGCTCCGCGAGCAGGCGTTGGTGTGGGGCGGGGACGACCGGCTGCGGCTGGTGCGCACCGCGCGTGAGCTGCTGGCGCCGTCCGCGCAGCATCCGTCGCCGACGGGGCTCGGGCCGACGGTCGCGGAGGCGACGGCGGGGATGTCGCCGG
The DNA here is from genome assembly GCF_055565855.1 of Streptomyces sp. NPDC028308. Lineage (NCBI taxonomy): Bacteria > Bacillati > Actinomycetota > Actinomycetes > Kitasatosporales > Streptomycetaceae > Streptomyces > Streptomyces sp. NPDC028308. The sequence continues at coordinate 400,055 of NZ_JBVHTO010000010.1, forward strand.
GGCGTATCCAGGAGATCGTGACGGCGGCCGGGCTGGCGACGACGCACGACTCCGTGTCGGCGGTGGCGGCGTTGACGGAGCTGTTCACGGACCGGGGGCGGATGTCGGCGCTGCTCGACGAGGTCCCGGCCGATTCGCTGGAGGTGCTGTCGCGGCTGGTCTGGGGTCCGCCGTACGGACAGGTGACCGCGGATCCGGCGCCCCGGCTGCGGCTGCTGCTGGACCGGGGGCTGCTGCTGCCGACCGCGCCCGGGACGGTCGTCCTGCCGCGGGAGGTCGCGCTGCATCTGCGGGCGGGGCGTGCGCACCGGGAGACGCGGCCGTTGCCGCCGGCGGTCGAGGCGGCGGCAACTCACCGTCCGTCGATGGTGGACGCGACGGCGGCGGGGCAGGCGTACACGGCGCTGGCGACCGTCGAGGAGCTGCTGAAGGACTGGGACGAGGGCGGTCCGGCGGTGCTGCGGGCGGGCGGTCTGAGCGTGCGTGACCTGAAGCGGACGGCGGTGGCGCTGGACGTGCCTGAGCCGGTGGCGGCGTTTTGGGTGGAGCTGGCGTACGCGGCGGGGCTGCTGGCGTCGGACGGTGATCCCGACGAGCGGTACGCGGCCACGCCGGCGTACGACGAGTGGCTGGAGCTGCCGGCGGCCGAGCGCTGGGCGCGGCTGGCGACGGCGTGGCTGGCGGCGACCCGGACGGCCGGTCTGGTGGGCGGGCGGGACGCGAAGGACCGTACGCTCTCGGCGCTGGGCCCGGGTCTGGACCGTTCGGCTGCGCCCGAGGTCAGGCAGCGGGTGCTGGCGCTTCTCGGCACGCTGCCCGAGGGTGCCTCGCCTGATGCGGGTTCGCTGCTGGCCCGTCTCCAGTGGGAGCGGCCGCTGCGCGGTGCCCGGCCGGCGGCGGACGACGATCTGCGGACCCGGCTGGCGCGGTGGACGCTGTCGGAGGCGGAGTCGCTCGGTGTCACCGGGCGGGGGGCGCTGTCGTCGCACGGGCGGGCGCTGCTCGGGCTGCCCGCCGCGGACTCCGGGGACGGCGGGGGCGGCGGGGACGCCGGGCACTCCGAGGACGGTGAGCCGTCGGGTCCGGGTGACCGGCTTCCGGTTCACCGGCGCCGTCCGGCGGGAGCCGGGGTGCCGGCGGTGCGTACGGCGGCCGAGCGGGCCGCGGACGCCGAGCTGGCCGCGCGGCTGCTGGCGCCGTTGCTGCCGGAGCCGCTGGACCACGTCCTGCTCCAGGCGGATCTGACGGCGGTGGCGCCGGGGCCGCTGCGCCGTCCGCTGGCGGACATGCTGGGGGTGCTGGCGGACGTGGAGTCCAAGGGCGGCGCGACGGTGTACCGGTTCACGCCGGGGTCGGTGCGGCGGGCGCTGGACGCGGGCCGGGCGGCGTCGGACCTGCACGCGTTCCTGGCCGAGCACTCGCGCACGCCGGTGCCGCAGCCGCTGGCCTATCTGATCGACGACGTGGCGCGCCGCCACGGTCATCTGCGGATCGGTGCGGCGTCGGCGTACGTGCGGTGCGACGACGACGCGCTGCTGAACGAGATCCTCGCGGACAAGCGCTCGGCCGGTCTGCGGCTGCGTCGGCTGGCGCCGACCGTGCTGGCGGCGCAGGCGGATCCGGCGGCGCTGCTGGAGGGGCTGCGGGCGATGGGGTTCGCGCCGGCGGCCGAGTCCGCGGAGGGCGATGTGCTGATCACGCGTGCGCATGCCCGCCGCACGCCGCCGCGGTCGGCTCCCGAGCCGGTCCCCGAGGGTCCGCCGGTACCGGACGCGACGTTGCTGGGTGCCGCGATCCGGGCCGTCCGCGCCGGTGACCTGGCGTCGACGGCTCCGCGCAGGACCCCTGCGGACGCCGACCCGGGGGCGGCCGGTGAGCTGCCCCGCACGAGCGCCGCCGAGACGCTGGCGACCATGCAGGCCGCCGTCCTGACCGGGGAGAGCCTGTGGATCGGGTACGTGAACGCGGAGGGCGCCGCCAGTCAGCGCGTCATCGCCCCCGTCCGGGTGGAGGGGGGTTTCGTGACGGCGTACGACCACACGGCGGACGAGGTGCGCACCTATCCGCTGCACCGGGTCACGGGTGTCGCGGAGCTGGCGGACGAGCGGCCCTGACGGCGGCCTCGACCTGATCGGACCCGGGTACGGCACACTGGACGTTTGGCCGCACGCCTCGGATGCGGGCCGGGACCGGAAAGGGCACTCGCGTGAACGGACCCCTCATCGTCCAGTCGGACAAGACCCTGCTCCTCGAGGTCGACCACGAGCGGGCGGACGACTGCCGTCGGGCGATCGCTCCGTTCGCGGAGCTGGAGCGGGCTCCGGAGCACATCCACACCTACCGGCTGACGCCGCTCGGGCTGTGGAACGCGCGCGCGGCGGGCCACGACGCGGAGCAGGTCGTGGACGCGCTGGTGGAGTACAGCCGCTATCCGGTGCCGCACGCGCTGCTGGTGGACATCGCCGAGACGATGGACCGCTACGGGCGGCTGACGCTCAGCAAGCATCCGGCGCACGGGCTGGTCCTGACGACGACCGACCGGCCGGTGCTGGAGGAGATCCTGCGGTCGAAGCGGGTCGCGCCGCTGGTCGGTGCCCGGCTGGACGCCGACACCGTCGCCGTGCACCCCTCCGAGCGCGGGCAGATCAAGCAGACGCTGCTGAAGCTGGGCTGGCCGGCGGAGGACCTCGCCGGGTACGTCGACGGCGAGGCGCATCCGATCGAGCTGGCGGAGGACGGCTGGGCGCTGCGGCCGTACCAGAAGCAGGCCGTGGAGAACTTCTGGCACGGCGGCTCGGGTGTGGTCGTGCTCCCCTGTGGCGCGGGCAAGACGCTGGTGGGCGCCGGGTCCATGGCCCAGGCCAAGGCGACCACGCTGATCCTCGTCACGAACACCGTCTCGGCCCGCCAGTGGAAGCACGAGCTGGTGAAGCGGACGTCGCTGACGGAGGAGGAGATCGGCGAGTACAGCGGTACGCGCAAGGAGATCCGGCCGGTCACCATCGCGACGTACCAGGTGCTGACGACCCGGCGGAAGGGTGTGTATCCGCACCTGGAGCTGTTCGACTCGCGGGACTGGGGGCTGATCGTCTACGACGAGGTGCACCTGCTGCCGGCGCCCGTGTTCAAGTTCACCGCCGACCTCCAGGCGCGCCGCCGGCTCGGGCTGACCGCCACCCTGGTCCGGGAGGACGGCCGGGAGTCGGACGTCTTCTCGCTGATCGGGCCGAAGCGGTTCGACGCGCCGTGGAAGGAGATCGAGGCGCAGGGGTACATCGCGCCCGCCGACTGCGTGGAGGTGCGGGTCAATCTGACCGACTCCGAGCGGCTCGCGTACGCCACGGCGGAGACCGAGGAGAAGTACCGGTTCTGTGCGACCACCGCGACCAAGCGGAAGGTCACGGAGGCGCTTGTCCGCAAGTTCGCCGGGCAGCAGATCCTCGTCATCGGCCAGTACATCGACCAGCTCGACGAGCTGGGCGAGCACCTCGACGCGCCGGTCATCAAGGGCGAGACGTCGAACGCGCAGCGCGAGAAGCTCTTCGAGTCTTTCCGGCAGGGCGAGATCAGCGTGCTGGTGGTGTCGAAGGTCGCGAACTTCTCGATCGACCTGCCGGAGGCCACGGTCGCCATCCAGGTGTCGGGCACCTTCGGGTCGCGGCAGGAGGAGGCGCAGCGCCTGGGGCGTGTGCTGCGGCCGAAGGCCGACGGCCACCAGGCGCACTTCTACTCGGTCGTGGCCCGCGACACCATCGACCAGGACTTCGCGGCGCACCGCCAGCGGTTCCTGGCGGAGCAGGGGTACGCGTACCGGATCGTGGACGCGGACGAGCTGCTCGCGGACAGCTGACGCGGTTCAGGGCGCCGTTCAGGGCCCCGTTCAGGGCGCGGGCAGGGTGAGCACCAGGAACAGCACGGTCACCGGCGGCAGCAGTGCGCCGCAGGCGGCCCAGGCCCGGGTGCCCGCCCAGCGTCGCTTCCAGGGCAGCGCCCACGACGCCACCAGGAACACGGTGCTGAAGGGGCCGCCGAAGTAGAGCAGCCACCCGATCACGGCCAGGGAGTCCATGAGGGCCGGGGAGCAGTGGTCGGGGCCGCAGCTGTCCGTGGCCATGAAGGACAGGCCGCCGAGGGCGAGTGCGGCCGGGCCGAGCAGCAGCAGGAGCACGGAGGCCGTGACGGGCGCCAGCCAGGCCCGGCGGTGCGGTTCATCCGCCGGAGGCGGGGTCGTTCGTGGCCGTTCATCCGCCGGAGGCGGGGTCGTTCGCGGCGGTTCATCCGCCGGGAGCGGGGTCGTTCGCGGCTGCGCGGTGGGCCGGGACGCGAGGTGCGGTGTCGTCATGCCCGCATTGGATCGTCCCGCGCGGTGCCGGCACACCGGCGCGGATACTCAGCGGGTACGGGGCGTCGTACTCAACCGGTGCGGGGGTGCGGCGCCGGGTGCGGTGCGGGGCCGCCGCCCCGGCCGCGGCCAGGAGGGCCGCCGCCAGCAGGGGGTACGGCGACGCCGCGAGCTGCTGCCACCAGGGCAGGTGCAGGTCCAGGTCGCCCTCGTGCGGGACCAGCCACAGGGTGCGCGCCGTGAAGACGGCCGTCGCCAGCGCGGCGAGGCCGGTGCGGCCCTCGGCGAGCAGGAACGCGAGGAGCGGTACGCACCACACCCAGTGGTGCGACCAGCTGACCGGCGAGACCAGCAGCGCGGTGGCGGCCGTCGCCAGGACGCCGAGGCGGGTGTCGGTGGCGCGGCACGCGAGCCGGAGGCCGGCGCAGGCGGCGGGCACCGCCACGAGTGCCCAGGCCGCGCCCGGGGCGGGGTCGCCGAGGGCCCGTGCGAGGAGCCCCTGGAGCGACTGGTTGTCGACGATCCACACCTTGCCGATCCGGCCGGTCTCGAGGAGGCGGCGGGTCCAGAAGTCGACGCTCGCGGCGGGCAGTACGACGGCGCCGAGCAGGACGGTGCCGAGGAACGACGTCAGCGCGGTCAGCCCGTCCCGGGACCGGGCCCCGGGGAGGGTGGGAGGGCGCCGGCTCCGGGTGAACAGGAGGTACGCGACGAAGAGGACGGGGGTCAGTTTCACCCCCGCCGCGATGCCCACGGCGATCCCCCGGCCCCGGGCGCCCTGCGGGCGGCTCAGGTCCCACAGGACGAGGCAGGCGAGGGCGAGGTTGATCTGCCCGAACAGCACGGTCTGGAAGACGGGTTCGAGCCACAGGGCGAGGGCGGTGGCGGTGCACACCCGGGAGGTGCCGGCGGGCAGACCGGCGAAGCGGCAGGAGAGTCTGACGAGGAGCGCCAGCAGCGCGGTGTTGCCCGCGACGAAGGCCGCCTTGAGGGCGAGCGGTGGGAGCCAGGCCGTGGGCACGAACAGGAGCGCCGCGAACGGGGGGTACGTGGCGGGCAGCCGCCATTCGGTGACCGTGAAGCCGTACAGGTCCCTGCCGGTGACGACGGCCGCGCCCTCGGCCCGGTAGACGAGGGCGTCCGCCATGGGGGCGCGCTGGAGGACGCACAGCGCGACGAAGGCGGTGAGGGAGAGGGCGAACAGCGTGCCCGCCGCGGCGGGGGTCGCGGCCAGTGCACGGAGGGTCACGTTCCGTCGGGTCACCCAGGGACCCTAGTGTCCGCGCGGGTCGGGACGGGGGCGCGGCGCACGGGGTACGTCCGGGCAGGCAGGCAGGCGGGCGCGGCGTCCGGTGGGCGTCGGGCGCGGTGGGGCCGGTGGGTGGGTCGGGGCCGTGCCGGTACATCCGGCCGTCGGTAGTTGTTGTGGGCGTCCGTCACCAGCGTTCCTCGGTCGGGTACGTCCCCGTCTCGACGGCCATTTGATGTACCGGCACGGCCCCTTCGGTCGCAGGGCGACTGCGGGCCGTGGGGGCTGAGCTGCGGGGGCGCGGGCCCGAGGGCTCCGGTGCGGGCCGGTGGGCGGCGCCACCTGGCGGACGGGCGTGCGGCGAGGGGTGGCGCCCACCCACCCGGCTGGCGCCGGCGGGCCGCCCGCCCCAGCTGCGGGCAATCGTGCCGCTGCGGCGGCACGGGTGGGCGCAGGCGGCTCCCCGTTCGCGCCGGGCTCGCCGACCCACCTCGACGCCGGCCCAAGTGCTGGGTGCTGATGCGGGTCAGGGGGAGTGGGCCTGCGCGGGCGGCACCCCCTGGCGCCGGGCTCGCCGACTCGCCTCGACGTCACCGCAGCGCCGGCGCTGGATGTACGTGGGTGAGGGGGCTCACCCGGACGGTGCACCGTTGGTACCCCGCAGGGAGGCGGGGCCAGTCAGCGGCGGTGGACGCCGGCTTCCTCGCCGTATTCGCCGAGCAGGACGACGCCGACGGCGGCGGTCGCGAAGACCTTGACGGCGCGCAGGGCGTCGCCGAGACGATGCCGATGGTGGCCGCTGTCGAGCGCGGTCGCACCACTCGGCGGGACGCGGTGGGGTGTGAAGGTCGCTGCACTCATGCTTCCATCATGGAATCCGGACACAGCGGATACGTCGGTCTTCCGATGTAACCTCGGCGCCCTTTGCCTACGCCTGCGGGCCGCGCCCTCTCCCCCTCGGGAGTGACCCGGGCGCCCGGTACCCCTAAGGAAACTCGGGGTCGCGACCCCGAAATCGGCTGGCACCCGCCACCCGTCTTCACCTAGGATCTCCGCTCTTGCCCGCCTCCCTTCACGGAGTGCCGCCGTCCGGACGGAAACCGGACGGCAGACCACCAGCGACGCAGCCCGTTCCCCGGAGGCAACACCCGTGTCCCCCATGCCCGAAGAAACCGACGATCCCCTCGTCCGCGAACGGTCGCACCTCGCGGAGTCCCGTGCGGCGCTGCGCGCCATGCGGGAGGACGTGGAGTCGCTCGACATCAAGGACGTCACCGCGAACTGGGTGAACGCGGTGGTCCTGCAGAACCAGATCGACCAGCGCATCGCGGCCCTCGCCGACCTCAGCCACACCCCGCTGTTCTTCGGCCGCCTCGACTACCTCCACGCCCCCGGCGCCGACCGGGCCGAGGGCGCGGAGGGCGAGCGGTTCTACATCGGGCGCCGGCACGTGCACGACGCCGACGGGGACCCCATGGTCATCGACTGGCGCGCCCCGGTGTCCCAGCCGTTCTACCGGGCCTCCAAGAAGGACCCGATGGACGTGGCGCTGCGCCGCCGCTTCGGTTACACGGGCGGCGACCTCACGGCGTACGAGGACGAGCACCTCTCCGACCCCGCCGAGGCCGCGGCCACCAGCAAGCTGCTCCAGCAGGAGATCGAGCGGCCGCGTGTCGGCCCGATGCGCGACATCGTGGCGACCATCCAGCCCGAGCAGGACGAGATCGTCCGCGCGGGCCTCTCCGGTTCCGTGTGCGTGCAGGGCGGCCCCGGCACCGGGAAGACGGCGGTGGGTCTGCACCGGGTCGCGTACCTGCTGTACGCGCACCGGGACCGGCTCGCCCGCACCGGCACCCTGGTGATCGGGCCGAACCGGTCCTTCCTGCACTACATCGAGCAGGTCCTGCCGGCGCTGGGCGAGCTGGAGGTCCGGCAGGCCACGGTCGACGACCTGGTGGCCCATGTGGAGGTGCGCGGCACGGACGACGCCACGGCCGCCGTCGTGAAGGGCGACGCGCGGATGGCCGAGGTGCTGCGCAGGGCCGTCCGCTCGCACGTCACGCCGCCCGCCGAGCCGGTCGTGGTGGTGCGCGGCTCCCGGCGCTGGCGCGTCCCGGTGTACGAACTGGAGGAGATCGTCCGGGAACTGACGGAGCGTGACATCCGGTACGGCGCCGCGGGCGAGGCGTTGCCGCAGCGCATCGCGCACGCCGTCCTCGTGCAGATGGAGCGGGCGGGCGAGGCCCCGGACGACCGGGTGCAGGACGCCGTCGCCCGCAACAGCGCCGTCAAGGCGGCGGTCAAGGCGATCTGGCCGCCCGTCGACCCGGCGAAGCTGGTCCTGCGGCTGCTGTCCGACGCGGACTTCCTCGCCGCGCACGCCGGTGGGCTCCTCGACGAGGAGGAGCAGAAGGCGATCCTCTGGGCGAAGCCGGTGCGCAGCGTGAAGAGCGCCAAGTGGTCCGCCGCGGACGCCGTGCTGATCGACGAGGCGACCGATCTCGTCCGGCGCACGCACTCGCTGGGGCACGTGGTGCTCGACGAGGCGCAGGACCTGTCGCCCATGCAGTACCGGGCGGTCGGGCGGCGCTGCACCACCGGTTCGGCGACCGTGCTCGGCGACCTCGCGCAGGGGACGACGCCCTGGGCGACGCGGAGCTGGGAGGAGGCGCTCGCGCACCTGGGCAAGACCGAGGCCGTCGTGGAGGAGCTGACGGCCGGTTTCCGTGTCCCCACCGACGTGATCACGTACGCGTCCCGGCTGTTGCCGTACATCGCGCCGGGGCTGACGCCCGTGGCGTCGGTGCGGGAGAACCCGGGGTCCTTCGAGGTGCGGGAGGTCGGCGCCGTCGAGGACGTGGTCGCCGCCTGCGCCGAGTCGCTGCGCCGGGAGGGGTCGATCGGCCTGATCGCCGCCGACGCCCGGGTCCCGGCGCTGGCGGAGGCGCTGGCGGCGGCCGGGATCCCCTGCCTGGACCCGGGTGAGGAGACCACCGCGGACGCCCGGCTCACCCTCGTGCCGGCCTCGCTGGCCAAGGGCCTGGAGTACGACTACGTGGTGCTGGACGAGCCGCGGGCCGTGGTCGACGGCGAGCCCGACGAACGCACCGGCCTGCGCCGCCTGTACGTGGCCCTGACCCGAGCCGTCTCGGGCCTCATCGTCACCCACACGGCCCCCCTGCCACCCCAACTCGACTGAATCCGCCGGGCAACAAGCGCTCAGGTGCCCCGTCCGGCGGCCGGGTACGGCCGCCGCCGACATCGGTCGCCTTCCGGCCCGTTGCCGCCCGGCGGCCAGGTGCAGCGGACACGCGATTGGCGGCCGGACACCACGGACCCCGCCCACCCGTGGACCGGGCCCGGCGGACTGCCGTAAACCGGCCGGGCGGAGCCGGCTCCCGCCTGGTGTCCGGGCCACGGCCGCCGCCAACACCGGTCGCCTTCCGGCCAGTTACCGGACGGCGGCCAGGTGCAGCGGACACGCGAGTGGCGGCCGGACGCCATTGACTTCCGCCCACCCATGGACGGGGTCCGGCAGGCGGCCGGGTACGGCCGCCGCCGACATCGGTCGCCTTCCGGCGCCTTGCCGGTGCGTCCGTGTCCCCTCCGTCCCCCGGCGTACCGGCGCCCCGGGCGTCGGCGCTCGGGGCGGCAACCGGCATGCCCGCAGGAGGCGGTGACGTCCGGTCAGGTTTCCCGTCCGGCCGGGGTCACGCGTCCAGGGCCGTCCGCCACTCGCGGACCGCCTCCGCGGCGACCGGGGCCGTCCAGCCGCCGGGGCGGGCCGCTCCGCCGATGTGGAAGGCGTCCACGCCGGCCGCGCGCAGCCGGGGCACGTGGTCGAGGCGGAGGCCGCCGCCGACGAGGACCTGCGGCTCGTAGCCGGGTTCGCCGCGGCGGGCCGCCTCCGCGAGGAGGGTGGGCAGTCCGTCGTCGACGCCGTCGGCGGAGCCGGCCGTCAGATAGGCGTCCAGGCCCGGCAGGTCGGCGAGCTGCTTGCGCAGGGCGTCGCGGTCGGCGGCCCGGTCGATCGCGCGGTGGAACGTCCACCGGCATCCGTCCAGCTCGGCGGCGATCCGCTCCACGACGGCGAGGTCCGGGCCGCCCTGCTCGTCCAGGAAGCCGAGGACGAACTCCTCGGCGCCGGCGGCCCGCATCTCCCGCGCGGTCGCGACGAGCGCGGCGGTCCCCTCGGCGCCGCCCGCCGCGAAGCCGTCCGCCAGCCGCAGCATCACGCGCAGCGAGATGTCGACGGCGGCGCGGATCCCGGCGAACGTCTCCAAGGCGGGGGTGAGCCCGTCGGCGGCCATGTCGGTGACCAGTTCGAGGCGGTCGGCGCCTCCCGCCTGGGCGGCGACGGCGTCCTCGACGTCGAGGGCGATCACCTCCAGGACCGCACGCTTGCTCATAGGACCTCTTCCCTTGGGCGGCTACAGGTCTAGTCCAATCCAAGACTACGCCCGTAGCGCGTGCGCCCGCGAGAAGATCGCGCGAGTGGCGGGCGGCCGCCACCCGCTTCACGCGGTCAGTTCCCGAAGACGTTCAGCTCCGCCTCGGCCGCCCCGGCGAGTTCGTACCGCGTGCCCACCAGGGGGCGGCCCGCGTACAGCCGTACGAGGGTGGGCGCGTCCCCGATGTACCGGGCCGGCGGGCGGGTGCCCGAGGGGCGCCCGAGCCGCAGCGGCTCGTCCAGGCCGTCGAGGTCGGCGTGCAGGGGGACGTGGTCCCGCTCCCGGGTGACCCGGGAAAGCAGCGCGAGGGCGTACGGCAGGCCCTCGCCCCCGTACGCCCCCGGCTCCCCGAACGCCTCGCGCACGTCCCCGGCGTGTACCCACTCGCCGAGCGCGACCGCGTCGAGGACGCCGCCGGCCCGGGCGATCACCGGTCCCGCCTCCGTCATCCCCCGCTCCAGCTCGTCCACGATCCGCTCCACCGGCAGCCCGTCCCGCTCGGCGATGTCCCGGTCGTTGGCCTCGGGCTCGAACACCCCCTTCTCGAAACGGCGCTCCACCACCCGGGTCAGCACGGCCCCGCAGTGCGCGAGCACGTGCCGCACGGTCCACCCGGGGCAGGCGGTGCGCAGCGCGAAGTCCGCCTCGGGGCGGGCCCGCAGCAGCGGGATCAGCAGGTCACGTTCGGTGCGGAGCAACCGCCCGGGCAGTTCCGGGTCCCGTACGTCCGACACGTCTGGCACGTCCGCGAGAGTCATGCCCACCAAAGTAGGGGTCGGCGGCGCCCGCTGGGGGTGCCGGGGACAATGGCGGGCATGGCACAGGACGAGACGGGGACGGCGCGGCGGCATCCCGCGCACGAGGACCTGGTACGGCGCTGGGCGGCGGCGGTCGCGGCGGCCCGCACACCGGACCCCGGGGCGGCGGACCCCTCTCCCCGCCCGTACGCCGAGGACCTGCTCCGCCGCTGGGCCGAGCCGCAGCGGCGCTACCACACCACCGACCACCTCCTGGCGGTCCTGGACCGCATCGACGTCCTGGAGGAGTACGCCGGTGATCCGGCCGCGGTGCGGCTGGCGGCGTGGTTCCACGACGCGGTCTACCTGCCGGACCGCTCGACGAACGAGGAGCGCTCCGCCCGGCTCGCCGAACGGGCGCTGCCGGAGCTGGGCGTCGACGGGGCCCGTACCGCCGAGGTCGCCCGGCTCGTCCGCCTCACCGTCGGCCACGACCCCGGCGAGGGCGACGCGAACGGCGCCGTCCTGTGCGACGCCGACCTCGCGGTGCTGGCCTCGCCCCCGGACGCGTACGCCGCGTACGCGGCCGCCGTCCGCGAGGAGTACGCCTTCGTCCCCCCGGACGCCTTCCGCGCGGGCCGGGCCGACGTCCTGCGGCACCTGCTGGACCTGCCCCGGCTGTTCCGCACCCCGTACGGCGCGCAGGCGTGGGAGGAGCGGGCCCGCGGGAACCTGCGAGAGGAGCTGGCGGCGCTCACCGCGTGAGGGCCGCCCCGCGCCTCCGGGTCACCGCGTGGCCGGGTCCGGCCGGGAATGCGCTCCGGCCGCCGGTCGTTGCACCCTGATATGCCCGCACCCGTCGATCGCCCCCGCATGCCCTTGGCCATCTACATACTCGGGCTCTCCGTCTTCGCGCTCGGCACGAGCGAGTTCATGCTGTCCGGGCTGCTCCCGCCCATCGCCGACGACATGGGCGTCACGATCCCGCAGGCGGGACTGCTCATCTCGGCGTTCGCGATCGGCATGGTGGTGGGCGCGCCGCTGCTGGCCGTGGCGACGCTGCGGCTGCCGCGCCGCACCACGCTGCTCGCGCTGATCACGGTGTTCGGCCTCGGCCAGGTCGCGGGCGCGCTGGCCCCGACGTACGGGGTGCTCTTCGCGTCGAGGGTGGTGAGCGCGCTGGCCTGCGCCGGTTTCTGGGCGGTGGGCGCCGCGGTGGCCGTCGCGATGGTCCCGGCGACGGCGCGGGCCCGTGCCCTGGCGGTGATGATCGGCGGGCTGTCGATCGCGAACGTCCTCGGTGTCCCGGCCGGCGCCTTCCTCGGCGAGCACCTGGGCTGGCGGTCGGCGTTCTGGGCCGTGGGCGCGGCCTCCGCAGTCGCCCTGGCCGGGGTGGCCACGCTGATCCCGCGCATCCCGCTGCCGGACGAGAAGCCGCGGCTCAAGCGGGAACTGCGTATCTACCGCGATCCCCAGGTGCTGCTCTCGGTCACCGTCACCGCGCTGGCGGCGGGCGGTGTCTTCTGCGCGTTCAGCTACCTCGCCCCGCTCCTGACGGACGTGGCCGGTCTCGACGACGGCTGGGTGCCGACGGTGCTGGCGCTGTTCGGCGTCGGCGCGCTGATCGGGACGACGATCGGCGGGCGCTTCGCCGACGCGCACCTCTTCGGTGTGCTGGTCAGCGGCATCACGGCCTCGACGGTCGTCCTCGCCGCGCTCGCCCTCCTCGGCCAGTACGCCGTCGCCGCGGTCGTCCTGTCCTTCGTCCTCGGCGTCACCTGCTTCTACACGGCACCGGCGCTGAACTCCCGGATGTTCGACGTCGCGAGTGCCGCCCCCACCCTGGCCGGTGCCACCGTGACGGCCTCCTTCAACCTGGGCAACACCGGCGGGCCCTGGCTCGGCGGCACGGTGATCGACGCGGGCCTCGGCTACGCCGCCACGGCGTGGGCTGGCGCCGCGCTGACGGTGGCCGGACTCGCGGTGGTGCTCGTCTCCCTGCGGCTGCACCGGCGCACCCGGGCCTCCCGCGTGGTCGCCGGGGCCGGTTCGGCGCCGCATCCGGTCCGCACCGAGGTGTGAGGCACCCGCCGCTCCGGCGGGGCCTGCGGACGTCTCAGCGGGGTCCCGCCCACTTCTTGCGCCTGCGCAGTCCGGAGCCGTACAGCAGCCGGACGACCTCACGGCTGCCGACCTCGACCGCGCCCGCCCGCACGGCGTCCGGGTAGCGGTGCGCGGGGATGTCGTAGTGGTCCCGCTCGAAGGCGCGCCGCGGGACGCCCAACTCCTCGGCGAAGGCGTGCAGTTCCTCGTACGAGACGTCGCTGACGAGGTGGGACCACATCCGCCCGTGCCCGGGCCAGTTGGGCGGGTCGATGTACACCGTCACGACGAGGGCTTCCCGGCGGCGGGGCCCAGCGAACCGACGGAGGCGACCTTCACCCCCGCCTTGTGGCAGACCCAGTGCGGGTCGGGCCCCAACTCGGGCTCCACGTCGAGCGCGTGCGGGTCGCCCGAGCCGCAGACCGGGCACAGCGGCCACCGGCCGTGCCGGTCCAGCAGGGCGTCCTGGACGTCCTGCGCGACGAGTCCCGCCACGTAGCCCGCGCCCTCCGGCCACTGCTCGACCCACCAGCGGCGCTGCGCCACCGACTCCTCGACGAGGGAGACGACGTCCGCCTGGGCGACCTCGCCCGCTATCAGGTCGGCGAGCACGAGCGCGCGCGCCGCGTGCAGCGCCTGCTCCAGGGGGCTGATGGGGTCCATGCACCTATTGTGCGCACCCTTGACCGTATGCCCCAAAGGAAAATATCTTTCATTGGTGACCCATGACGTGAAGGAAATTTTCGCCGGGGAGGCTCCGCCCGCCCCCGCCGCCCTCGCGGCCAAGGTGCGCACGCTGGCCCCGTCGATGACGCGCTCCATGCAGCGCGTCGCCGAGGCCGTCGCCGGCGACCCGGCCGGCTGCGCGGCCCTCACGGTCACCGGCCTCGCCGAACTCACCGGCACCAGCGAGGCGACGGTGGTCCGCACCGCCCGCCTCCTCGGCTACCCGGGGTACCGGGACCTGCGGCTCGCGCTCGCCGGTCTGGCCGCCCAGCAGCAGTCCGGGCGGGCGCCCGCCGTCACCGCGGACATCGCGGTCGACGACCCGATCGCCGACGTCGTCGCCAAACTCGCCTACGACGAGCAGCAGACGCTCGCCGACACCGCGGCCGGACTCGACACGGTCCAGCTCGGTGCCGCCGTCACCGCGCTCGCCGCCGCCCGCCGCGTCGACATCTACGGCGTCGGCGCGTCCGGCCTGGTCGCCCAGGACCTCGCCCAGAAGCTGCTGCGCATCGGGCTCATAGCCCACCCGCACAGCGACCCGCACCTCGCCGTCACCAACGCGGTGCAGCTGCGCGCCAAGGACGTGGCGATAGCCATCACGCACTCGGGCTCCACCGGCGACGTCATCGAGCCCCTGCGGGTCGCCTTCGAGCACGGGGCCACGACGGTCGCGATCACCGGCCGCCCGGACGGACCCGTCACGCAGTACGCGGACCACATCCTCACCACCTCCACGGCCCGCGAGAGCGAGCTGCGGCCCGCCGCGATGTCCTCCCGCACGAGCCAACTGCTCGTCGTGGACTGTCTGTTCGTGGGGGTCGCCCAGCGGACCTACGAGACCGCGGCGCCCGCGCTCTCCGCCTCCTACGAGGCGCTGGCCCACCGCCACAGCCCGCGCGGCTCGCACCGCTGACCGCGACCGGCCCGCCCATCCCCGTAGCTCCGACGACGCATCCACGGAACGCGCGCACGCCCCGCCCGTACGCGCGGAAAGCACCGGAAAGAGCCGCTCCACATGACCTCCACCGCCGACGCCTCCTCCAACCACCGCGACCTGCGCGACGACGACCGCGCCCCGGGTGACGCCGACCCCCGCGACCCGGACGGGGGCGACGACTACCGCGGTCTGCGCGCGCAGTTGGAGACCCTGACCACCGAGGCGTTCCGCCCCGAGCTGTCCGAGATCGACCGGCTGCCGACGCTCGAGATCGCCCGCCTGATGAACGGCGAGGACGCCTCCGTGCCCGCCGCGGTCGCGGACCGGCTGCCGCTCGTCGCCGAGGCCATCGACGCCATCGCGGAGCGGATGTCCCGCGGCGGCCGGCTGATCTACGCGGGCGCGGGCACGGCCGGCCGGCTCGGCGTGCTGGACGCCTCCGAGTGCCCGCCCACGTTCAACACCGACCCCGCGCAGGTCGTCGGCCTGATCGCGGGCGGCCCGAGCGCGATGGTCACCTCCGTCGAGGGCGCGGAGGACTCCCGGGAGCTCGCCGCGGCCGATCTGGACGCCCTGGCCCTGACCGCCGACGACACCGTGGTCGGCGTCTCCGCCTCGGGCCGCACCCCGTACGCCGTCGGCGCCGTCGAGCACGCCCGCGCCCGGGGCGCGCTGACGGTGGGCCTGTCGTGCAACGCGGACAGCGCGCTCGCCGCCGCCGCGGACCACGGCATCGAGATCGTGGTGGGCCCCGAGCTGCTGACCGGCTCCACCCGGCTGAAGGCGGGCACCGCCCAGAAGCTCGTCCTGAACATGCTCTCGACGATCACGATGATCCGTCTCGGCAAGACGTACGGGAACCTGATGGTCGACGTCCGCGCCTCGAACGAGAAGCTCCGGGCGCGCTCCCGCCGCATCGTCGCGCTGGCGACCGGCGCCTCGGACGAGGAGATCGAGTCGGCGCTCGCCGCCACGGACGGTGAGGTCAAGACCGCGATCCTGACGATCCTCGGCGAGGTCGACGCCGCGACGGCCGCCCGTCTCCTCGACACCAGCGACGGTCACCTGAGGGCCGCCCTGCGGGCCAACCACGACTGAGCACGGCCGCCCGGACGGCCCGGCACCGCGAGGTCCCGGGCCGTGCGGGGCGGGCGCCGGGTGACGGCGCTCAGCGTGCCGCGCGGGCCGCCACGGCACGGGCGGGGCACCATGGGCGTCAGGCGCCGTCCCTCCCGCACAGCAAGGCCCGCATGAGCACTGAAGCCACCCCCCGTGCCACCGCCGCCGCGATCCTCCCCCTCGTCGGGGGCGCCGCGAACGTCGTGTCCGTGGCCCACTGCATGACCCGGCTGCGGCTCGGCCTGCGGGACCGGACGCGGGTGCGGGAGGACGCCCTGCGGGCGCTGCCCGCCGTCCTCGGCGTGGTGGACGACGACACGTACCAGATCGTCCTCGGCCCGGGCGCGGTCGCCCGGATCACCCCGGAGTTCGAGGCGCTCGTCGCCGCCGCCCCCACGGCCGCCGACACCCTGGAGAGCCGCGGGGCCCGGCTCAGGGCCGCCCGCCGGGAACGCAACGCGACACCGTTCAAGCTGCTGCTGCGCCGCGTCGCGAACATCTTCGTCCCGCTGATCCCGGCGCTGATCGGCTGCGGCGTCATCGCGGGCCTCAACGGCCTGCTCGTGAATCTCGGCCTGCTCGCCTCCCTCACGCCCGCCCTCACCGCGGTCGCCTCCGGGTTCATGGCGCTCATCGCCGTCTTCGTCGGCCTCAACACCGCGAAGGAGTTCGGCGGCACCCCCGTCCTCGGCGGCGCCGTCGCGGCGATCGTCGTGTACGCGGGCGTCGCCAAGGTGACCGTCTTCGGCACCACGCTCGCGCCGGGCCAGGGCGGCGTCCTCGGCGCACTGGCCGCGGCGCTCCTCGCGACGTACGTCGAGAAGTGGTGCCGCGGCCGGGTCCCGGACGCCCTCGACGTGCTGCTCACCCCGACCGTCACCGTGCTCGTGGCCGGCCTCGTCACCGTCTACGGGCTGATGTACGCGGCCGGCGAGGTCTCCGCGGCGATCGGCACGGGCGCGGACTGGCTCCTCGGCCACACCGGCGCCTTCGCCGGACTGGTGCTCGGCGGCCTGTTCCTCCCGCTGGTGATGCTCGGCCTGCACCAGGCGCTGATCCCGATCCACACGACCCTCATCGAGCAGCAGGGCTACACCGTCCTGCTGCCCATCCTGGCCATGGCGGGCGCGGGCCAGGTCGGCGCCGCCCTGGCGGTCTACGTCCGGCTGCGCCACGACCACGCCCTGCGCACGACGATCCGGTCGGCGCTCCCCGCGGGCCTGCTGGGGGTGGGCGAGCCGCTCATCTACGGCGTCTCGCTGCCCCTCGGGCGCCCGTTCGTGACGGCCTGCGCGGGCGGCGCGGCGGGCGGCGCGTTCGTCGGGTTCTTCTCGATGGTCGGCGACACGGTCGGCTCGACCGCGATCGGCCCGTCGGGCTGGGCCCTGTTCCCCCTCCTCTCCGGCAACCGGAGCCTGACCCTCACCGCCGCCGTCTACGCGGGCGGCCTCCTCACGGGCTACCTGGTCGGCTTCGCCGCGACGTACTTCTTCGGCCTCGGCTCCGTCGAACGGCCGGCCGGGGCCCCGGCGGACACAGCGGCGGATACAGCGGCGGACACGGCGGCGGCCCCGCGCTGACCGGCCCGGCCCGCGCTGTCGGCGGCGTGTGCGATTCTCGTAGGACAGCACTCCGCCCCGGGAGGGACACCGCACGCCCATGAACCACGCACAGCTGACCGCCCTGGGCCGCGCGCTGCGGCTGCTGGGCGAGCACGGCGAGGCGCTCGGCGCCGACAGCCCCGACGCGAAGCTGCACGAGGTCAAGGCCGACCTGAAGCGGGCCCTGGACCTGCTGGAGGAGACCGTCACCACGGCGGTGCCCACCACGCGCTGCGCCGAGCACCCGACCGGGCCGGTGGACGAGGGCGCCGTCGACCTGTGCCTGCTGTGCGAGACCCGGCGCCGGGCCGCCCGCCGCTCCGAGGTCAACGGCTCCTTCGCGCACGGCCGCCCCGGCGGACCCGACGACTCCCCCGACCGCACCCAGTCCCGCTACGGCGTCCGCGCCGACCGCCCCCAGCCCCAGCAGCGCTGGCTGCCGGAGGTGTGGAACGGCCAGGCATGGCAGCTGTGCGGCACCCCCCGCCGCGACCGCCACGAGGCCGAGCGCTACCTCGCCGCCGAGCGCAGGTCCCCCCGCCCCGGGATGGCCTACCGCCTGGTCCACGAGTTCACCGACTACGAGGTCCTGCGGATCTGGGGCACCCCCGTCAAGATCGACATCGAGCCGATGGGGAACCTGTAGGCGGACCGGGAGCGGACGGGGGCCGTCCCGGCTCCGGCCCCCTTCCGCGCGGTCACGGCAGGCGCGCCTCCGCGTTGAGCCGCCGCACCCGCGCCCGCAGCACCTCCCCCGGCGGGGCCTCCGCCAGCGCCTCCGGCGGGCAGTCCCACTCCCGCCCGCCGCCGGGCGGCCGCAGCTGTACGAGGCCGCCCTCGTGTCCCATCACCCGGCCGAGCCGGCCGTCGCGCGTGTCGATCGCGTACTCCTCGCTCACGCGCCACCGCCCTCGTCGGCGGTGCCGCGGCCGCGGAGCACGGCGGCCAGCTTCCGCGCGGTGCCCACGTTGCACCGGCCGAGCGCGACCAGGGCGAACGGCTCGTCGCTCGCGCCGCTCACCGGATCGATCCGCAGCGACGGCAGCACCACGCCGACTCCGGCCAGCGCCGCCCGCAACTCCGCCACGATCTCCTCCGTCGGCCGTACGTGTGTACCCGGTGTCATCTCCATCGGAGCGTTCCCTCCACGCTGAGTGTTCGTGTTCGGTACTCAGCGTGGTCGGGGGCCCCTAACCTGGCCAGAGACGGCGTCTCAACAACCCAGGCTGTGTGACAGGGAGTTGCCATGCCCGGACCGAAGGACCTCGACCCCGCGTCCTCGCCCCGCGCCATGATCGGGGCGGAGTTGCGGCACGCCCGCGAGAACGCGGGCCTCAGCCAGGCCGAGCTGGGCGAACCGCTCTTCGTGAGCGGTTCGTTCATCGGCCAGCTGGAGGCCGGGACACGGCGGCTGCACCTCGAATACGCCGTCCAGATAGACGAGATCCTCGGGACCAAGGGGTTCTTCGAGCGCAACTGCCGGGCGCTGGCCAGGTCCCGGTACCCGGACCACTTCGCCGAGGCGGCGGAGGCAGAGACGATCGCAACGTCGATCAGGCACTACATCCCGCTGCTCATCCCCGGCCTTTTACAGACCCCGGCATACGCCGAGGCGCTGTTCCGCAGCTACCGGCCGACGCTTCCGGACGCTCAGATCGAGGAGTTGGTGGCTACCCGGATGGAGCGGACCCGGCTCCTCGACGATCCAACAACGCCGTTGTTGTGGGTGGTCCTGGACGAGGCGGCGCTCCGACGCCCGATCGGTGGGCCGGCGGCGATGGCAGAGGCTCTGCGCCACATCGCGGACTTGGCGCGCCGCAGCCGGATCATCATGCAGGTACTGCCGTTCGACGCCGGTGCCCATGCCGGCTTGGGCGGCTCGCTGAAGCTCATGGAGTTCGATGACGCATCCCCTCTGTGCTTCGTTGAAGGAATCGACATGGGGAAACTGGAGGACGACCCGGCAGCCGTGGCCCGGCACAGCCTCACCTTCAGCCTCCTCCAGGCGACGGCACTGGCGCCTGCGGCTTCGCTGGCCCTGATCGAGACCTTGGCCCATGATTACGAGCATGGAGAACAACACCCATGAGTACGAACTGAGTTCGGTCACATGGCACAAGTCCAGCTACAGCAACGGTGCCGGTGGCGACTGCCTCGAAGTCGCCGATGGTCACCCCACACTGGTCCCCGTGCGGGACTCGAAGAACCTCGGCCCGGTGATCGCCTTCGGCGTCTCCGCGTGGGCGGTGTTTGTCGGGCACGTCGGCGCCGACGGCTGACCGGAGCGGGACCCAAAAAAAGAGGGGGCGGCGCCCGCGTCACGGCAGGCACCGCCCCTCGATACGGGCGGGGTCAGCTCAGCGAGCCGAGCGCCGCCGCGTCGTACGCCTTCAGCTCGTCGTAGCGGCCGGCCAGGACCTTCGCCGCCCACTCCGGGTCCTGGAGCAGCGCGCGGCCGATCGCGACGAGGTCGAACTCGTCGCGCTCCAGCCGGTCGAGCAGGTCGTCGATGCCGCGGACCGAGGAGCCCTCGCCCTGGAAGGCCTTGAGGAACTCGCCGTCCAGGCCGACCGAGCCGACGGAGATGGCGGGCTTGCCGGTGAGCTTCTTCGTCCAGCCGGCGAGGTTCAGGTCGGACCCGTCGAACTCGGGCACCCAGTAGCGGCGCGTGGAGGCGTGGAAGGCGTCCACGCCGGCCGCGGCGAGCGGGGCGAGGATGGCCTCCAGCTCCTCCGGGGTCTCGGCGAGGCGGGCGTCGTAGTCCTGCTGCTTCCACTGCGAGTAGCGGAACAGGACGGGGAACTCGGGCGAGACGGCGTCCCGGACCGCGGCGACGATCTCCGCTGCGAACTTCGCACGGGCCACCGGGTCGCCGCCGTACGCGTCGGTGCGCCGGTTGGTGCCGGACCACAGGAACTGGTCGAGCAGGTAGCCATGGGCGCCGTGCAGCTCGACGCCGTCGAAGCCGATGCGCTCGGCGTCCGCGGCTGCCTTGGCGAACGCCTCGATGACGTCGTCGATGTCCTGCTGGGTCATGGCCTTGCCCTTGGGCTCGGCGCCGGCGGTGTGGATGCCGGAGGGGCCGACCGCGGGGGCGTCGGCGAAGGGCGGCTCGCCCGCCCGGCGGACCATGCCGATGTGCCACAGCTGCGGCACGATCGTGCCGCCGGCCGCGTGCACGGCGTCGGCGACCTTCGTCCACCCCGCGAGCTGCTCCTCGCCGTGGAAGCGCGGCACGCTGTCGCTCTGGCCGGCGGACTCGTGGCCGACGTAGGTGCCCTCGGTGACGATGAGGCCCACGCCCGCGGCGGCGCGCCGCGCGTAGTAGCCGACCACGTCCTCACCGGGTACACCGCCCGGCGAGAACTGCCGGGTCATCGGTGCCATCACGATCCGGTTCGGGACGGTCAGGCCGTTCAGGGACACGGGTCGGGAAAGGATCTCGGCTGCGCGGGACGCGGCGTCGGCTGTCACGTGAGGGCTCCTCGGGGCGGGGAAGACGGACATTCCGGTGGGTATGTGCACGTGCATTGACCCACCCTCTCGACAACGGTCCCCGGCGCCGCGGCATTCCGTGTCCTCGCCGTGCCGCGGTGTGATCCCGGCCACGTGGGCGGGGGCTCCCGCCCCGGAAACGCCCGAGGGCGGCACCCCCGGGAAGGGGTGCCGCCCTCGGAAAGGACGAGCCTGATCCGGAAGGATCAGAAGTCCATGTCACCGCCCGGCATGCCGCCCGGGGCGCCGCCGGCGGCGGCCTTCTCGGGCTTGTCGGCGATGACGGCCTCGGTGGTGAGGAACAGCGCGGCGATGGACGCGGCGTTCTGCAGGGCAGAGCGCGTGACCTTCGCCGGGTCGATGATGCCCTCGGCGATCATGTCCACGTACTCACCGGTCGCGGCGTTGAGACCGTGGCCGACGGGCAGGTTGCGGACCTTCTCGACGATGACGCCACCCTCGAGACCGCCGTTGACGGCGATCTGCTTGAGCGGGGCCTCCAGGGCGAGCTTCACGGCGTTGGCGCCGGTCGCCTCGTCACCCGTCAGTTCCAGCTTCTCGAAGACCGAGGAGGCCTGGAGCAGGGCCACGCCACCACCGGCGACGATGCCCTCCTCGACGGCCGCCTTCGCGTTGCGAACGGCGTCCTCGATGCGGTGCTTGCGCTCCTTGAGCTCGACCTCCGTGGCGGCACCGGCCTTGATGACGGCCACGCCGCCGGCCAGCTTCGCCAGACGCTCCTGGAGCTTCTCGCGGTCGTAGTCCGAGTCGGAGTTCTCGATCTCGGCGCGGATCTGGTTGACCCGGCCGGCGACCTGGTCGGCGGAGCCGGCGCCGTCGACGATCGTGGTCTCGTCCTTGGTGATGACGACCTTGCGGGCGCGGCCGAGCAGGTCGATGCCCGCGTTCTCCAGCTTGAGGCCGACCTCCTCGGAGATGACCTCGCCGCCCGTGAGGATGGCGATGTCGCCGAGCATGGCCTTGCGGCGGTCACCGAAGCCCGGGGCCTTGACGGCGACGGACTTGAAGGTGCCACGGATCTTGTTGACGACCAGGGTCGACAGGGCCTCGCCCTCGACGTCCTCGGCGATGATCAGCAGCGGCTTGCCGGACTGCATGACCTTCTCGAGGAGCGGCAGCAGGTCCTTGACGTTGCTGATCTTCGAGTTGGCGATCAGGATGTACGGGTC
Source organism: Streptomyces sp. NPDC028308 (assembly GCF_055565855.1). Lineage (NCBI taxonomy): Bacteria > Bacillati > Actinomycetota > Actinomycetes > Kitasatosporales > Streptomycetaceae > Streptomyces > Streptomyces sp. NPDC028308. The sequence goes on from NZ_JBVHTO010000010.1 coordinate 422,008, forward strand.
GTCGAGGACGGCCTCCATACGCTCCATGTCGGTGGCGAAGTACGCCGAGATGTAGCCCTTGTCGAAGCGCATACCCTCGGTGAGCTCCAGCTCCAGACCGAAGGTCTGGGACTCCTCGACGGTGATGACGCCTTCCTTGCCGACCTTGTCCATCGCCTCGGCGATGAGCTCGCCGATCTGGGTGTCGGCGGCGGAGATGGAGGCCGTCGAAGCGATCTGCTCCTTGGTCTCGACATCCTTCGCCTGCTCCAGCAGGGCACCGGAGACGGCCTCGACGGCCTTCTCGATACCGCGCTTGAGAGCCATCGGGTTGGCGCCGGCGGCGACGTTGCGAAGGCCCTCGCGGACCAGCGCCTGGGCCAGGACGGTCGCGGTCGTCGTGCCGTCACCGGCTACGTCGTCCGTCTTCTTCGCGACTTCCTTGACCAGCTCGGCGCCGATCTTCTCGTACGGGTCCTCGAGCTCGATCTCCTTGGCGATGGAAACACCATCGTTGGTGATCGTGGGGGCGCCCCACTTCTTCTCGAGGACGACGTTGCGACCCTTGGGACCAAGGGTGACCTTGACGGCGTCGGCGAGCTGGTTCATCCCGCGCTCGAGACCGCGCCGTGCCTCCTCGTCGAACGCGATGATCTTGGCCATGTGAAGTGGTCCTCCCGGACTGGGGTGGATTGCTCCGGACCGCGCTGGCGCCCGCGACGGACGGCCTGCCTGCCTCGTGGTTCCTTGCCCCACATGGCCTGCGGGCCTCACCGACCCGGTCCTTCGTTGTCACTCTCACCTTCAGAGTGCTAACGCCAATGATTAGCACTCGACCCCCGAGAGTGCAAGGTGCTCCTCCCCAGCGAGCCCTATCGAGGGGGCGCGCGGAGCGCGTCGCGGCTGCCCTGCGAGCGCCTGCGCGGCCCCGAGCCACCCCCTCCGCGTCCGGAGCGGCGGGGACCCCGGCCGCTCCCGGGAACGCCCGAGGGGCCCGTACCCCTGATGGGATACGGGCCCCTCGACGTGAGTGAGTGCGTGCGTCGGTGGCCGATCGCGCCGAGATCAGACGGCGAGTTTGACCATGTCCGCCTGCGGACCCTTCTGGCCCTGCGAGATCTCGAACTCCACTCGCTGACCCTCTTCAAGGGTGCGGTAGCCGTCCATCTGAATCGCGCTGTAATGCACGAAGACGTCCGCACCACCGTCGACCGCGATGAAGCCGTACCCCTTCTCCGCGTTGAACCACTTGACGGTGCCCTGAGCCATGCCTAACTCCCCTATTACTGGCCCTTGCACAGATCCACACTTCGCGGATCCGGGTCAGACCTCACCCCCCAACGGTTGGGGGTGTGCGCCGGAACGCGTCGACCGCGGCTGAATGTATCTGTCCAACTGCCGTCTGCAACAGGTCAATCGGACGAGAATTCCGGGCATCGGCGATCGGCCGTATGTGGAGAATTCACACATATTCAGGGCAAGTCGGGCCCCGTAAATGCCGTAAAAGGCTCAAAAATGCCGGGTACATTGGCTGCTTCTTATCGGGCACCGGGTCGGTGTTCATATGCACCCGGCATGGAAAGCGAAGCGGCTTCCCCAACTGTACCGCGCTCAACCATGCAGAATTGCCCCCTCCGTTTCTCTCACGGAGAGGGCAATCCGGTTGAACGGTGCGTCGTCAGCAGCCGCCGGCCACGGCCGGGATGATCGAGACGCCGGCGCCGTCGGGCGTCGCCGTCTCCAGGCCCTGCTCGAAACGCACGTCGTCGTCGTTCACGTACACGTTCACGAAGCGGCGCAGCTTGCCCTGGTCGTCCAGGACGCGCGCGGCGATGCCCGTGTGGTTCTTCTCCAGGTCCGAGATGACCTCGGCGAGGGTCGCGCCCTCCGCCGGGACCTCGGCCTTGCCGCCCGTGTAGGTGCGCAGGATCGTGGGGATGCGAACGTTGACGCTCATGATGCGAGGCCAGCCTCTCGGAAGGAGTCCAGGTTCGGGCGGATGGTCGCGGTCAGACCGGTCCCGGCCACCGCGTCGAGGGTCTTGAGGCCGTCACCGGTGTTGAGGACGACCGTGGTCAGCGCCGGGTCCAGGGCGCCGCTCTCGATCAGCTTCTTCGTGACGCCCACGGTCACCCCGCCCGCCGTCTCGGCGAAGATGCCCTCGGTGCGCGCCAGCAGCTTGATCGCGTCGACGATCTGGCCGTCGTCGACATCCTCCACCGCGCCGCCCGTCCGGCGCGCGATGTCGAGGACGTACGGCCCGTCGGCCGGGTTGCCGATGGCGAGCGACTTGGCGATCGTGTCCGGCTTCTGCGGCCGCACGACGTCGTGCCCCGCCTTGTAGGCCACCGACACCGGCGAGCAGCCCTCGGCCTGGGCGCCGAAGATCTTGTACGGCCTGTCCTCGACCAGCCCGAGCCTGATCAGCTCCTGGAGGCCCTTGTCGATCTTCGTGAGCTGCGAGCCGGACGCGATCGGCACGACGAGCTGGTCCGGCAGCCGCCAGCCGAGCTGCTCGCAGATCTCGTACGCGAGGGTCTTCGAGCCCTCCGCGTAGTACGGCCGCAGGTTGACGTTGACGAAGCCCCAGCCCTCGCCGGCCGGGTCGCCGATGAGCTCGGAGCAGAAGCGGTTGACGTCGTCGTAGTTGCCCTCGATGCCGACGAGCTCGCCGCCGTAGACCGCGGCCATGACGATCTTGCCCTGCTCCAGGTCGTGCGGGATGAACACGCAGGAGCGGAAGCCGGCCCGGGCGGCGGCGGCACCGACGGCGCCGGCCAGGTTCCCGGTGGAGGAGCAGGAGAGCGTGGTGAAGCCGAAGGCGCGGGCGGCCTCCAGGGCCTGCGCGACGACGCGGTCCTTGAAGGAGTGCGTCGGGTTGCCGGAGTCGTCCTTGACGAACAGCTTGCCGGCCTCGACACCAAGCTCGCGGGCGAGGTTGTCGGCCTGCACGAGCTTGGTCCAGCCCGGGTTGATGTTCGGCTTGTCGGCGACGTCGGCCGGGACGGGCAGCAGGGGCGCGTAGCGCCAGATGTTCGCGGGTCCCGCCTCGATGCGCTTGCGGAGGTCCTCGGTGTCGTAGTCCGAGAAGTCGTAGGCGATCTCCAGCGGGCCGAAACACTCCTCGCAGGCGAAGACCGGGCCGAGCGGCACGCGGTGTCCGCACTCGCGGCAGGAGAGGGCGGCGGCGGGGCCGAGATCGACGGAGTCCGCGGCGGAGGGGGAGTTCGTGGTGCTTGCAACTGTCTGCGCAGCCATGGAGGCGAGGCCCTTTCTCCTCATCTTCCTCACGGCGCACTTCGCCGTGAGACGGATTTGGCACCTTCCCTAGCCGGGAGCCTCGCGACGCTGATCGGCGATGATCAGGACGAGACCGGCTGGAGGGTTGCCGGGGCTTCAACGGGCCGTATCCCTCTGCCCCTCTGGATGAGCGGTGTTCAGTTGTTGATCTGCGCGCGGTTCCCGGATCAGGACATGCGATGGTCATCCGCGTTGTTCAAGACTGTAACCGACGGCCAGGACAGTTGAGATAGTCGTCCGAACCGCGAGATGGATCACACCCCGGGTGGGCGTGTGAGCAGACAGTGAGGAGCCGCAGACCGTGCTGGAAGAAGTCGAGCGCTGGCTGAGCACCCGCTCCTGGTCCGTCACCGATCGTCCGCTGCACCGGCTGATGGCCGCGAAACGCGCCGCGGGCTCGACGGTCAGCGTCGTGCTGCCCGCGCTGAACGAGGAAGAGACCGTCGGCGAGATCGTCGCCGTCATCCGCCACGACCTCATGCGGCAGGTCCCGCTCGTCGACGAGATCGTCGTCGTCGACTCGGGCTCGACCGACCGCACCTCGGCGGTCGCCGCCGCGGCGGGCGCCCGGGTGGTGCACCGGGACGAGATACTGCCGCGCCTGCCGGCCGTCCCCGGCAAAGGCGAGGTCCTGTGGCGGTCACTGCTCGTGACGAGCGGGGACATCGTCTGCTTCGTCGACGCGGACCTGAAGGAGTTCTCGTCCGACTTCGTCACCGGGATCGTGGGCCCGCTGCTCACCGATCCGGGCGTCGATCTCGTCAAGGCCATGTACGACCGGCCGCTGACCGTGTCCGACGGGTCCGCCGCCGGCACGACCGCCGCGGGCCAGGGCGGCCGGGTCACGGAGCTGATGGCGCGCCCGCTGCTGAACATGCACTGGCCGCAGCTCGCGGGCTTCGTGCAGCCGCTGGGCGGTGAGTACGCGGCCCGCCGGTCCCTGCTGGAGCGGCTGCCGTTCCCCGTCGGGTACGGCGTCGAGCTCGGCATGCTGGTCGACGCGCTGCACCTGGTGGGCCTGGACGCGCTCGCGCAGGTCGACGTGGGGGTGCGCAGGCACCGCCACCAGGACGGGCAGGCGCTCGGCCGGATGGCGGCGGCGATCTACCGCACCGCGCAGCTCCGGCTGGCCCGCGGCCATCTGATCCGCCCGGCGCTCACCCAGTTCGAGCGGGGCGACGACGGCTTCGAGCCGCGCACCTACTCGGTGGACACCGAGGAGCGGCCCCCGATGACGGAGATCTCCGAGTACCGCTCACGCAGAGTGGCGTGAGACCGCTCCCGGAGTGACGGGCCGTGACGGGTTCCGGCGGTCGTATACGGCCGGTACCCGTCAGGTCCGTACGTTTGAGCGGTTCCGACCCGGGCTAAGTTGAGGCTTATGGCTTCCACGCACGGTGACCACCAGATCCTTGTCGCGTCCAACCGCGGACCGGTCTCCTACGAGGTACGCGAGGACGGCTCGCTCCACGCCCGGCGCGGCGGGGGCGGACTGGTCTCGGGGCTCTCGGCGATCGGACCGGACGCGGGCGCCCTGTGGGTGTGCGCGGCCCTCGGCGACGGGGACCGCGAGGCGGTGCGGCGCGGGGTCGGCGAGGACGGCGTGCGGATGCTCGACATCGACGCCGAGGTGCACGCGGACGCGTACAACGGCATCGCGAACTCGGTGCTCTGGTTCGTCCACCACATGCTGTACCAGACGCCCCTGGAGCCGGTCTTCGACGCGGAGTTCCGGCGCCAGTGGGCGTCGTACGAGGCGTACAACCGGGCCTTCGCGAAGGCGCTGGCGGAGTCCGCGGCCACCGGCGCCTCGGTCCTGGTGCAGGACTACCACCTGACGCTGGTGCCCGGGATGCTCCGCGAGCTGCGGCCGGACCTGCTCATCGGGCACTCCTCGCACACCCCGTGGGCGCCCGTCGACTACTTCCGGATGCTGCCCGACGACATCGCGGACCAGGTGCTGCGCGGGATGCTGGGCGCGGACCGGCTGGGCTTCCTGACCCGGCGCTGGGCGGACGCGTTCACCGCGTGCTGCGCGGAGCTGGCCGGCGGGGTCGGCGACACCCGGATCGGGGTGCACGGCCTGGGCGCGGACGCGGACTTCCTGCGGGCGCGCTCGCACGAGGCGGACGTGGACGACCGGATGGCGGCGCTGCGGGAGCAGATCGGCACGTCTCCCGAGGGGACGCCGCGGCGGACGGTCGTGCGGGTCGACCGCACCGAGCTGTCGAAGAACATCGTGCGGGGCCTGCTGGCGTACGAGCAGCTGCTCGCGGACCGTCCGGAGTGGCACGAGCGCGTGGTGCACGTCGCCTTCGCCTATCCCTCCCGGCAGGACCTGGCCGTCTACCGGGAGTACACGGCCGAGGTGCAGCGCGTCGCCGACGCGATCAACTCCCGGTTCGGGACGCCGGGCTGGACGCCGGTGGTGCTGCACGTCAAGGACGACTTCGCCCGGTCCCTCGCGGCGTACCGGCTCGCGGACGTGGCGCTGGTCAACCCGATCAGGGACGGCATGAACCTGGTCGCCAAGGAGGTGCCCGTCGTCTCGGACGGGGGGTGCGTCCTGGTGCTCTCCCGGGAGGCGGGGGCGCACGAGGAGCTGGGCGAGGACGCCGTCACGGTGAATCCGTACGACGTGGTGGGCACCGCTCGCGCGCTGCACGAGGCGCTGACGCTGCCGCCGGACGAGCGCGCCACCCGCACCAAGCGGCTGGCCGCCGCGGCGACGGCGCTCCCGCCCGCCCAGTGGTTCCTGGACCAGCTGAACGCCCTGCGGGCCTGAGCCCCGGGCCGTCCGGGGTCCCCGGACGGCTCCCCCGGCGCCCGGCACGGTGGGTCCCGTGCCGGGCGCCGCGGTGTGTCAGACGATCCGGTCCGCCAGGGCGGCGAGGAGTGCGACGACCCCGGCCGGCCCTTCGACCACGAGGTCGGCCCGCTCGGCGAGTTCGGCGACCTCGGAGCTGCCGCTGCACACCAGCAGGCCCGGTACGCCGTCGGAGCGGAGCTTGTCGACGGCGGCGAAGGCGGGCAGGTCGCCCAGGTCGTCCCCGGCGTAGAGGACGGCCTCGGCGCCGGTCTCGCGCACGTACTCGGTGAGGGCGACGCCCTTGTCCACGCCGGGCGGCCGCAGCTCCAGGACCATCCGGCCGGGCTCGACGATCAGGCCGTGCCGGGCGGCCAGCTCCGTGAGCGGGCCGCGCAGGGTCTCGAAGGCGGCCTGCGGGTCGGCGGCGCGGCGCGTGTGCACGGCGACGGCGCGGCCCTTCTCCTCGATCCAGGTGCCCTGCCAGGCGCCGATCTCGTCCAGGAAACCGGGCAGCTCGGCGCGGACCGCGGCGACCCCGGGGTGCGGTGCGGGCGCGTTGACCGTGCCGCTCACCGCGTCCCAGCGCTCGGCGCCGTAGTGCCCGAGGACCACCAGGTGCTCCAGGCCGGGGACGCCCGCGAAGCCGCCGTGGCGGACCGCGACGCCCGCCGGGCGCCCGGTGACGACGGCCACGGACGCCACCTTGGGGGCGAGGGCCGCGAGGGCGGGGACCGCGCCGGGGTGGGCCCTGGCCTGTTCGGGGTCGGGGACGATCGGCGCGAGTGTCCCGTCGAAGTCGAGTGCGATCACGGCCCGGCCGGGCCGTCCCAGGATGGCGTCGAGTCCCTCGCGTCCGGCCGTGGTCACCGGCGTCGGCAGGGAGTCCGTGGAGTCCGCGTTGCTGCCCATACGACGACCCTATCCGGGAGGGGCCGTACGCACGCATGTCTCATCGCGTCAGGTGCGGGCCGCCGGCCTCAGCGCTCCGCGCGGCGGGCCTCGCGGACGCGGCGCAGGCGGTTGACGGTCACCGGGTCGTGGGCGAGCGCCCTCGGGTCGTCGAGCAGGGCGTTGAGGAGCTGGTAGTACCTGACCGGCACGAGACCGAGCTCCTCGCGTATGGCCCGCTCCTTGGCGCCCGGCCCGGGCCAACTCCGGCGCTCGGTCGCGAGGACGGCCCGCTCCCGGGGGGTGAGCTGTTCCATGCCGGCCACGGTAGTACCCGGCACCGACACCGCCGCCCCGGGACGGGCGGCGGCGCGGGGCCCGTAGGTCCTACTCCGCGCTCTCCGCGATGGTCGCCTTGCGCTGGAGTTCGCCGAGGACGGCCGAGGGGCGGCCGCCGGGGCTCACGGCCTTGCCGATCTCCTGCTTGACGGAGGCGGCGACCCCGGCCCAGCTGGTCCGGCCGACCGGGTACAGCTCAGCGGCGGGCAACTGCTCCAGGAAGGGCGCGAGATCGCGGTCGTCCTCGTCGGCGGCCATGGCGTCGGACGCGGAGGTGGTCACCGGCAACAGGTCGTACTCGTGGGAGAAGGCGAGGACGTTCTTGGTGCTGTAGACGTAGTCGAGGAACTCGCCGATCTGGTCGCGGTGGCCGTTCTGCTTGAAGGCCATCATCCAGTCGGCGACGCCCATGGTGGCGCGGCTCCTGCCGTCGACGCCGGGCATCGGCACCATGCCGACCTTCACGCCCTTCTCGGCGGCCGCCCGCATCAGCGTGGGGTGTCCGTTGAGCATGCCGACCTCGCCGCGCGCGAAGGCGGCGAAGGCGTCGGCGCGGTTCAGCTTCGCGGGCGGGGTCGGCCCGGTGAGGCCCTTGTCGACGAGCTCGTCCTTCAGCCAGTCGAAGGTGCTGATGTTCTCCGGGGAGTCGATCAGATAGGTGCCTACGTCCTGGGTGTAGCCGCCGCCCCCGCTCAGCAGCCACTGCATGGTCTCCGCCTGCGCCTCCTCGGGGCCCAGCGGCAGCGCGTAGGGGATCTTGACGCCCTTGGACTTGAGCACCGCCGCGTCGGAGGCGAGCTGGTCCCAGGTCTTCGGCGGGGTGAGTCCGGCCGAGGAGAACAGCTTCTTGTTGTAGAAGAGCAGCCGCGTGGATGCTGCGAAGGGCATGCCGTACTGGATGCGCCGCGTCTCGCCCGCGCTGCTGAGCTGCGGGACGAAGTCGGCCTGGGTCGGTATGGAGAGCAGCTCGTCGGCCTCGTACAGCAGGTCCTTGGCCGCGTAGTCGGCGTACGCGCCGATCTGGGCGAGGTCGGGCGCCTTGCCGGCGTCGACCATCTCCCTGACCTTGCGGTCCACGTCGTTCCACGAGTAGACGCTGACCTCGACGTCGATGCCCGGGTGGCCGGCCTCGAACTTCTTCACCAGCCGGTCCCAGTACTTCTGGGAGCTGTCGGCCGCGGAGGTGCCGTAGTCGGCGGCCACCAGCCGCAGCGTCACGTCCTTCGAGCCGGCCGAGCCACCGCAGCCCGCGAGCGCCGCCGTCATGCCCAGTGCGGACACCACCGCGATCAGTCCTGTCCTACGCCGCTGCACCGCTCGTCCCCACCATGTTGTCTAGTCCTGTTCAAACTTCGGATACAAGGTCTACACCACGTGAGTGGACTAGACCTCTCCAGGGGTAAGGGGCGACACTGTCCCCCGTGAGACATGTCATCGCCCTCGACGTGGGCGGCACCGGAATGAAGGCCGCCCTCGTGGGGGCCGGTGGCGAGCTGCTCCACGAGGCCCGGAGGGCGACCGGCCGCGAGCGCGGCACCGACGCCGTCGTCGGGACGATCCTCGACTTCGCGGCCGAGCTGCGGGCCCACGGCGAGCGGGAGTTCGGCGTGAGCGCCGAGGCCGCCGGGGTCGCCGTCCCCGGCATCGTCGACTCCGCGCGGGGCGTCGCCGTCTACTCCGCCAACCTCGGCTGGCGCGACCTCCCGCTGCGCCGGCTGCTCGGCGAGCGGCTGGACGGCGTACCGGTCGCGCTCGGCCACGACGTGCGCACCGGCGGGCTCGCCGAGGGCCGGATCGGCGCGGGCCGGGGAGCCGACCGCTTCCTGTTCGTGGCGCTGGGCACCGGCATCGCGGGCGCGATTGGCATCGACGGCACGGTCGAGGCGGGCGCGCACGGCTTCGCCGGCGAGATCGGCCACGTCGTCGTACGGCCCGGGGGCGCTCCGTGCCCGTGCGGGCAGCGTGGCTGCCTGGAGCGGTTCGCCTCCGCGGCGGCCGTCAGCGCGGCCTGGGCGCGGGCCTCGGGGAACCCGGAGGCCGACGGGGCGGACTGCGCGCGGGCGGTGGCGGCCGGGGACGCGCGGGCCGCGGCCGTCTGGCAGGAGGCCGTCGACGCGCTCGCCGACGGACTGGTCACCGCGCTGACCCTGCTGGACCCCGGCGTGCTGGTCGTCGGGGGCGGTCTCGCCGAGGCCGGCGAGACCCTGTTCGCCCCGCTGCGGACCGCCCTGGAGCAGCGCGTCACCTTCCAGAAGCTGCCGCCCCTCGTCCCCGCCGCCCTCGGCGACACGGCCGGATGTCTGGGCGCCGGACTGCTGGCCTGGGATCTACTCGAAACCGACATCACCGTCCGCTCGGAGGTAACCACCTGATGGCCCCTAGCAAGGTTCTCGCCGGCGCCCGGGTGGTCCTGCCCACCGGGACCGTGGACGGCGGCCGCGTGATCGTCGACGGCACGCGGATCACCGAGGCCGGTCCCGCCGGGCCGGAGCCCGCCGCGGTCCCCGCGGACGCGGAGCACCTCGACCTGACGGGCCACTGGCTGGTCCCCGGCTTCGTCGACATGCACAACCACGGCGGCGGCGGCGCGTCCTTCACCTCCGGGACCGTCGAGGAGGTCCTCAAGGGCGTCCACACCCACCGGCTGCACGGCACGACCACCCTCGTCGCCTCCACCGTCACCGGCGAGATGGACGGGCTCGCCCAGCGTGCCGGGCTGCTCTCCGAACTGGCCGAGCAGGGCGACATCGCGGGCATCCACTTCGAGGGCCCCTTCATCTCCCCCTGCCGCAAGGGCGCGCACTCCGAGGAGCTGCTGCGCGACCCCGACCCGGCCGAGGTCCGCAAGCTGGTCGACGCGGCGCGCGGCCGGGCCCGGATGGTCACGCTCGCCACCGAACTGCCGGGCGGACTCGACTCCGTACGCCTGCTCGCCGAGCACGGGGTGATCGCGGCCATCGGGCACACCGACGCGACGTACGAGCAGACGCGCGAGGCCATCGACGCGGGCGCCACCGTCGCGACGCACCTGTTCAACGCGATGCCCGTGCTCGGCCACCGCTCCCCCGGCCCGATCGCCGCCCTCCTGGAGGACGAACGGGTCACCGTCGAGCTGATCAACGACGGCACCCATCTGCACCCGGCCGCACTGGAACTGGCGTTCCGTCACGCGGGCGCCGGGCGGGTCGCGTTCATCACCGACGCGATGGACGCGGCCGGCTTCGGCGACGGCCGCTACATGCTCGGCCCGCTGGAGGTCGAGGTGGCGGACGGCGTCGCCCGCCTGGTGGAGGGCGGCTCGATCGCCGGGTCCACCCTCACCCTGGACCGCGCCTTCAGACGGGCGGTGACCGTCGACCGCCTGCCGGTCGAGGACGTCGTCACCGCGCTGTCCGCCAACCCGGCCCGGCTGCTCGGCGTGTACGACCGCACGGGCTCCGTCGAGGCGGGCAAGGACGCCGACCTCGTGGTGCTGGACGCCCGGTTCGCGGTGACGGGCGTGCTGCGCAGGGGCGAATGGGTGGTTCGTCCTCAACTGGGGTGACACGTGCTCCCGTTGGAGCATCCTCTACGCCGGCGGCGGGCCCGTGGGACTGGGCCTGCCGCCGTCGTCTTTGGCATGATCGGGTCTCCGCACGCGGGCAAGCGCGCACTTCACCACGACTCCTGGGGAGGTCGGCCCAGGTGATCCTCACGGTCACGCTGAACACCGCTCTCGACATCACCTATCGCGTACCGGCCCTGCGGCCGCACGCCTCGCACCGGGTCACCGAGGTGAGCGAACGGCCCGGCGGCAAGGGGCTGAACGTGGCCCGCGTGCTCGCCGCCCTCGGCCACCGGGTGACGGCCACCGGCTTCGCGGGCGGCGCCACCGGCGACGTCCTGCGGGAGCGGCTGGCGCGGGTCCCCGGGGTGGTGGACGCGCTGCTGCCGGTGGCGGGCGCGACCCGGCGGACGATAGCCGTGGCGGACACGGCGACGGGCGACACGACCCAGCTGAACGAGCCCGGGCCGGTCATCACCCCGCAGGAGTGGTCCGCCTTCCAGGAGACCTACGCGGCGCTGCTGCCCTCCGTGTCGGCGGTGGCCCTGTGCGGCAGCCTGCCGCCGGGGGTGCCGGTCGGCGCGTACGCGGGGCTCGTCCGGGCGGCCCGCGCGGCGGCGGTCCCGGTCCTCCTCGACACCAGCGGGGAGCCGCTGCGCCGGGGGCTCGCCGCCCGCCCCGACCTCGTCAAGCCGAACGCCGAGGAGCTGGCCGAGCTCACCGGCTCCCACGATCCGGCCCAGGCCACCCGGGACGCCCGCAGACGCGGCGCCCGCACGGTGGTGGCCTCGCTCGGCGCCCGGGGACTGCTCGCGGTGAACGCCGAGGGCCGCTGGCGGGCGGCACCGCCACACCGCGTCCCGGGCAACCCGACCGGCGCGGGCGACTCGGCGGTCGCGGGCCTGCTGTCGGGGCTGGTGGAGCGTCTGGGCTGGCCGGAGCGCCTGGCCCGGGCCGTCGCCCTGTCCGCGGCGACCGTCCTGGCGCCCGCGGCGGGCGAGTTCGACCGGGCGGCGTACGAGGACCTGCTGGGCCGGGTGACGGTGACGCACGAGGCCGCCGCGGCGTAGGAGGTACGCGGGGGCGGCCCGGGCCACAGGGGCGGGGGTCTAGCCCTTCCAGCCCCTCACGAGCCACATCTGGTCGAGGAGGGCGTCGCACTGGTTGCCCTGCTCGCACGAGATCTTGATCGTGTTGGTGCCCTTGTTGAGCTCGACGTAGTTGTAGGTCTTCGTCCAGCCCTTGGCGTAGTCGCCCTCCGGCGCCTGCGCCCAGTTCTTCAGGGCGAGCGGCGTGGTCTGCGGCTTGCCGTTGACCGAGAGGGTGGCGGTGGCGTCCTTGCCGGGCACGCTGTAGCCCGTGTAGACGGTGTACTTGCCGTCCTTCGGGATGCCGTTCACGTTCCAGGTGACGGCGGCGCCGACCTGGTTGAAGTTCGTCACGTAGACGCCGCCGGCCGCCTTGGCGCCCTTGACGTCGGACGCGGTGACGGCGCCGTCCAGGCGCAGCGCCTTGGCGTCGATCGTGGGCAGCTCGCCCTCGTCCTCGGCCTGCGCGCCGGACGACTTGCTGGGCTCGGCGCTCTGCGAGGCCGTCGGGGCCGAGCCGCCGGCCTTGTCGTCCTTCTTGTCGTCCGAGTCGCCGCCGAGCATCACGACGCCGATGCCGACGACCACGGCGGCGACCACCGCGACGGCGCCGATCAGCAGACCCTTGGTGTTGGGGCCGCGGCCCCGCCCGCCGCTGTCGAGGCCGCCCGAGCGGCTGGTGACGGTGGTGGTGCCGGAGGCGGTCGCGGGGGCCCCGTGGTGCGCGTTCTGCTGGCCGTACGCCTGCTGCGGGGCCTGCTGGCCGTACTGCGCGGTGGGGGCCTGCTGGCCGTACTGCGCGGTGGGGGCCTGCTGGCCGTACTGCGCGGTCGGGGCCTGCTGGCCGTACGCGGCCTGCTGCCCGTACTGCCGCTCGCCCACGGCGCGCACCCTGTTGACCGAGCCTGGGTAGCCGTAGCCGCCGCTCGGCGGCTGGGCTCCGGCGGCCTGGCCGTCGGCGTACAGATAGCCGAACGGGTCGTCGTCCTCGGGCGTGCTCGCGCCGTTGTTGCCGGGCGTCATCCCTTGGTACTCCTCAGCGGTGCGGGTCGGATGCGGTACGTGGATGAATGGCGAGCCTACCCGCTCCGAGGGACCCAAACGGGTGACTCAGACCTCACCGACCCACTGACCTGCGTGTTATCCCGCACGCCGATGTTGTTTGGGACGAGACCGTTTCTCTACGTACATCCGCTCGTCAGCGGATTTCAAGACCTCGTCCGCCGTCATCCCGCAGTGTGCCCACCCGATGCCGAAGCTCGCGCCCACCCGGACGGCCCGGCCGTCGACCCTGATGGGCGGGATGATCGCGTTGCGCAGCCGTACCGCGAGGTCCTGGGCGTCGGCCCGGCCGAGGCCGTCGGCGAGGACCACGAACTCGTCGCCGCCGAGCCGCGCGACGGTGTCCCCGTCCCGCACGCCGTTGGTCAGCCGCCGGGCGACCTCCACGAGCACCGCGTCGCCCGCGTTGTGCCCGAAGCGGTCGTTGATCGACTTGAAGCCGTCGAGGTCGCAGAAGAGCACCGCGAGGCCCTTGGTGCCGTCGTCCGTCTCGCCCTCGGGCGCGATGGTGTGGACGTGGTGGTCGAAACCGTCGTACGGGCCCGTCTCGGGACGGAAGTCGAAGCCGTGGCCGTGCCCGTGCGCCTCCTGGTCGAAGGCGGCCGGGTGCTCGGGCGGGTACGCCCCGTACGCCGCGTCCAGCGAGGCGACCGCGCCGGGCGGCAGGGACTGCGGGCGCTGGCAGAGGCGGGCGCCGAGCCGGGATCGCAGCTCGGCCGAGTTCGGCAGGCCGGTCAGCGAGTCGTGCGAGGCGCGGTGGGCGAGCTGGAGCTCGCGGCGCTTGCGCTCCTCGATGTCCTCGACGTGGGTGAGCAGGAAGCGGGGCCCGTCGGCGGCGTCGGCGACGACCGAGTTGCGCAGGCTCACCCAGACGTAGGTGCCGTCGCGGCGTCCGAGGCGCAGCTCGGCCCGGCCGCCCTCGGCGGAGGTCCTGAGCAGGGTGCCGATGTCCTCGGGGTGCACGAGGTCGGAGAAGGAGTAGCGGCGCATCGCGGAGGCGGGGCGGCCGAGGAGCCGGCACAGCGCGTCGTTCGTGCGCAGGATCCGGCCGTGCTGGTCGCCGCCCATCTCGGCGATGGCCATGCCGCTGGGCGCGTACTCGAAGGCCTGGCGGAAGCTCTCCTCGCTGGCGCGCAGGGCCTGCTGCTCGCGCTCCAGGCGGACCAGGGCGCGCTGCATGTTGGCGCGCAGCCGGGCGTTGCTGATGGCTATGGCGGCCTGGAACGCGTACATCTGGAGCGCCTCGCGGCCCCAGGCGCCGGGCCGGCGGCCGTTGCGCGGCCGGTCCACGGAAAGGACGCCGATCAGTTCGCCGCACCGGGCTCCGGAGACGCCGGGGGTGTACATCGGCGCGAAGAGCCGGTCGGAGGGGTGCCACTCGTCCTCGAAGCGGGGCGCCGGGCCGTCCGTGTACCACTGCGGTACGTCGTCCTCGTCGAGGACCCAGCCCTCGGTGTGGGGTATGAACCGCAGGTCGCCCCAGGCCTCGCCCATGGTGAGCCGGCGGTCCCAGGAGTCGCGCGAGCCCACCCGGCCGGTGATGAGGGCCTCGGCGGCGGAGTTCCCGGCGAGGGCGGCCACCACCAGGTCGCCGTCGGGCCGGACGAGGTTGACGGCGGCCAGCTCGTAGCCGAGGCCGTTGACCACGCCGTCGGCGACGGTCTGCAGCGTGTCGGCCAGGCTGCGGGCGGTGTTCATGTCCGCCATCACCTGGTGCAGCTGCCGCAGGGTCGTAAGGCGGACGTACGGCTCCGACTCGGTCTCCATGCGCCCTCCCCCCGAGACCTCGCAGCAACTCCAGGGTTCTCTTCGGCGTGACTCGGCTTACTGCTTGGTAGCTTCACACGCAGCTTCGTACATCGTCCCCGCCACTGAATCACAGCGCGCTGCCCACTCGGTACACAGGGTCAACAAAATATGGCTCCTGTGACTCAAGTCACAGCAGAACATGAGCAATTGCGTGGGCTTTCTGCATTTTCACGGTGCGTTTACTGCGCGCATGACCGGGAAATGTGCACGCGCTGTGAGCATAGGTGTCCATGCGCGACCGCGGGCCGTTCTCCGCGACGGGCGGCGCACTCGGCCCCTGGTCCTAGGACCCGCTTCGGCCGCTGGTCCGATGCGGCCGCACGGGACCGGCGACTAGCGTCTTCCCGTGCTGAAGACTCCCGCCGACCCCGCCCTCTCCCCCCTGTCCGGACCGCCGCCCGCCGGCGGGCATGCTGAGGGGGTGAGCAACGACGAGTTCCGTGCCGTCATGTCCCGGCTGGCCGCGGGCGTGGTCCTGGTGACCGCCCACGAGCCCGCGCTGGACCCCGACGGCCCCGGCGGCGAGGACGTCGGCATGACCGCGACGTCCTTCATGTCCGTGTCCCTGGACCCGCCCCTGGTGCTCGTCGGGTTGCGGGAGGGCTCCCGGATGGACGACCTGCTCGCCGAGCAGCCGAACTGGGCGGTCTCCGTGCTCTCCGAGAGCCAGCGCCATGTCGCGGGCCGCTTCGCCATGAAGGGCCGCATCAGCGACCGCCTGCTGTTCGAGGACATCCCGTACCTGCGCGGCCAGGAGTCGGGCGCGCCGCTGGTCGGCGGCGCGCTGGCCACCCTGGAGTGCCGTACGGAGCAGCGGGTGACCGCGGGCGACCACACCCTCGTCATCGGCCGCGTGCTGACCGCGGCGGTGCCGAGCGCCGACGGCGGCCCGCTGACGTACTTCAAGGGCCGCTACCGGCAGCTCGGTTGACGGCTCGGGGCTGCCCCGCGCCCCCGCGGTGACGGGCCGTCCGGTCCGACGGCGGGCCCGCCGGGAAGGGCGCACCGGACCACCGGCGATCGCGGCCGGCGGTCGGTGTCGGGCCACCGGCGGCCGGTGGTCCGTGCCGGTCAGGGCGTCAACGGGTACGACGTGCGGCCCGAGGCCTCGTCGATCTCGTCGTGCGCCTTGGTCAGCAGCTTCATCGCCAGTTCGTTGAGCGCCCTGGCGCCCGCGACCTCCTCGCCGACCCTCGGCTGGTCGGCGTCGGAGGGGTGGCGGCTCGAGTAGCCGTGCGCCCGTACCTCGCTCCCGTCCGGGAGCCGCACCATGGCGGCCGCCCGCGTGCGGTGGGAGTCCTCCTCGAATTCCAGCTCGACATGCCATCCGACAGCGGTCCGCGCCATCACGATCACCTCCGGAACCCCTGCTTCCAGGATGTGCCCGCGACCCCGTCGGCGCACGGCCTGAGGCGGGGCGGGCGGCCCCGCTCAGCCCCAGTCGCGCCCGGAGCGGCCCCGCTTGGTGTCGGAGCGCTGCTTCTTCTCGCGCAGCCGCCGTTCGTTGATCCCCCGCGGGATGCGGGTGGCGCGGCGGGGGCGGGGCGGCGGCGCGCTCGCCTCGGCGAGCAGCGAGGCCAGCCGGACGGCCGCGGTCTCGCGGTTGCGCCACTGCGAACGGTGCTCGGAGGCGCGCACGCTGATCACGCCGTCGACCAGGCGCCCGGCCAGCCTGTCCAGGGCGCGCTCCTTCCACACCGGCGGCAGCGCCTCGGTCCTGGCGAGGTCGAACCGCAGCTCGACCTGGGAGTCGCTGGTGTTGACGTGCTGTCCACCGGGTCCCGAGGAGCGCGAGAATCGCCACATGAGCTCGGCCTCGGGCAGGGAGACGGAGCCGCGGATGACGTAGGGACCGGACATGGGGTCCATGGTCGCCTGCGCGTGCGGTCCGCGTCACCCGTTTTTCCGACCGGTGCGTCCCTTCGGGTAAAGAAAGTAAAGAGAGCTGGAACCTCAGGTACCCCCCTCGACGTTCATAGGTGTAGCTGTAGCTTCGTGCCCGTACGAAGCCCATACGTACGGGCACCGAGCGCGTACGCAACGAGGGAAGGGACTCCCAACAATGGCTGTAAGCCTGTCCAAGGGTGGCAACGTCTCGCTCACCAAGGAGGCTCCGGGCCTGACCGCCGTCACCGTGGGCCTCGGCTGGGACGTCCGCACCACCACCGGTACCGACTTCGACCTCGACGCCTCGGCCATCGCGGTCAACCCGCAGGGCAAGGTCTACTCGGACGGTCACTTCGTCTTCTTCAACAACAAGCAGACCCCGGACCAGACCATCGTCCACACCGGCGACAACCGCACGGGCGAGGGCGCGGGCGACGACGAGGCGATCAACGTCAACCTGGCGGGCCTCCCCGCCGACGTCGAGAAGATCGTCTTCCCGGTCTCGATCTACGACGCCGAGACCCGCTCGCAGAACTTCGGCCAGGTCCGCAACGCGTACATCCGCATCGTGAACCAGGCCGGTGGCGCGGAGATCGCCCGCTACGACCTGTCCGAGGACGCGGCCACGGAGACCGCCATGGTCTTCGGCGAGCTCTACCGCAACGGCGCCGAGTGGAAGTTCCGCGCGGTCGGCCAGGGCTACGCCTCGGGCCTCGCCGGTATCGCCCAGGACTTCGGCGTCAGCGTCTGATCACGCCATACGCGCAGCGCCCGAAGCCCCCGGCCCCGCGGCCGGGGGCTTCGGCGTCCCCGCGCCGGGTCCGTCCCCAACCCTGGGTCGCGGACACGGCCTGGTCGCGGCGGTACTTTGCCCCCGTGATCCTCGAATCCCTGCGCCTCACCCCCGACCACGACCTGCCGGCCCCGCTCCTCACGGAACTGACCGGCCTCTACGCCTCCAACCGTGACTTCTACGCCCTGAGCGGGGACTTCCCGGACGCGGACGACATCCGCCCGGAGCAGGTCGCGGCGGCGCTCGCCGGGGAGCTGGCCCATCCGGACGTGGAGGTGCTGCTCGCGCGCGGCGCCGGGCGGCTGGTCGGGGTCGCGATCACCCTCGCGCATCATCCGGACCCGGCGGACCCCGACCCGTGGATCGGCCTGCTCCTGGTCGACGCGGGCGAACAGCGCAAGGGGCACGGGCGGACGCTGGCCTCGCTCGTCGAGGACCGGCTGCGCGCGGCGGGCCGCACCGCCGTACGGCTGGCCGTCCTCGACAACAACCCGGGCGCGCTCGCCTTCTGGACCTCCCTCGGTTACGAGGTCATCGGGCACCGCGGGGATCTGCAGCAGGGCCGCCCGTGCGCGGTGCTGCGCAAACCGCTGGCCGACGTCGACGTAACCCGGCCGCGACCTCAGCCGCAGCCGCACTGACGAGGGGGCGGCCGGAGCGCCGCGGGCCGGGCTCCCCGGGTCCGGGTCCCTCAGGCGACCGGCGGTGGGGTGCACCCGTCGCCTGCTCGGCGCACGTGACTCGCCGTGCCGTCGTTACGGTCCGGTCCGGTCCGCTCCCGTCCGTTCCGCTCCGGCCCGGTCCGGTCCGGCTGGGCTCGCCGTGCCGTCCTCACGGGCGGTCCGGCTTCCCCTCCCCGTACAGCCAGTCCCGCCAGATCCCCTCGAAGTCCTTGTCCGGCGCCCGCTTCTCGACGTAGTCCGTGAAGTCCGCGGTGTCGGCGTTGCCGTGCCGGTGGGCGGCGGCCCAGCCCCGGACGAGGTCGCGGAAGGCGGCGTCGCCGACGGTCCGGCGGATCTTGTGCAGGACCATGGCGCCGCGCTCGTAGACCGGGCTGTCGGAGATGTGGGCGGCGTCGGTGGGCCGGGCGGGCGGGAAGGCCCACACCGCCTCGCCGGTCGCCGGGTCGTCGTAGTAGTCGCCCCGGTAGAGGGCGTCGAAGGTCTCCTGCGCCGTGTCGCCTCCGTGGTCCTCCTCCCACAGCCACTCCGCGTAGGTCGCGAACCCCTCGTTGAGCCACATGTCCCGCCAGGACTTCGGGGTGACGGAGTCACCGAACCACTGGTGGGCCAGCTCGTGGACGAGGGTCCCGAGGTCGGGGGCGCCGGGGAAGACGGGCCGGTTCTGCGTCTCCAGGGCGTAGCCCACGTCGTCCGCGTCGTCCACGACCGCGCCGGCGGAGGAGAAGGGGTAGGGGCCGAAGGCGTCCTCCTGCCACGCGAGGATCTCCGGCAGCCGCCGCAGCACCTTCGCGCTCGGCCCGGCCTGCGCGGGGTCGACGGCGACGTACAGCGGCAGTCCGCTCTTCGTCGTCGTGCGCCGGACGTCGTACCGGCCGATCGCGAGGAAGGCCAGATAGCTCGCCATCGGCTCCGCCGTGTGCCAGCGGAAGGTGCGGCGGCCCTTCCCGGCCGTCCCGCTCCTCGGCTCCCCGTTGGACACCGCCCGCAGCCCCGCCGGGACGGTGACCGCCACGTCGTACGCCGCCTTGTCCGAGGGGTGGTGGCTGCCGGGGAACCAGGCCATCGACCCGGTGGGTTCGCCGAGGGCCAGGGCACCGTCGGCCGTCGGCAGCCAGCCCTCCTGCGAGCCGTCCGGATCGGTGACCGTCTCGGGCCTGCCCGAGTAGGCGACCCGCACGTGGAACGTCTCACCCCGGTCGAGGTCGTCGTGCGGGCGCACCGTCAGTTCCTGGCCGGTGCGGCTCCAGCGGGCGCCCCGCCCCTCGACGCTGACCGTGCCGACGTCCAGGCCCTTCAGGTCCAGGTTGAAGGCGCTCAGGTCCTGCGTCGCGCGCGCCGTGATCTCCGCCGTCCCCGTGAGGTCCCCGCGCGCGGGGTCGTAGGAGAGGGTCAGGCCGTAGTGCGTGACGTCGTAGCCTCCGTTGCCCGCCTTCGGGAAGTACGGGTCGCGTACGCCCGAGGTCCCGGGTCTGCCCTCCACCCCGCCGCCGCACGCGGTCAGGAGCAGGGCCGCGGCCAGGGCAAAGGGCACGGAGACGGAAGATCGGGGCACGTCCGTGATCCTACGAGGGCGTGACACCATTCCTTCCGTGCTCGACATCGGCTACGCCCTCTCCAACCGCTTCCCCGACCCCCCGCAGACCGACTACCGCCGCGCGGACGTACGGGCGCTGCGGCACGACCTGTTCTGCGGGGACGTCTACCTCGCCGACACCAAGGCGGACCGGGAGCTGTCCACAGCCTGGGGATGGGTGCCGGTGCTCGACTTCGCCTGGGCGCTGTGCGACATCGTGGAGCAGCTGGACCAGGACCCGCGGGGCAGCCGGGCCTCCCGCCCCCAGCACGCCGAACTCGACTTCACCGAGTCCACCGACCGGATGCTCTTCGAGCGGCGCTTCGGCTGGGTCGACATCGAGGCCGACTGGATGCCCGTCGAGGAGGCGCCGCTGACCTTCTCGCACTCCGAACTGCGCCGCGAGGCCCGCGACTTCCTGCACGACCTGCTCGCCGACCTGACCGACCTGCACGAGGGCCTGGCCGACAACCCGGCCATCTGGACCCTCCAGGCCCGCTTCCCCCGCATCGGCTGAACCCGGCCCGCACCGGTCGCCCCCGGTGGAGGCGGGCCCCGTTCGTCACGCCTGGCCGGGGCCCACCACCCGCAGGCCCAGCTCCGCCGCCAGCAAAGGCGCCAGGTCGAGCAGCTGGGACGGGCTGATCACCGCGCCCGCCAGCCGGTCCACCCCGCGCGCGATGTCCAGCTCCGCCGCCCGCAGATCGACGTCCTTGAGCGTGGCCGCGCTGAAGTCCGCCCCCTTCAGGACGCAGTCGACGAACTCCACGCGCTCCAGTGTGGCGGCGCCGAAGTCGGGCTCGACCAGGACGCATCCCTCGAAGACCACGTCCTTGAGCCGGGCCTTGCGCAGATTCAGGTAGTCGATCTTGCCGCCGCGCACCAGCACCCGCTCCAGCACCGCACCGTGCAGCTGCACGCCCCCGACGCGGGCGTCGAGCAGCTCGACATCGCGCAGCATCGCCCCGGCGAGGTCGGTGCCCACACCGCGGGCGTTCGAGAGGACCGAGTCCAGGAAGCGCGCGTTCGGCAGCCGGGTCTCGTCCAACGCGCAGCCCTTGAGCGCGCAGTCCATGAAGCGGGCGCCCGAGCCGTCCTGCCCGGCGAGGTCGGCGTCCCGGAACTCCAGCCCGTCGTAGTCCCCGTCGGGCTCCAGCGCGCCGTCCGCGAACGCCTCAAGGGGCGGCAGCCGCACCCCGGGGCGCCGCGCCCCCTTCACCGCTCCGCCCGCCCTGCCCGCCCTGCCCGCAGCCCTGTGCACCATCCGCTCATCGTGCACCACCCCACTGACAGCATCCCTGACCTGCCGTTCTCCTCCCGATGTCACATTCCGGGGCCCCGAACCGGTCCTAGTCACGGACCGGGCCGTCCTCGGCCGGCACCGGCCGGGGCCCGGACCGCGACCAGAGGGAGACCCGACCATGCACCGCATCACCGTCATCGGCGGCGGCTTCGCCGGACTCACCGCCGCCATCACCGCCGCCGAGGCCGGCGCCAAGGTCACCGTGTACGAGGCGCACCACACCCTGGGCGGCCGGGCCCGCACCGCCGAGGGCCCCTACCGGACGAACGAGGGACCGCACGCCCTCTACAGCGGCGGCCCGCACTGGACCTGGCTCAGGCAGCGCGACCTCATCGGCCCGCTCGCCCCGCTGCCGCCGCTGGAGGGCGCCCGGCTGCGCCTGCGCCACCGCGGTGTCCTGCGCCGCACCCCGCCCTTCGCCATGCTCAGGCTGCTGCGCCGCACCGCCCGGCAAGCGCCCGTGGACAGCGACTTCCTGACCTGGGCGACCGCCCAGGCGGGCGAGGAGGGCGCCCGGGCCGCCGCGCACTACTCCGCCGTCGCCCTCTTCCACCACGACCCGGGCTCGCTCTCGGCGGCGTTCGTGCAGGAGCGGCTGCGCCGGGCCACCCGGCTGCCCCCGGAGGCGCACTACCCGCGCGGCGGCTGGGCGAGCGTCATCGACCGGATGGCGGCCCGCGCCTGGAACCTCGGCGTACGGGTGGAGACCCTGTCCCGCGTCGACGCCCTCCCCGAGAACCAGGGGCCGGTCGTCGTCGCCACCTCCCTCGACGCCGCGCGGCGGCTCCTCAAGGACGACACGCTCACCTGGACCGGCGGCCGGACCGCCCTGATCGACCTGGCCGTGCGCACCCGCCGCGGTGACGCGTTCGCCGTCTCGGACCTGGACGCGCCCGGCTGGATCGAGCGCTTCACGGCCCAGGACCGCACGCTGGCCCCGGCCGGGGAACAGCTCGTGCAGGGCCAGATCCCGATCGCGCCGCACGAGTCGCGGGCCGACGGCGCCGCACGCGCCGAGGAACTGCTCGACCTCGGGTTCCCGGGCTGGCGGGAGCGTCTGACCTGGCGCCGGGAGGCCGTCGCACGGGGGCGTACGGGGGCGGTGGACCTGCCGGGGACCAGCTGGCGCGACCGGCCCTCGGTGGACCGCGGGGACGGCGTCTACCTGGCCGGCGACCAGGTCGCGGCACCGGGTGTGCTGTCCGAGGTGTCGTTCAACAGCGCCCTCGAAGCCGTGACCCTGGCCCTGCGCATCCGGCAACGCCTTGACCTCAAGCAAGCCTGAGGTTGAAGGCTGGGCACCTCAGGACCCGTGCACGGCCGCGCACTCCCGCGCGGCCCGCACGGGTCACGACCGCACAGCGAGGAGCCCGCCATGCACGCCATACGCCTGCACGCCTTCGGTCCCGCCGAGAACCTCACCTTCGAGCGGACCGCCGATCCCGAACCGGGCCCGGGGCAGGTCCGGATCGCCGTGGCCGCGGCCGGCGTGCACCTGCTCGACACCGCGCTGCGCGAGGGCATGCGGGGACCGGCGCCGCGGCCCGCCGAACTGCCCACGATCCCCGGCCGCGAGGTCGCCGGCGTCGTCGAGTCCCTCGGTGCGGGCGCCCCCGCCGGCCTGCTCGGACGGCGCGTCGTCGCCCACCTCGGCTTCGCCCCCGGCGGCTACGCCGAGCTCGCCGTCACCGACGCCGCCCGGCTCCACGAGATCCCGGAGAACCTGGACTTCGCGGCGGCCGTCGCCATGATCGGCACGGGGCGTACGGCGCTGGGGATCCTCCAGTTCGCGGAGCTGGGGCCCGGTGCCGTGGCCGTGATCCCGGCCGCGGCGGGCGGCATCGGAACCCTGCTCGTGCAGTACGCCAAGCACGCGGGCGCCACGGTGATCGGCCTCGCGGGCGGTCCCGAGAAGGCCGCCCTGGTCCGCGCGAACGGCGCCGACCTGGCCGTCGACTACCGGGACGGCGCGTGGCCGGAGCGGGTCCGCGCCCACCTGGGCGACCGCGCGGCCACCGTGGTCCTGGACGGCGTCGGCGGCGATGTCGCCCGTGCCGCCGTCGGCCTGCTCGCGCCCGGCGGCCGGCACCTCGTCTTCGGCTGGTCCGCCGAGGGCGTCCGGGACGGCGGCCCCCACCTCGTGGACGGGGTGTCGACGCAAGTCCTCGGCCCCGTCATGTTCGAAAAGGCGGGCGGCCCAGACCCGCTGCGCACCCTGGAGGAGCGCGCCCTCGCCGAGGCCGCGGCCGGGCGGCTGACCCCCGCCGTGCAGCGCTTCCCCCTCGCGCGGGCCGCCGACGCCCACCGCGCCCTGGAGTCCCGGCGCACCGTCGGCAAGGTGGTCCTGGAACCCTGAACGGCCGCCCGCCCCCGGAGATGCGACGAGGTCCGCTTCATGGTGTTCTGGGCGGATGACTGTCCCCCACACAGGTGAACACGTGGGCGCCGATCCCCGCCGCTGGTGGGCTCTGGTGGTCATCGCGCTCGCCCAGCTGATGGTGGTCCTGGACGCGACGATCGTGAACATCGCGCTGCCGTCGGCCCAGAGCGATCTGCACATCTCCGACGGCGACCGCCAGTGGGTCGTCACGGCCTACACGCTGGCCTTCGGCGGACTGCTGCTGCTGGGTGGCCGAATCGCCGACCTCGTCGGACGCAAACGTACCTTCGTCATCGGTCTGATCGGCTTCGCCGCCGCCTCCGCGCTCGGCGGCGCGGCCACCGGATCCGCGATGCTCTTCGGCGCCCGCGCGCTGCAGGGCGCCTTCGCCGCCCTCCTCGCCCCGTCGGCGCTGTCCCTCCTGACGACCACCTTCACCGACCCGAAGGAGCGCGGAAAGGCTTTCGGGATCTACGGAGCGCTGGCGGGCAGCGGATCCGCGATCGGGTTCATCGCGGGCGGGCTGCTGACCGAG
Source organism: Streptomyces sp. NPDC028308 (assembly GCF_055565855.1). NCBI lineage: Bacteria > Bacillati > Actinomycetota > Actinomycetes > Kitasatosporales > Streptomycetaceae > Streptomyces > Streptomyces sp. NPDC028308. The sequence goes on from NZ_JBVHTO010000010.1 coordinate 445,980, forward strand.
TACCTGGACTGGCGCTGGTGCCTGTACGTCAACATCCCCATCGCCGTGCTCGCGGTGGTCGGTGCGTTCGCGCTCCTGCACGACCGGCCGGGCCGCGCCGGTGCCCGGCTCGACGTGCCCGGCGCGGTGCTGGGCTGCGGCGGCCTCGTCGCCATCGTGTACGGGTTCAGCGAGGCGCAGCCGCGCGGCTGGACGGACCCGCTGGTGCTCGGCCTGTTCGCGGCGGGGATCGCCCTGCTCGTGGCCTTCGTGTGGTGGCAGGCGAGGGCACCCCAGCCGCTGCTGCCGCTGCACATCGTCAAGGACCGCAACCGCGCGGGCTGCTTCCTGACCATGGGACTCGCCGTCATCGGCCTGTTCGGGCTGTTCCTGTTCCTGACCTACTACCTGCAGGGCGTCCTCGGCTACTCCCCCGTGAAGGCGGGCCTGTCGTTCCTGCCGCTGACGGCCGCCATCATCGTCGGTTCGACCCAGATCTCGGCCCGCCTGATGAACCGCCTCGCGCCGCGCATGCTGATGGTCCCCGGCATGGTCCTCGCCTCGGCCGGCATGGTGCTCCTGACCCGGCTCGAGGTCGGCTCCTCGTACGCGAGCCATCTCCTGCCCGCCATGCTGCTGATGGGCCTCGGCATGGGTCTCACCTTCATGCCGGTCTTCGCCACCGCCACCGCCGGGATCGCCCCGCACGACGCCGGAGTGACCTCCGCCACCGTCAACACCGCCCAGCAGGTAGGCGGTTCCATCGGCACGGCACTGCTCAACACCATCGCCACCACCAGCAGCGCGGCGTACATCACCGCGCATCTGCGCGACCCCTCGCGAAAGGAGCTGGTGACGCAGGAGGGCATCGTGCACGGCTACACGGTGGCCATCTGGTGGGCCGCCGGGATCATGCTGCTGGCGGGCCTGATCGCGGGCCTGATGGTGACGGTGCGGGCTCCCCGGCACGCGCCCGCGCAGCACTCGGTGCCGGAGTCAGTCCCGTGAGCCGAGCCTCGTGAGCGACTCGTCCGTCAGCCGGTACACGCTCCACTCGTCCTGCGGGCGGGCGCCCAGCGACTCGTAGAACTCGACGGCGGGGCGGTTCCAGTTCAGCACCGCCCACTCCAGCCGCTCGTAGCCGCGCTCGACGCAGATCCGCGCCAGCTCGGTGAGCAGCGCCCTGCCGTGGCCGCCGCGGCGCGCCTCCGGGCGTACGTACAGGTCCTCCAGGTAGATCCCGTGCACCCCGCGCCAGGTGGAGAAGTTCAGGAACCACAGCGCGAACCCGACGGGCTCGCCCGCCTCCTCGGCGACGAGCCCGAACACGGCGGGTCGCTCCCCGAACAGCGCCTCGCGCAGCTGCTCCTCGGTGGCCCGGGCCTCGTGCGCCGCCTTCTCGTACTCGGCCAGCTCACGGATCATCGCGTGGATGACGGGGACGTCGGCGGGGGTCGCGGTACGAATCATGCGGGCAGGCTACGTGAGTGTCCCGGCGGTCCGCCGCGGGGTGCCCGCGGGGGCTTCCGGACGGCCTCCGAGCAGCGAAAGAGCACGAAATCCGAAGGAGACACCGGCGTCCCGCAGGGGTTAGCGTCCGGGCCATGAGCAGCAAGCCCGCGAGCAGCGCAGGAAGCACGGCCGCCACGGTGAACGGCGGCATCTCGTTCTGGTACGCGCAGGACGGTCTCCCCGGCCCGCGCGAGCCCCTGCCCGGGGACGCGTCGGCCGACGTCGTCATCGTCGGCGGCGGGTACACGGGGCTGTGGACCGCGTACTACCTGAAGAAGGCGGCCCCCTTCCTGCGCATCACCGTCCTGGAACAGAAGTTCTGCGGCTACGGGGCCTCGGGGCGCAACGGCGGCTGGCTCTACAACGGCATCGCGGGCCGCGACCGGTACGCGAAACTGCACGGCCACGACGCGGCCGTACGGCTTCAGCAGGCGATGAACGAGACCGTCGGCGAGGTCGTCAGGGTCGCCGCGGAGGAGGGCGTCGAGGCCGACATCCACCAGGGCGGCGTCCTCGAAGTGGCGTACACACCCGCTCAGTTGGCCCGGCTGAAGGACTTCCACGCCACCGAGCTGTCCTACGGCGAGAAGGACCGCGAGCTGTACGGCGCCCGCGAGACCGCCGAGCGGATCCGGGTCGCGGACGCGGTCGGCTCCGCCTGGACCCCGCACGGCGCCCGGCTGCACCCGGTGAAGCTGGTCAAGGGGCTGGCCGCGGCCGTCGAGGCGCTCGGCGTCACCATCCACGAGCAGACGCCCGTGACCGAGATCCGCCCCAAGCACGCGGTGACCCCGTACGGCACGGTCCGCGCGCCCTACGTCCTGCGCTGCACGGAGGGCTTCACCGCCTCCCTGAAGGGCCAGCGCCGGACCTGGCTGCCCATGAACTCGTCGATGATCGCGACGGAGCCGCTGACCGCCGCCCAGTGGGAGTCCGTCGGCTGGGAGGGCCGCGAGACGCTCGGCGACATGGCGCACGCCTACATGTACGCCCAGCGCACCGCCGACGGACGCATCGCGCTCGGCGGGCGCGGGGTGCCGTACCGCTTCGGCTCGCGCACCGACAACGACGGCCGTACGCAGCCAGCGACCGTGGAGGCGCTGCGCGAGATCCTCGTGCGTCTCTTCCCGTCGCTGGCGGGAGTGCGGGTGGAGCACGCCTGGTCCGGTGTCCTCGGCGTCCCGCGCGACTGGTGCGCCACGGTCACCCTGGACCGCTCCACCGGCCTCGGCTGGGCGGGCGGTTACGTCGGTTCGGGCGTCGCGACCGCCAACCTCGCCGCCCGCACGCTGCGCGACCTCGTCCAGTACGACTCCGGCCAGGCGGGCCCCACCGACCTGACCGCCCTGCCGTGGGTGGGCCACCGGGTGCGCAAGTGGGAGCCGGAGCCCTTCCGTTTCGTCGGCGTCCACGGCATGTACGCGACCTACCGCACCGCGGACCGGCGTGAGCTGGTCACGCACGCCGCGCGGTCCTCGCGGCTGGCGCGGCTGGCGGACCGGGTGGCCGGCCGCCACTGACGGGCCCTCACCCCGCGTCGCAGGCACCGCCGACGACGCGGGGGACGATCACGTGGTGCAGCGGCTGGATCGCCGTGAAGTACAGGCGTCCGGCGGGGCGGTGGAAGCGTACGGCCGTGGTGCAGACGCCCTCCGTGCCGGTGCCGGAGGCGGCCGGGCGGACCGCGAACGACGTCCGGAAGTCCAGGTGCTTGTCGTCGTCCCCGCACAGGACCTCGTCGTCGCCGACCGTCAGCAGCCGGAACGGCCCCATCTTCAGGCCCGGTTCGATCCGGATGTGCTCGGGGGCGACGCGCCGCTGCCGCTGGAGGCCGAAGGGCGCCATCACCCGGTCGCGCACCCCGATCAGCCGGTGCACCCACTCCGGGGTGCCCAGGAAGACGGCGCGGGTGAAGTCGACCGCGGTGGTGCCGGGCGGCAGGTCCACGGCCACCGCGTCCACGTGGTCGCAGCCGCCGAGGCTCTCCCGGGCCGCGTCGAGCACGGGCGTGGCGTGCCTGCGTACGTTCCCAGCGGCCATGTCGCCGCCCCCTTCTCCAGTACGGTCCCGGCCGGCTCCCGGGCACGGTCGCCATGGTCCTCCCCATGCCGTCGGGCCGGCGTCAGGTGTGCGCGGGCGCCCCGAGGACCTCGCTGGGGCGCAGCGCGGTCATCACGCTGTCGACCGTGAGGACGGGTCTGCCGTCGGCGGTCGAGGTGGCGCCCTCGAAGATCCACGTCCCGGCGAGCGCCCGGCTGATCGTCACCTCGTGGCGCAGCACGTCGCCGGGCAGGACCTCGCCCACGACCTCGATGCCGGACATGCCGCCGAACAGGGCTACCTGCCCGGCCAGTTCCTCCGGGGCCCGGTCCCAGGCGGCGAGCAGGGCCGCGCTCTGGCACCACGACTCGATGAGCAGCGCCGCCGGATACCCGTACCCGGAGTCGGCCGTCTCGTCGGGAAGGTCCCGGTACCAGGGCTCGTTGCACGTCACCGCCTTCCGCGTGACGACGCGCCGGCCGGGCTCGACGGCGAGGACCCGGTCCACGAGCAGCGCGGGATAGCGGTGCGGGATGAGCCGCTTCAGCACGGCCACCCCGTGGGAGGCGCCCGGGGCGGTGTCGGCGCCCGCCGCCGGTGCCCGGGGTGCGGGGGCCGGGTCCGGCCGCCCGGCGTCGCGGTACCGCAGCCGCAGCGTCGCGCTCTTGCCGCGCGCGGTCCGGCAGACGGCCCGCACGTCCCGCACCCCGTCCGCGGCGGCGACGGCGGCCTCGACGGTCAGGGTGTCGCCGGGCAGCACGGGGGACAGGAACCGCACGGACCTGATGCCCGCGAGTACCGGCGTCCCGCCGCCGGTGTCCCGGGCGTGCCGGAGCACCGCGTGGTGCACGGCGTCCAGGGCGAACACACCGGGCAGGAGCGGGAAGCCCGGGTAGTGGCCCGCGAAGACCGGCGCCGCCGGGTCCGCGGGGAACGTCATCTCGATGCCGTCGCCGTCCCGTCTCACGACGGACGACCTGGGCATCAGCTCGATGGAGTGCACTCGGTTCCTCTTCCTCGGGTCCTCGAAGTCCAGGGGGTCCTGGGGCCGGTCCGCGTTCCGCGGGGTCCGCGGGCCGCTACAGGGCGATCCGGGTGCGGACGACGAGCCCCTCGGGCCCGAGCACCGCCTTGACGTCCAGCAGCCGGTCGGAGTCGGAGTAACTGAGCCGGACGCCCAGCGCCTGGAGCGCGGAGGCCCCCGGCCGGCCGTCCGTGCCCAGGGAGCGCAGCTGGTGCCGGGCCGCCGCCACGGCGTGGTGGCCGCCGCCCGCGACCAGCAGTCGGCGCAGTCCCTGCGGTGCGGCCAGCCCGCGCAGCCAGGCGAGCAGCGGGCCCATGGCGTCCTGCTCGCGCAGATAGACGTTGCGGGGGTGGTCCGCGCACTCGGCGTCCTCGGAGGCGGGGACCCGGCAGCGGTAGTAGGGCTCGCCGTTGTTCCAGGTGCCCTGCATCAGCCGGTTGCAGCGTCCGCAGCGCAGCAGCCCGCGCAGCGCGTACGGCTTCGGCGGCTCGACGTCGCACTCCCCGGTGCGCTTCCTGCGCTTGGCGAACACGGCGTGGACCTGCTCGAAGACGTCGGACGCGATCAACTGCCGCCCCCCGGCGGCGTCGTCGGCGAGGCCCTCGGGCGCATTCCGGCCCGCGTAGCGGGGGTTGAGGAGGATGGCCCGCACCGTGCTCTTGGACCAGCCGGACGCCGGGCGGGTCGCACTCGCGGCCGCCGGGCCGGGGCTCGGGACGCCGTCGGTGTTCAGGCCCTCGGCGATGCTCTGCAGGCTCCGGCCGTCGAGGCACTCGTGGAAAATGCGGCGCACGACCGGTGCCGTGTGCTCGTCCGGGACGAGTAGCTGCCGTTGTCCGGTGCCGTCGAGGACGACGGCCGTACGGAATCCGTAGGGCGGGCGTCCACGCCCGCGGGACAGTTTCCGCAGCGGATACGAGTTCGTCGGCGCGGAAATCGAATGGGACGGATTTTCTCCCCGGATATCCGCGCAGGGGCGGGCCGGTATATGCGATTTCATCAAGCTTCCCCGTTGATTCTTGCCGGCCGTTCACTCGCGACGGCATGCCCGCGCCGCCGCACGGCGGCACCCCGGAAAAGGGAGCGCCGCGTGCGGTCGTTCCGCGCGGATGAGTGAGTGCCGTCTCGGCACGGCCGGGCCGGGGCCGCCTCGTCGCGGCCGGGCCCGGCCCGGGTGAATGGCCGTGGTCCCCCAGCGGGCCGCGTGCGGGAGAGTCCCGCCTCGCGAGCGCCGCTCGAACTGCTCTCAAGCTATGCCCGGGTCCCGGAGCGGGACAACGGCCTGGCCGGTTGCTGACGGCCGGGCCCCGTGGTTCCCGGCGGGGCCGGCCGGAAGTGGCAGCTTGCTGAGCCCTCAGCCGTGCCCGGCGCGGCCCCCGTCCGCCCCGCGGTCCCCTCTGAGCAGCCCCATCTCGGCCGCGCGGACCCCCGCCTGGAAACGGGAGCCGGCGCCCAGTACCCGCATGATCTCGGCCACGTGCCTGCGGTAGGTGCGCACGGAGATCGACAGCGCCCGGGCCGCGGCGTCGTCGGTGTACCCCTCGCACAGACAGCGCAGGATGTCCTGCGGGACCTGCCGGCGCAGCTGTTCCTCGGCGAGCGGCACCCCGCGCTCCCAGGCGTCGGTGAACAGCGCGTTGAGCGCGTCCACGACGGCGGGCGCCCGGACCAGCGCGATGTGCCGCGGGCCCTCGTTGCCCGTGCCCTCCGAGCGGGTGAGCACGTTCTCCGCGTCGATGACGATCGCGCCGGTGAGCGCGGCGTCGCCGAGTCTGACCTCGATGCCCGGCCGGCGCCGCTGGAGTTCGGCGAGCCGTCCGCGGTCCGCCGTCGCCTGCGAGTCCAGCACGCGTACGCGCACCCCGTCCGGCACCTCGCCTGCCAGTTGCGACAGCACGTGTATACGCAGCCGGGCCGCCGAACGGTCCGACGGCACCAGGACGTTCACGCTGTGCTTCGCCTCGCCGAGCAGGCGCTGCAACGCTCCGAGCGCCGCCCGGGCGCTCTCGGCCGTCACCAGCAGCGACCTGCTGTCCGGGGACGGACGCTGTCCCCGCGAGACGATCGATTCGATACGGTCACGGATCTCCAGGAGCGCCTGCTCGGCGTCGCTTGAAATGTGCGAGAACTCTACCCCCGCACTGTCGAACAGACCTGAATTCGCTAGTGTTTCCCCATTGGACATACATCCCCCGTTACGACCCCGCACGATTTTTCTCTCGGTGCGGGATCATCCCCCGAAAAAGCTGGTCAAAAGCTTCCAGAATTCTCTTTCGGGAGTCTACCTATAGCAACTCTCAGCGTCAACGAACAGCAGTTAGGTGAGAATTGAACCTTATTTCGTCGACAGAATGTCGAGAAGAACCCGTCAGCCCCCGGCCGGGGTTTCGCCCGGCTCGCCGCCCCGCGCCCCGCGTCTGACGAGTCCGGCGACGACGGCGTGGTGAAAGGGCTCGATCGCCCGGAAGTAGAGGCGGCCCGCCCTGCGGTGAAAGCGGACGACGGTCGTGCACACGGCCTCGGGACCGCGCGGTCCCTGCCGTACGGCGAAGGAGCAGCGGAAACTCAGATGCTTGTCGTTGTCGCCCGCGAGGACTTCCTCGTCCGAGACGCTCAGCAGCCGCATCGGGCCGATCTTGGCACCGGCGGCGACGGCCGCGGGCGCGCCCCTCTCCCGCTGTTTCAGGCCGAAGGGCGCCACCGCCGCGTCCCGCACCACGAGCAGGGTCCGCACCCAGCGCGGGGGCGAACCCAGCATCCGCCGGGTGAAGTCGACCGCGGTGACGCCCGGTTCGACGTCGACGGCCACCGTGTCGACGTGGTCGTAGCGGCCCAGACTGGCGTGCGCCGCCGCCACGACCGGCTCGACGTTCCTGCGTACCGCGACCCGCTGCATCTCGTGTTCCGTTCCCTGGGGCGTCGTGACTTCGGGTGGGGGCCGCTCCCGGTCCGGTCCGCTCAGTCCTTGATCTCGCAGATGGGGGCGCCGGAGGTGAGGGAGGCGCCGACTTCGGCGGTGAGGCCCTTGATGGTGCCGGACTTGTGGGCGTTGAGGGGTTGTTCCATCTTCATCGCTTCGAGGACGACGATGAGGTCGCCTTCCTTGACTTCCTGGCCTTCCTCGACGGCGATCTTGACGATGGTGCCCTGCATGGGGGAGGCGAGGGTGTCGCCGGAGGCGGCGGGGCCGGACTTCTTGGCGGCGCGGCGCTTGGGTTTGGCGCCGGCGGCGAGACCGGTGCGGGCCAGGGACATGCCCAGGCTGGAGGGCAGGGACACTTCCAGGCGTTTGCCGCCGACCTCGACGATGACGGTCTCGCGGCCGCTCTC